>NZ_LT629693.1:2925000-3225784 GCF_900099825.1 Bradyrhizobium ottawaense | reverse complement strand
TCATTGGCCTGCTTGGCCTGCGCCTGAATGCCGAGTGGCAACCCGTGCTCGTGCGTTGCGAGCGGCAACGAGATCGCGGGAATGCCGCAGAGATTGGCGAGCGGCGTGAACGCAAAATTGCGCCAGAGATTGCCGAACCAGTCCGCCACCGACGGGTTGTCGCTGATCGTCAGATATTCTGTCGTGCCGACCTTCGGTGTCGGCAGCGCCGTGATCGGCGTCAGGATGATGTCCCACTGCTCGAAGAAATCGCCGAAGCCGCGCGACGTGGTGTTGAACACCGCCTGCATGCGCGCGCGTTCGGTGAAACTGTTGTGCCGTCCGGCTTCCCATATCCTGATGTTAACAGGTTCGATCAGGTCGGCCGGTGGCCGGTCGAGCCCGCGCGCGGCCAGCATATTGCCGATCACCTGCGCGAAGTTGCTGACATAACAGGCCGTCTGCGCCTCGAAGGCGGCGGGGAAGTCCAGGTCCGGCAGCGCATAATCAACATGATGGCCGAGGCTTTCGAGGAATTTTCCGACCCGCGCGAGTTCGGTCGCGATCTGCGGTGTGGCGCGATATTCGCCCCATTGGTGCGAGAGCGCGATGCGGAGCCGGCCCGGATCGCGCGTGATCATCTCGGTGTAAGGCTCCGGCGTAGTCCAGAACGGCATGAACTCGCCGGGCGCCGGACCGCGGCAGGCATCGACAAAGGCCGCGGTGTCGCGCACCGAACGCGACTGGCAGCCCTGGATCGAGACCAGCCCTGTCAGGTCAGACATCAGCGGTGCGAGCGAGAACACCCCGCGCGAGACCTTCAACCCGATATTGCCGTTGACGCCGGCCGGAATCCGGATGGAGCCGCCGCCGTCGGTCGCATGCGCGATCGGCACCACACCGGCCGCGACCGTCGCGGCGCTGCCGGCCGACGATCCACAGGTGGTGTAGTCGGTGTTCCAGGGATTGCGCGTGATATAAACGGCGGGATTTTCGGCCGAACTGCAGACCCCGAACTCCGGCGTGGTGGTGCGCCCGATGAGATTGAGTCCCGCGTGACGAAATTTCCCGGTCAGGAACGTATCGGATGTCGCGCGATTGCCGCGCATGATCAGCGAGCCCATCTCCTGCAGCCGGCCCTTCATGGTCGGGCCGAGATCCTTCATCAGGAAAGGCAGCCCGGCAAACGGCCCATCTGGATTGGCGCCGTTGCTGCCGGGATCGGCGATCGCGTCCTCGAACACTTCGACGACGGCTGACAGCGCGGGATTGACCTTGGCGATCCCTGCGGCGGCTTGCTTGGCTAATTCCGCGGCGGTGAGTTCGCCCTTACGAACGCGTGCGGCCAGTGCCGTGCCGTCGTGCCGCGTCCATTCGTCCCAGCTCATCGGCAATGTCATGCAATCGATCCCTTCGGCGTGGCTTCGGACCTTAGGTTCGCAAGCGCCCGCGTCAAGGCAATCCAGCCTCGCGCGCGGCGCATTGCGCCACTTCGCGCGCGATGACAATGTGCTTTCACAAAAAAGGGAGCGACGATGGTCGGACGGCAGGACAGCGAACACGAAGCGCAATGGGCGAAGTGGCGCAGCGTCGCCGATCTCTATCATGCGTTTTTCACCGGCCTCATTCTCACTGTGGTCTCTAGGCGCGGCACCGCGGATGCCGCCGAATTCGTATTCAGGGTATTCCGCCGCCAGCAGCAGGAGCGCTTCCTGCCCGGGCTGGTCAAACTCGGGCTCGATCATCTGCCGCCCGCGGTCGCCGCTGCGCGCTATCACTATCTGTCGAACTGGATCGGCGGCGTGCATGTCGAATACATGCACGAGACCGACCGCAAGGCCTGGATCCGCTATCCGCCGCCGCGCTGGATCTGGCGCGGGACTGCGATCTGCGGCGTGCCGGGCGAAGTTTCGCGCGCGATGCTGCGCGGATGGCACGCCAACAACGGCGTGGCGCTGGGCAATCTCAATCTCGGCTTCGTCTGCACCAAGCAGAGCGTCGACGGCCAGGACGGGCTCGAAGGCTATTACTGCGAATACGATCATCCGCTGGAGCTCGACGCGCGGCTGGTATTCGCGCGGCATCTCGAATCGCCCCAGTTTGATCCCGCCACCGCGCCGGCGCTGCCGGTCGATAGCTGGCCGAAGCCGCGGCTGGAAAAGGCCTATCGCAACTACGCGATGGAATATGTGAAGACGGCGGCGCCGGTGATGGTGCAGGTGTTCGGGCCGGAAGATGCCGCCTATCTGCTGCACCTCACCGGCAAGCTGATCGGCATGCAGTATTTCCACGAGATCGCGAAGAGCTTTGCGATGGGTCAGGGAGCGGC
The DNA here is from genome assembly GCF_900099825.1 of Bradyrhizobium ottawaense. Lineage (NCBI taxonomy): Bacteria > Pseudomonadati > Pseudomonadota > Alphaproteobacteria > Hyphomicrobiales > Nitrobacteraceae > Bradyrhizobium > Bradyrhizobium ottawaense. The sequence continues at coordinate 3,223,476 of NZ_LT629693.1, read as the reverse complement.
GCAAGGCTCGGCGAAAGATTTCGTCGCCTTCCTGCGCGTGCTGTTCGAGTCACAGGACGATGTCGCCGAGATCAGCGCCTCGGAAGGCGCCTTCGAAGTCCGGCAGCAGAGCTGGAAATTAATGGCCGATGTCGGCGATTATCACCCGGCCTGTGCCAGCGTTCTCACAGGCCTGTTCGAGGGCCTGGCGGCCGGCTGTGGCCGCCACATTCCGGTGCATTTGAAGCCGCCGGTCGGCGGCAAGGCGCCGTTTGTCTGGTCGATCGGGTAGGGAAACCTGCTCGCCTGCAATCGTGCAGGCCCCCCTTGCGCCCCATGCACAGGGAATCCTGTCCGATCGTGGTAGGAAAACACCGCGGCGCAGCAATCAGACTGCGCGGCGGGAGACGAAATGCCCGATATTGCCGTCGCCGAACTGCCCGTAGACGAGGAGGAACGTCCGCTTCCGCCGCCGGAAGCGCCGGCCAAGAATGCGCTGCTCGATCGCCCGATCCTGCCGACGCTGCTGTGGCTCGCCTGGCCCAACGTGATCGCGCTCAGCGCCAGCACCTGCGTGGTCATTGCCGAGACCTCTTATATCGGCCGGCTCGGCGTCGAGTCGCTCGCCGCAATGGCGCTGGTGTTTCCCTGCGTGATCCTGACCATGACGATGTCGGGCGGCGCGATGGGCGGCGGGGTGGCTTCCGCCATCGCGCGTGCGCTCGGCGCCGGCGACGTCGAGCGCGCCTCGACGCTGGCCTCGCACGCATTGCTGATCGGCCTCTGCTTCGGCTTAACCTTCATGCTGGGCATGCTGATCTTCGGGCCCCAATTGCTGGAATTGCTCGGCGGCCGCGGCAACGTGCTGGCGCAGGCGATCGCCTATACGCAGATCTTCTTCGGCGGCGCCGTCGCGCCCTGGCTGATGAACACGATGGCTGGCGTTCTGCGCGGCACCGGCAACATGAAACTGCCGTCGTTGATGATGCTGTCTTCCGCGGTCTGCCAGATCATTCTCGGCGGCACGCTTGGCCTTGGTCTCGGCCCGATCCCGCAATTCGGCATGCGCGGCGTCGCCGCCGGCTCTTTGACCGCCTATCTCATCAGCATCTCCGTGATGTCCTGGTACCTGTTTTCAGGACGGTCGCGCGTGGTGCCGAAAATCTTCGGCCTGCGGATTCAAGGGGCGATGTTCTTCGACATCCTCAAGGTCGGCGCCATCTCCTGCTTCTCGCCGCTGCAATCGGTGCTGACCATCAGCATCTTCACCCACATGCTGGCGAGTTTCGGTACCGAAATTCTTGCCGGCTACGGCATCGGCGCGCGGCTCGAATTCCTGCTGACGTCGGTGTCGTTTGCGGTCGGCATCGCCTCGGTGCCGATGATCGGCATGTCGGTCGGCGCGGGACGTATCGCGCGCGCCCGCCGCGTCGCCTGGACCGCGGGATTTGTCTCTTTCCTTGCGGTCGGCACCATCGCGACCTTCATCGCGATTTTCCCCGACGTCTGGGTCAACCTCTTTACCAGCGATGCCAGCGTGCGCGCGGCGAGCCATCAATATCTGTCGACGGCGGCGCCGATGTACGCCTTCATCGGTCTCGCGTCGTCGATGTATTTTTCGTCGCAGGGTGCTGCCAAGGTGATCGGCCCTGTCATGGCGCAGACCGCGCGGCTGCTGTTCATCGGCACCGGTGGCTGGTGGCTGTCGACCCACAACGCCACCGCGCAGGATTTTTTCGTGCTGGCTTCGGCATCGATGGTGGTGCTCGGCGTGCTGTCCTGCGCCAGCGTGATCCTGACGCGGTGGGGACCGAAGCAGGCCGAGGTGCCGGCCGCACGGCCGGCGTTGTCGTGAGTTAAACCCGCGACCACGACTGTCATTCCGGGGCGATGCGAAGCATCGAACCCGGAATCTCGAGATTCCGGGTCTGGTCCTTCGGACCATCCCGGAATGACGGAGTTCATATCTACCTCCGCCGATGCCTTCGGCCATACCTGCCGCCGCCGAGATTGGCCATGCGCATCAGTTGCGGGACCATGCCCATCAGTTCGCCGCCGCCACCGCCGCCGAGCATCCCCATGATGTCGCCGCCGCCGATGTCGGCGCCGTAACCTTCGGGCATATACCCGCCGCCATAGCCGCCGGGGACCATCCCGCCGAGACCGCCGGGGATTCCGCCGCCGCCTATCATGCCAAAACCTCCGCCGCCGCCTTCCATCATGCGGCCCATCATCGGCCCCATGGTCTGCATCATCATGGCGAAGCGGCGCTTGCCCATCTTCGCCTTCATCATTTCCAGCATCGGCGCCATCTGCGTCATCATGTCTTCGCCGCCGCCTCCACCGCCAAAGAACTGCGCCTTGGCCGGCATCGACGTGAGCGCAAACAGCAGCAGCAGCGTGGCCGCCTGGCACACCACCTTGTCAGCTCCAGTCATGGTTCGGCTCCCCGTGCGCTGGCGATGCCCGCGGACGCGGTGCCATTCGAACGCACGGGGGTGAGGCTAGGAGAGGGCGATTGGCCGATCTGTGAGAAAGATCACGCGACGCTGCGTCAGGTTGATGTTTCTACGCGCGATCGGACGCAAAACCGGATGCCACTTTTGCTGATCGCGCGAGCGCTTTCTGCATCGCGAGCGCGCCTTGATCCATCTGCGCGTCGATATAGGGCGCGATCTCGTTCGGCAGCACATCGGTAATCCACACGAAGCGTGTGCGTCCATCGCTCTCGGCAAACACCTGCGCCGACGCGCTGTGCTGCTTCAGGCGTTCGCTGGCGATGGCGTAGACCAGCCGGCGCCGCTTGTCGTCGCAATCGACCAGGGTTTCGCGCGCGACCGAGCCGTTCGCAAACGTCACGATACGGGCGTCGCCGTCGAGTTTGGTGTCGAGCACGAATCCCGGTGCCAGCCGTGTATGCACCGCGCCGAAATCGCGCACGGCGTCCCAGACGTCGTCAGGATGGGCGTCGATGATGATGTCCTTGTAGATGGAAGCCATGGTTTGAATCCTGTTGTCGGGAGTTGATGAGTAGGGTGGGCAAAGGCGCTATTGCGCCGTGCCCACCGTCGATCAGATCGAGTCATTGATGGTGGGCACGCTTCGCTTTGCCAACCCTACGGGTGCTCGCATGACGCGGTCGCGCACTACGCGCACACCGCCTCGACATTGTTGCCGTCGGGGTCGATCAGGAACGCGGCAAAATAGGTCGGGCTGTAATCGGCGCGCGGTCCGGCGCCGCCATTGTCGCGGCCGCCGGCCTTCAGGCCCTCGGCGTGAAATTTTCCGATCGCCGCATGATCCGGCGCGCGGAACGCGACGTGTGCGCCGGTGCTTGAATTTCCCTTGTGCAGGTGCAGCCAGAGCGCGGGCTCGCCCTTCGGGCCAAAGCCCGCGCCGGAATCATCGCGCGAGCAGAGTACATAGCCCAGGGGAGCGAGCGCCGCAGTATAGAAGCGAACGCTGGCGTCGAGGTTGCCGACGCGCAATCCGATGTGGTCGTACATGGTGTTCTCCAGTGACACGCGCGCGAGATTGCCGCGCGGCCTGGAGCAACCCTAGTCAGTTGAGGGCAAGGCGTTCTTGGAGAATCTTGCGCATCCCCCGCGAGGCCTGGCGGAATCGCAACGGCGAGGCGCCGGCGGCGCGGTGGAAGGTGCGCACGAAATTGGAGAGGTCGCCGAAACCGACATCATAGGCGATATCGGTGATCGCGCTGTCGTCGTCGGCCAGCCGCCGCGCCGCGTGGCGCAGCCGCGAGCGCACCAGATACTGGTGCGGGGTGACGCCGAGCGTGTCCGCGAACAGCCGCAGGAAATGGAACGGGCTGATGCCGGCCTGATCGGCGGCGTCTTCCAGGCCGATGGCCTGGTGCGAATGGGCATCGATCCACAACGCGGTTTCCACCGCGCGGCGGCGGTCGCGGGCGGCTGGCGAGGCCGCCTTGCGCGGTTTGCCGGAGACGACTTCGATAAAGCGGTTCGCGAGCACCTGGCCGATCTCGTCGAGCCCGATGTCGCTGTTGCCATCTGCCGCCGATTGCGCCAGTTCGCCGAGCACCACCAGTTCCGGCAGCGGCGGCGCGCAGCCCGCCTGCCAGATCGCCTTGCTGTCGCCGAGCGTCTCGACCAGCTCGGGGCTCAGGAAAAACGACAGGCACTCGTCGCCGCAGACGTGCTCATGGGTGCAGGTATATTCGTCGCCGGGATGGCCGATCAACACCGATCCCGCCACCAGCTCATGGGACCGGCCGCGGCAGCGCAGGCCGAAACTGCCCTTGCGCACATAGGAGATCGAGTGACAGCGATGCTGTTCGGCGAACGGCCGGTCGCCCGGGCCGGCGTCGCAGCGGAAGTCGGATACCGAGATGGATGGGCGCTCGAGCAGCGTGGTCGCGGTCATCCCGCCTACTTAAGTAGGCGCCCGGGGCGGCGCAACGGGCAGCAGCACGTCGAACAGGGTCTTGCTGGAGGTCGGGTGCGCGCCCTCGATCGAGAGCAGCCGCCGCTTGGAGATGGCGCCGCCGTTCGGCGAGATCTTGTCGGCATAGTGGCCCGCCTCAAGCACGCGGTGGCAGGGCACGATGATCATGAAGGGGTTGCGGGCAATCGCCTGCGCCACCGAATAGACCGCGCCCGAGGCGCGCAGGCCGGAAGCGATCTCGGCATAGGTGCGGGTTTCCCCGCGCGGGATCTGGCGGGCGAACGCATAGACGCGCTGGTTGAAGGCCGGGATGCCGGTCATGTCGAGGGCGACGTCGGAAAGATCGCTGTTACCACCGCGCACCAGTGCTGCGATGCCTTCGATCGCGATCTCGGCGTTCAGCGGCGGGCGAAGTTCGCGCGCGTCGGGATAAAGCTGGTACAGCCGCCGCCTGGTATCGATCTCGCGGGCTTCGGGGAGCTGCACGCCAATGACGCCCAGTGGGCCCCATGCGATGCCGCACCGGCCAATCCCCGTGTCGAATATGGTGTACCCAAGCCCCGCCATACGCCACCAACCCCTCGGGCATCATAACACCGTCCGGAACCGGCGCATCCGGAATCTTTGCAATCGGTTAAGGGCGGGGGCGGAGCGGCCGGAACCGCTTGGCGGATCGCGCGGGGTCGGCTAATCATGGGGCGAGCATTTGCGGGCGTAGTTCAATGGTAGAACGGCAGCTTCCCAATCTAATCAGCCGATTTTTACCACGTTACAAGATACGCCCGAAACCATTGACTAAAGCCCATGTTTCGCAGGCTTTTCTTGTTATCTGTGATGTCTCGGCGGCTGAAAACCCAGCATCCGAACTGGTCAAATGGCATCACAATGACATCACGATGGCACAACGATTTTCAGAGCACGCATAACGGCAAGGCCCCAGTTCAAACGGAGCCGAACGCGAAGCGCAAGCCCCGTTTGCTCGACGACGATCACATTGAATGGTTGCGCGATCTCGCGGACGATGATGAGAAGTTTCGCGGTTACTACCCCGACAGCAAGGTCTTCGGCCTGACCGTTTTCCTCGGCGCTAAATCTACGGTCTGGCGGTTCCGCCAACAGAGCCGGACGAAGGGCAATCGGTCATCGGTCTTCAAGACGCTCGGCAACTGGCCTGCGGTGACCACTGATGAGGCACGCAAGGAAGCCCTCATATATTCGGGTGCGGTTGCCGCCGGTACAGCAGCCCCCGGCAAACGCCAAGCAATGCCCTTCCGCAGAGCCTTTGAAAGCTACCTCGCCCATCTCAAGGCGCAGGCCGAAGCCAAAGGGAAGCCACCGCGATGGTGGCTCAATGCCAGCAAGCTCTCTGAGGCGCACATCATGCCTCAATGGGACGGTTGGACGCTCTCCGAGATGTCGCAGAACCCGCGAGCCGTGAAGACATGGCACGCGAAACTTTCGAAGACCATCCCCACAACCGCCGACCATTGCGCACGGCTCATTCGGGCCTGCTACCGCGAAGAGGCGCGGCTTGATCGCACGCTTAATCCGGCCGCCTCGCCAACCTCGGGCATCCGTCTGGGCAAGGTCAAGGTTTCGAAAGCCGTGCTCGACTTCCCCGACTTCTCGGCGTGGCGCAAGGCATGGGACAAGATCGAAAACCCGGTACATAAGGGCTATCATCTCGCCGCGCTTTTGACCGGCTGTCGGCCAACTGAGCTTGCCATGATCCGCGAGAGCGATATCGATCTCGACGCACGGCGCATGATTATTCGGAACGCGAAAGCCGGAAACGATATCTCGCTGCCGATCACTGGCGAGATTGCTTTCGCGCTGGCGATGGCCATCAACGCGCCCCCGCAAACCATCACAATGAGGGGTCTTCGCGGAATGAAGCGCGGCGAGGTCCGCGTGATCGAACGCAAGAAGTCTCATCATGAGGTCGCAGCTGCCGATCTGATTTTCCCGGGCGTCCGTCAAGCTGGGCATCGATCAGGTCTTCCCGTCTCAGGTAACGCACTTCGGCATACGTTCCGCAGCATCGCAGTCTCTCTCGAAATATCCGAAATGCTGATTTCGTTCCTGATGGGGCATAGTCTGCAAGGCGTCTCCGCGAAGTACACTAACGAGTTGATGATCGCTAACTCGCAGGCTCTCCGCGCAGCTCAAGAGAAGATCAGCCGCCGGATTTCCGAATTGCTCGGGCTTACGCTCGGCGGCTATGACGATGCGCCGCTCGTGCCGGATGCGCCGACCCGGGTCGAAACGAGCCGAAAAAGAGCAAAAGCCGCCGCTCCGACCCGCATCGTTTGAGACGGTGAGGGCGAGGGAGCTGGAGCGCGCCAAGGGTAACGAACGAGCCATCATGAATGGGGGCCTGCCATAGGACGGCGGCGATAGTGGCCCGCCCGGGCCGAATAGCCGTTCAATAGTTGACAGGAAGTTGCTCGACGTCTTAGGGTTGAAAACAAAAAATTTTGCGATCGTCGTTGCGATATGGGGGCACCATGCAACGTTTCGCCTGGCTTCTTATTGTGCTTATTCTTGGCGGATGCTCAATTTATCCATTGCCTGAAGACTATCTGCCTTCGAACACCGACCAGCCGTACACAAGCGACAGGATCGCCGCGACGATCCGGTGTCAGACGCGTGACGCAATACGGGCAGTAATTCGTCGGAATATTGCGGCGGTGCCGGCAAGCTACATTGTTTATCAGCGCATGGCGCGCGACGAGATGTTGGCTTGGCTTGACAGCAATTCTGCGAACTATCGGGCTCTAAAATGGCCACTGTTCGCGCCCGAGCTGAGGAAGCCCTTCGAGTTCTACAAGGACACCAACATCAGCTACGATTTCACTATTGACTCAACCGAGATGAACACGTTGGGGCTGAATATCACTTTGTTGAAGGCTCTCAATGCTGGGACCGACACTATTGGGCTGCTGGCCAAGAATGATCGTACCCGCGAGGCAAGCCGGCATTTCCGAGTGTTCGATACGTTCGACAGCCTCGCGCGGCTGATGAAGGAAGAAGCCTGCCAAAATCAGCCGCAGGCGCCGAACTATCTATTTCCAACAGCCGGATTGCTGAGGATCAACACGCTGGTCGATTCATTCTTGGTCGCTAACCAGTGGGAAAATCTAGCTGGGGATAAAACAGATTACACGACAGCGCAGATGACAGACACTCTTACGTTCACGACTAAGTCGACCGGCAACTTTGACCCCTCGACAACAACGAATTCGGTTGTTGGCAGATTTGTGCCCTCCAGTGCCGGGCTCAATGTCGATAACTTCCGACAAGATTTGCATACAATCATCATCCTGGTCAGCCTGCCGCCCACGAAAAATGGCATACCGCAGTTTGACGAATATGGCCGGATATTAGCTCCCGGAAAAGCGGGAGTGCGTGCGGCCGCGTCGGAGGGCTTGGATCGCCAGCGAGAGATCAATACCCAGAACGCCCTCACACGATTGGGGACGGGCGTAGGTCGGCTAAATGTCCCTTGAGGACGTGAGCGTACTACGTATTTGAGGCTATTCAAACGGGAGACTAACGATGGCCGAGCAACAGAAGAATGTTGGAAGCAGACCCCTGACAGTTCGGGGGGTGTATAACTTCTTTAAGGCCCTTGAATCCGCAACGAGGCCAGACGGGACGAACGCATTGGAGTTTTTTCTCGCGGAGTGTGATCAAGCAGACCTTACTTTAGACGTGAGTGATACTTTATGGTCTGTTGGACACACGAATTATGATGCTTTGATCCGCATAAACGCTGCAGGTCCGGATTGTCCAGCTTGTTCCGGTCCACCTAAACTCTGAGGTGAGCGTCTGGACAGAGAGAAGGCCAGCAAGAGCTCGCTGTCGGCTGTTTTAGATGACGGTCACCTGAGAAATTCCGAAAAGTCTATCGCGATGGCGGCGCCGATGTTCGAGCTCAGCCACTTTTCGGACATGCCACGCCAAACCGACGATGTCCGTTTGTGACGGCTAAGGTCTAATTCTATAGCAAGACATGCCGAAACGTTGGATAGAAGCGCTGAAATTTTTGATAGCCGCCCAACAGATCGATAGTCGGTATTGTTTCGTGAAGTTTAAAATCGATCAGCCGTAACAAGCCGCTTGGGTCGCTGGAGTGTACGTCGCGATCAATCATTAGCTTTTCCCAGACAGTCAGTTGAGGTATCTGGATTTCGATCAACTCCTGCCAGTCATTCACTCCTCCCGGAACGTCTGCGAGAGCCATCCGCTCTCTACACTCCTTGCTGCGATCTCGTTCAACGATTACTCCCGTGACGCTCAACATTCGGTGGCCGTCAGCGTAAGTCGTTATCGAGATCGGTTCAAACTTGTAGCGAGCGTCGTGATCGAAGGCCTCTTCCGCCACCAACGAAAATGCGTGGCTAACTAACTTTGCAATACCGAGCTTTTCTCCTATGTCGTCCTGTGTCGCTCCTGGCTTTAGCTGAGCTCCGATGAGTTCTTGCAGCGTGGCGAATCGGCGATATTGCAAGTCTTCGTAAGTCTCGTCAGGATTATTTCGTCCGAACGCCTTGTCATCCACATCGACAGTCATTCGGAGAAGATCGCCCGGCTGGCTCGCGGATAGCAGCTGTCCAAAATTATCTAAGTTTGCGCGCAACGATGTGGCATCCGTCATATCGAACCAGACAATCGAATTCGTCTCAGACGACGCCCCGATCTCGGCAAGAATTGAGGCTCTTCGCACAACGAAATCGTTCGTGGAATATCGGGTCGGCTTAATGCACGATAGAGGCGTGTTGAATTGTTGGCGCTTCAATACATCGCTGTCGATTTCCAGTGAAAGCAGGGGGCTGATGCCAAACGAGAGATTCATCAGCTTGTGATCTTCCATGGCGAAGCTGCCCAAGCCAACGTAAATGTGCTTATCGATTGACGTGAAGTTCGAATATCTTGATATGACCTCTACGAACACGCGTCTGTCGACAAATTTGTGAGGCCGTATCGCGTAATTCACCCCGAATGCGCCCGGCGCGCCGGCGGCCGTCATCAGCGCGACACCTTCTTCAGCATTTCGTCAAAGCAGGCGGCCCCCACATCGGTGGGCTTAGCCTTTGGGTCGCCAAGCATCTTCGACGCCACTTTCGAAATATCATCCTTGTGCCGAGTGAACGAAATTCTTTTCATTTCCGAAGGTGCGGGTGTGGGTAGGTGGGGCTCATATTTAAAAGCACCATCCAGCCTTTTTACTGCGGAGAGCTCGCTCTTAGACATGAGAGCTCGAAGCTCCGGCATCTCGAGTAACTCAGCCTCCGCAAATAGCTTCTTTGCTTTTACGCGGTCAGCTTTCCAATGGTTTGTGAAACTTGTATAGAATTTTGTCCCCTCTCGCATGAATTGCTTTAGGTTTAAATACAATTCAGACGAAGCATCTAAGCCACGTTTTGTTGTCGTAAGCGGTAGCTTCAATGGATAGTCCGATTCCATCGCTAATATGCCGCGGATTCCAATGAACTGCGGGTGGAAGCGAGGAACTCCCGCTTCACCCCATCCCGTCAAAATTGTCGTGTCGTTCGAAACTATTGCTCTGTCGTTGCATATGATCGTCCAACCCGAATTGTCGCTGCTCTGACGTTGCTCCGTCTCGCTTTCCTCGTCACCTTCGGATTCGGACGGACTGCGATACATGCCTACCCAAAGGCTTGCCTTCACCCCATCCGCCTCGTACTTCGCCATGTATGGTGCAAGCGATGGACTATCGTCGGAGATATCGTCGAATTTGGTAGATAGGATCGAAACAGGGGCGGCAAGGATGACCTTCCCATTCAGTTCGACGCGAAAGCCCTTGTTTATGATTATCGCATAATGGCGCGCAATGAATTCATGCAAGCGAGCTTCGAATGAGGCGGTCTTGAATATTTTGGCGATGTCCCTTCTCAACTTTGTGACCGCAATGCGAGTGCCCTTTTGAAAGGGCACCTTCCGGCGGTGATAGTCCAATCTCCACTCATCTTCGTCCTTGAGCCATTGCTCGCTTATTTGAACTTCGAAACCGAAGTCGCAATGCGACTGAACTGACGCTTCGAGGGCCATCTTAAAAATGGCTCTCTTCATTCCGATGCCGTAAATGCCGATAGTCTTGTAGTGCTCGTTTGGATCGATATCTCGACCGATCCCAAACGCCCTTTCAATCAAGTTTTTGGGAATGCCGCCGCAGTTATCGACAATTTCGAAAGTATCTTCGTTGAGCGTAATCTTGCTCCAATAGCTTCTGTATGGCTTCTTGCCTGAGAGTGATTTGGGCGTGGATCGCACGATGCCATCCAAACAGTTGTCGAGCAAGTCGAGCACGGCGTCTTCGAGCTCTATGTCGCGTGTGAGCATATCGACGAAGAAGCGTTTATTGATTTTCATTCTGAGCGGGTTTTTTGCCTCGCCCAGTTGGGGTGTCTTGGCCACTCCGTATTCCTCCCTAGCCCTAATGCCCTCAGAATGGCGAGAAACTCAGGGAATTCAACTAGTGATTTAGGCTATAGACCGTTAACGATCGACAAAAGCTCTTCTAGTATGCTAAGCGATACGCCGATTCCTCGGTTGAAAAGTTGCGATAGACATGCCTCACCGCCCAGATCGCCCGCAGGTTCTCGATCTATTTTGCGGGTGCGGGGGGCTATCTCTCGGCGCCGAGCAGGCCGGATTTCGTTCGGCGCTTTCGATCGACCAAGACCTGCACCTCACGTCTTCGTTCGCCCATAATTTTCCGTCGTCGAACCTGAGAATCGCGGATATTGGCCGAGAAAGCGCGCGCGCGATTAAACAGGCTATTGGCTCGAAGGTAGATGGCGTAATCGGCGGACCGCCATGCCAAGGCTTCAGCTCCATTGGGAGACAGGATGAAGATGATCCGCGGCGAGGCTTGCTCCTCGATTTCTTTCGAATCGTTCGAGAGGTGAGCCCAAAATTTTTTCTCATGGAGAATGTTCGGGGGCTGGCCTACGAGCGCAACCGCAAAGTTCTCGATGATGGACTGCAGCTTTTGCCCAAACGATACCGTGTGATTGGCCCAATGCTGCTCAACAGCGCGAGTTTTGGAGCGGCAACGAGTCGACCCAGAATATTTGTCTTTGGTTACGACACGAACGAAATGCGTGCATTTGATCCCTCAATGTTCGAGGGCGGGAAGAGTCCCGTGACTGTTAGAGATGCCATAGCTGACCTTGGGAAGCTAAAGCCACGCGGCCTTGATTCGAGCGGATTTGATCTATGGTCTTCGGAGAAAGATAGCAGCCGCTCCACTTACGCACAAAGCCTCAGGGGCAAAACAAAACTGGTGACCGGGCACCGGAAGACACCGCACAAAAAGGAAATTGTCGGTCGCTTTGCTACAGTCCCCCAAGGGGGCAAGGACGAAGTCGGGAAGCACGTTCGCCTATCTTGGACAGGCCAGTGCCCAACAATAAGGGCCGGGACCGGTTCTGACCGTGGCTCATATCAAGCGGTTAGGCCGCTTCATCCAACGAAAGATCGAGTGATCACCGTACGCGAAGCCGCCCGCCTGCAAGGCTTTCCCGATCGCTTCCTTTTTCATCCAACCACGTGGCACAGTTTTCGAATGATCGGTAATAGTGTTAGTCCGATCATCGCGCGCGAAATCCTGGCAGTGATCTATAATGGTCTTAAGGCCTGAACACGCGCATAATGCGGTCGAAGATCTATGACGGATAGGTTGACGCCAGATCGCCGTTCGGCCTTGATGGCCAAGGTACGGTCGCAGCACACCGGGCCGGAGCGTGCCGTTCGTGCGATATCGCATCGATTGGGCTATCGATTTCGTCTTCACAAAAAGGAGTTGCCGGGAACACCCGATTTGGTGTTTCCCAGGCTTCGGTCTGTAATTTTAGTTCACGGATGTTTTTGGCATAGGCACTCAAATTGCCGCAAAGCATCGATGCCGAAGACGCGCATAGAGTTTTGGAAAGCGAAGTTTGAGAGGAATGTTTCGCGCGATATTGCCGTGAGGCTGGCGCTTAAGAAACAAGGCTGGCGTGTGCTGACAGTCTGGGAATGCCAATTGAAAAAGCCTACCCTTGTTGAAAAACGTGTTCAGAAATTTCTTTCTGCATGTGACCAGCGTAAAACAGTTAAATCTGTGAGATAGCATGCCGCTTGTCTTTTCTGAGAATGAAGCGACAGAGTCGGGCATCTCATACGACGACGATACCGGTGTGTCCTACCAATTTCCCAAGATGTATCGTCGCATAATCTTGCCTGGCTTGGCGTTTGTCTACTATCGGGGTCGGAAGAGGGCGGGTGGCCGACAACTTCAAGTGTATTTTGGCATGGGGATCGTAGGGTCGGTTACTGGAGACACCCCTGACAGGCTAAGGTGCGAGGTCTTAAACTACCGGCCCTTCGATAGCCCCGTGCCATTTAAGCAAGGACGGTCGGGCTATCTTGAGATCGGAGGACAGCGGAAGGGATATTTCCAGCGAGGTGTCCGATCGATCTCCGAGGCGGAGTTTGCGAAGATCGCTGACGTTGCAAATATTGCGGCCAGTGCACCCGAAGATGTCGCGATGCAGAATACAACAATCAGAATGGCCAAGACGGCTGTACGAACTGCGGCGAACGCAAACGGTCAAGCGGTTGTTCGAAGGATCAAAAATAAGCTACTGCCTTTGACGCCAAGCGAATTGTCGGATCACATTCGGAATCTGTTGGATATGCAAAGCGGCCGATGCGCGATCACGGGTATCCCGCTTCAGCTCGATGGAAAGTGCGACGACGTCGCGCTTTTGTGCTCGCTTGATAGAATAGACAGCGAAGCACATTACACTATCGACAATCTTCAGGTGGTCTGCCGCTTCGTGAACAAATGGAAGGGGGCAGAAAACGACCTAGAATTTCGAAGATTGGTCGGGCTTTTGCGGAAGCCAGCTTAGATGCGCTAGGAAACGAATGCGACGCAGCGACCTGGACGAGGTAGGTCGAAAACAATTTGCAGCATTTAGATTTTTATTTTTTGAAATCCGCCATCGTTTTTCAAAGTGAGTGAACGTCCAAGGGGACATAGCCAAATGGCGTTTACCCCCCGTTAACCATGACTACCCGGTAACTCTTGGTTAACGATCCTAGGACCCGAGGGACCGCGTCGTTAGCTATATTGCTCGATTTCTGGCCTGGCGCGGGACAAGTATCGTGCCAACCATGGGACGTAACGTGAAACGCGGTGCAGCATCATTCGCGTATGGGGTGATATGGAATATCTCGCAGTGCGATCAATGACTTAGTGGTTAATTCCACATTAACGCGACCCCCTGTCAAGTCTTTAACGCTGGTTAAGATTAGTCGGTCGAATTGTAGACGTTAAGGTTAATTTCGGTCCCCCCAGGCTACGCTATCGACGTTTATCGCGGTGTCCCTAGTCCGCGCGTGCCGCTCCCCCGCAAGCCATTGTCAGAGGTGTGCAGTCTGTGCAGGCTAAAGCGGAGTTCTTTGTAGATATTCATCTCAAATAGTTTAGCTGGGTAATGGAGAAGGCTGCACAGTCTGCACACCCCAAAAACCTCAATCCTCACGCAAGCCATCTCCCCGCAATCCGATGACAAGCCGAGCGGTCGTCAAATGGCCAAGGGTTAGGGTGCGAAGTCACCACCGGTCGCTCGCGGCACCGGCCAGCCCGAAACGTCGCGCTTGATTGTGATCAGCACGCCGACCCCGAGGTCGTCGCTTTCGTCCCGGTCGACCTGATAGACCTTCTCGGCGATTTCGTCATTTAAGGTGATGTTGCGATAGCAGTGAACTTGTGCCTCGTTGCCTTTGCGGCGACGGCCCGTGAGCACACTCGAATGGATGGCTTGCAGACCTTCGGTGAACTCTCCGAGGCCCTTAGCCTTCACATGATTGCCTTCGCAGAACCGAACATAGGCACCATAGAGCACATCCCTATCGACGCCTGCGCCACCCTTCAAGACGCAATAGTCCTCGACGAAGCCATGTATCGGGTCGGACAGATGCACGAGCCGCTTCTTAGCGACCTTGCTGTCGTTCGGCTCGACGAAGTCGCCCATCAGTCGCAAGCGGTCGAGCCCGACCAACGCCCAATTCAAAATACCGGGAAGCTCGGCGATGAGCTTGTCCGTTAGCGCGCGATCTTCCCGGCCCTCAAAGGTCTCGTCGAATGGAATGATCAAGAGCCGCGTCGCCATCGCAACCGTATTGGTTCCGAAGTTCGGCAGCGTGTTGCCTGCAATCTGGAAACGTACCGAAATTTTGCCGTTCCAATCGCCAATGCCTTTGCGCTCGACCGTTTGCCCATCCTCGCCGCTGATACCGTTCATCCGCGAACCGCACTTGCCGAGGTCTCGGTTGTCCATCGTATTTGCATCAGTGATCTGTGCGACCGAGCCGCCGATGAGGTTGTGCATACCAAACCGACCCGCCAGCGTCTCGATGCTCGGATAGCGCATGTTCTTCTCGCCGACGAGCGCGGTCGTGATGCGCAAAATGGTTCCTTTTCCCGAGCGTGGACGACCCCAAAGGAAAAATATTTTGTGCATGCTGGTATCGGTCGAGATGAGATACCCCAGCATTTCCTGAGTAAGTTCAATGAGCGGCTGTCGGTCCTTCGTTACCTGCCGCATGAACTCAAGCCATAGGGTCGGCTCCGGCGCGTTTGGGTCATAGTTCATCTGCAATGCGGTTCGGGTGAAAAAGAACGGCGTCGCTGGATGCAATACGCGCGTCTCGATATCGAGCAATCCGTTTTGGAAACTTATTAGGTTTTTCGGGAGGAGCTTCGCATATTGCGTTGGTGTGCCTTTAAGCCACGACGGCGGGTCCATCGTACCGATCGGCACGTGACACAGATGCTTGAGCATCTTGTACACATCGTTGATATCGCGCGACTTCGGATTGAACGGCGTCAGCTTGACGGCGCGCCTGTCGTCGCCGGTTTCCGGGTCTGTGACTTCTTCATATGTCGCCGTCTTTGCGTTACCCATAAACGCGCTCAGGTGAGCCTCAACAGTCTCGGCTTCGAGCCCCTGATAAGCCGCACCATCCCAAGACATCCACTCATTCTGATAGCAGATGAGCGTTGGAAACTCAGTGGCCTTGAACTTAGACGCGCTGAGCTGCGGCGTTGCCGCTGACAGCACTACGGGGTCGGCTGAAGACGGGTTCGGTGTCATCATTGCTTCCTCACTACCGGGATCTTGACGCCATCAGCGCCGCGAACATGCTTGCCCGTTTTCACGTATCCTGTGGGCGACCTGAGGCTTCGCCTGATAGATTGGCCCTCTCTGCGCGCGCTGTCGATGAGCTTCTCGGTGTCGCGTAGCTCGCAAAATCTCTGCCAGTAAATCTCCGTTATGGCTTCGGTGTACTCCTCGCGTGCCTCCGCGTCGCAGTGCTCGCGTGTAGTGTAGAACTCACGGCCTGCGGCATACATGAGTTGCAGTCGAGCAACTGCTTCACAGTGCGCGTCATCGGCGGCGCTCCACTGGTGCGGCGTGATCACCTTAGACGATATGACCCGCTCCAACATTCTCACGCGGGCAAGTAGTGGCTTCCGTATCACCCCGAAGTACGCAATGCCGATCTCCCTATGACGCTTGCATATGCCAGCCATTCCTTCGACCATCGTCAGTCCGGCCTCGTCGGCGGCGAAAAAGTCTCGCTCGGCGTTGTCGAGCATGTCCCCGAGCGTGTCGGCGTCGAGCTTCCGCAATTCATCTAAATTCGCCATGGTCGGCCCTCCGGGGATTGGCCGGGGGGCCGAGCCTGGGATTGACAGTGGTGTTGGAATTTGTACGACATTGGTTCTCTGCCTGCCTGCGTCTGAAACGCTCGACCCTGATCCGGTCGGGCGTCCCGCTTTATGATGATGGCACGTTATCTTCATCCTCTTCGAAGACGACTGCCGGTCTCCCCTTGCGCCTGTACGCCTGTTCCCACACTGCAAGCTCATCAACTCCGCCATTCTGTGTAGGTGTCAAAGCTCGCAGGCCGACCACGAGCCCCAGGCTCTGAGGTTCGTTGCCGCGCCGTCGGCGCTTGAAGTCAAATTTAGGCATCAGACCACCTTGAAACCGGTGGGCGTCGGTCCTCTTCCCGTCCGGCGAGGATCAACATCGGGGTCTCCAGCTGCGATGCGCCGCTTTAGATTGTCCTCCGCCTTCTGCGCCAGTTCACGCGCAAGCGGATTGTGCGAGCGCATACGCTGCAAAATATCACGCTGCTCCATGTCGAGGAGGTTTTCAGTTCCTACCGGCTGCTCCACCAGCGCCTGCTCGGCGAGGTCCGTTCTCGTTTCGTCGAGCGAACGTTCGTTAGTGATCTCCGAATATATGGCTTCGCTTGTCGTTTCGTTGGGCTTGGCAATCTCGGGCGGGATTGTTTCAAGTGCGGGCAGCGGAGGAGCAACGCTTGGCCTACTGCCGATCACGGTCACGCCAAGGGTCTGGTTCACATTCATATCGAGCTTGAGCGAACGTTTGTCGGCGTAACGGTCAGACCATGACGATAACACCTTCACCTGCGCGTCAACGCTCGGCGCTATCCACTCGGTTATCTTAACGCGCTCCCACCGGCCGGTTTCCTCGTTTTTAACGCGCCGCTTTTTGTCCGGCCATGCGAGGCCTAGCTCAACGGCGTCTTGAAATTCTGTCTCGCTCATGGCTTCCGCGGCCTCATCAGGTTCAAAACAGTAGTCCCCGTGCCAGATCACCGGCCTCCAGTATCCGTCGCGCGCGGTAGCTCGGAAGTTGCTTTCGATCTCATCGACGCTGTTCTCTATCGCGTCTTCCACGTGAAGGTGAAACGGCTGGATCACGCCCCGATATTCGACATCCTGAAAATCCTGATCGCCGGCCTCTGACATTCTGCGCCAGCGTGCGAGCGTCCACGGGTCAACCGCGCTAGCTCTTGAGGCTTTTCCGAGTGAGCCATAGGTGTGGATGTTGTCGAGCACTTCGCCGAATTTGCCCGGCTGCTTGTACTTTGTGAGCGGCATGATCAATATTTCCTTCTCGGTCCCAGAACAACGCGCTTGCCCCAGGACGCGCTCTGGGTTTTCTTGTCGTCAAAATCCAGCGGATGTTTCGGCGCGGGGCATAAGCCAATCGCGGCATTTATCCTGGCATTAAGATACTTCGACCGATCAGCTGCCGCAGTGTCGCTCAGCCTGCGCGGTCGCCATGGGCGCGGATGGTAGCCGGACATGATGCTCACCGCTGACTGGGCGGTTTCACGGTTGCGCCCCTCATCGAGTTGCGGTTGTACCCGAAGTTAGCTGAGTGACCGCGACCTCCGCTTGCTTTTACCCGGTCGAGGTGACTGTCGCCGACAGAGGATTGAACCGCGTCATGATCGGGTGGAAGTCCCGCTGCAATTAGCGCGAGTTTGCGATCGCTTTCGCGTTTGGCATTTTCCTTGACTAGATCGCTTACGGACTTCGGTCGGCCATCGACGAGGCTCCAGTCCCGGAGCGCGTTAGCAAATGCCTGTCGGGCTTCCTTGCGCCGTTGCTTGGCGGGAAACTCGGCAGCGCGGCGTTGCTCAAGCGCAACGTTCGCGTGGTCCACAGCCTGCAGCGCGGCCTCAATTTGCGCCTGTTTCTCCGACGAGATCGTTCTCTCCGGCTGCTTTGCGACGGTGACTTTCCACTCGTCGTAGAATGTCCTTCTCGGAACGACCGCCTCGTACTCAGCCATACGTTTCTTGAGGTCCTGAGCGGCAGAGCGCGTCGCTTTCTCGGTGGCGATGAACTCCACCTCTGCTTCGTCAGACGCCAAGTAGGTGGACTGCACAGCGAACAGAGCCTTTTGCTGAGGCTTCGAGAGCTTCGCAATCGATTTCTCGTCGAGATCACGTCGGGGCAGTCCTTGAGCGTCAAAAATACTTTGCATGGGGTGGTTCCTTCTGTTGAAAAATCTAAGCGGAGTCCGGCCAAAACGCGGCGAGGGGGAGCGGCCCCCACTTCGAGAACGCCCGGCTCCGCTCGTATCGGTCAGCCATCGACCGAAGCTCTTTATTGCTGGTACTCGTGCGGCGGCGAAGACTTGTGTGTTACGAGGGACGCAGCGGACGGCCCGCCAGGTCCGTTCCGAATTTCTTGGCGGCGGCTGCTGCGGACTTTGTGCCGAAGAACGTGATGAACTTTCCGATTTCGTTCTGTCGAGCCTGATCCGACGAGTACTTCTTTTTCGGGTTGAACGGATTGTTCGCATTCTCGTTGTCGGACCTCACGATCTTCTCCGCCTTCTCGACGACCTCTTCCGTTGAAGTGCCCGGTTCGCGTCCCGGCCTAAGGGTCCTCGGTGACGCTCCCCAATCCGCCATTCGCTCGGCATACTGATACTCGCCGTATTCCCGGAAGAGGGTGCTGCGAGCAGTGGCGTTGCCCTGACCGAACGCTGCGCGCTCCAATGCGATGTTGACCGGCGAGCGGCGGTTCTCCGGCGCTACCAGATGGGGGCGCTGTTGCAGCCAATCTTCGAGCGCAGCGACATTCTTTACTTCGTCGTCTTCGTCGAGGGCGTCGAGCAACGCCAGCTCCATGTCGATGGCGCACGTCGGCGGCAGCTTCTTCTCGACGATGAAGGCGTTGATGCGTGTCGTATTAAAGAACTTGTTGATGGCCATGGGTCGGTCCTCTCGTAGTGTCACTCGTTGTTGGCTCGTAGTGCACGACGATAATGGTGCGCGGGGTTATTAGTTCAGTGCCGGTTGTCATCGGAGCGTGCAGCAACGTTCGCTGTCGTGCATCAGCGTTTAACGGCGTGCGCTTTATTAAATTCTCGCCATGGATATTAGCTTTAGCGATTTGGTGCCGTCATCGCGCGGCCTCCACGATGAGTTGGTCCCACGCGACGCCGAGCTTGGTGCGGAGAACATCAGCCATCTTCCCGGCGTTGGCGCGCTCGCCATCGTGTTCGCTGCCAAGCATGCCGAGAAACTTGATCATCTTCTCACGCTGCTCGGCAGAGATGTCAGCCGTTTTGCCGCCGTGGAATATACGACAAAGAGTTTCTTTCGCTTGCTCGCGCGCCTTACGGGCCTCGGCGCGAGCCCGATCGGCTTGGGCTTTGGCTTCGCGTTGTCTGGCTTTGGCCTCTTGAGCCCTGGCCTTCGCGGCCTCGGCTTCGTGCTTGGCTCTTGAAGCGTTGACCTTCTCTGCTGTCGTGGCCTTCGGCTTCGTGTGTTTAGTCGGATCTAAACGCGACTTCTCGCGGGCTTCCTTTGCCTGCGGACCGAACGCGGTCGGCGTCTCGTATTTCTTCGCGCGCCATGCAATGAGTGTGTTGACCCACGCTGGGCTCTTGCCGATCCTGTCGGCGACTTTGCGCTGAGTGAGCCGGTTGTCCAGCGTCATCGCCTTCGCGATGTGCTCGGCGGCTCCCATGTGAAGAACCCGCTGTTCGGTGGTGCGCTCCCGGTCACCCGCCTCGTCGCGGGCGATGAGTTCCTTGGCTTCGGCCAGATGCTCGTCGGGAGTATTGGGGATGGCTGACATCATCCCACCGCCTTCTTTTCGAAGACGAGACCGAGCGCGGATTGATCACGCTCCCATTTCTCGACAAGGTCTAGCCGCCAAAGGGGTGTTGATGTCGTGCCAAAGCGAGTAGGCGCGGGGAAACCATCGTGCTTGATGCGACGGTTTAACCACATCCGGGACACGCCGTCGTAACGTGCGAGCAGTGTGGCCGTCTTCAGGAATACAGGCTGGTTGAGTTCTTTACGCACAACAAAAAACCTCCACTGCTTTCGCACATTGGAGGGTTGCCGTTGAACTTGTAGCGTCCCTGATGAACCGGAGACCTATAGGGGCTCTCGGTGCCGGGAGTTCTGCCGCCTTTGTCTGGCTGGCCCAAGCACTCTGGTGGAGTGCAGTTCAACTAATTCCGACGAGGCGAGCTTATCGCCTTCCGAAGCATCCGCCGTCAAGAAGGACTTCTCGCGATGGTTAAGGTGCGGTTCTGCCAATCACGGAATGCGCACTCCGGTTATGTATGAGCTGGCATTCCAAATGCTATTAAGGATACCGTTCGGTCAGCAGCCCGCTTTGGTTTGCCGCGTGGCGTTGGTCAGTGACGTGCTTTAGATCATCGGCGTGGGCTGTCCGCCCAGAACTCTTCGACTTTGTCCGAGAAAGGCTTGCGAGAAGCCCGCGGCGGGGCAGGAAAGAACAGCAGATTTACTAGTGCGGTCCAGATCGTGCGCCGGACAATCAAGGCCATAACGAACGCAATCACTGGGGCGAGATTAAAGATCGGCGCGGTAGGCGGCGCACCATACCAATAAGCCCACAGGAGAAGCGCCGCTTCGAAGACAGCCCATATCGCCGCGATGATCAGCCCCTCGACAACCCACTTCGGCGCCTTGTAACTTGAAGGAGCTTGGAGTGCTGCAAGGGACTTCCTGGTCGCCGGTTCGGTCGTCTTTGCGGCAGTGCCGTCCTGTAAAGTAGGTTTCAACAGCCCTACCCAGATGCCCCAAATCCCAAAAGTTACAAATAGTGCTCCCACCATAACGATATTGTAGATGCGGTTAGAAAGCGGGACGTCTGCCCAGTAGAGCAGTCCGATGAGCGCGGCTTTGGATACATACCACCCGGCCCAGATTTTGAAGATGAGCCACATGGAAACTTTGTACTTGGGACGTGTGGTGGCGGGCGCCAGTTCGGTCGTCCGCGCGCGGAGGAACAGCGGCTTCAATAACTCGTGCCAGATCAAGCCATAGGCCGCCGCGCAAACGAGCGGGCCGAAGAACAGTATGGCTGCCCACGTCCAAACGTTCGCGTCAGGAAACTTAACGTTCAAGAACGCGAGCAAGATCATAATTCCGAGAGGCCCGAAAAATGGCATTTTACGATCCTGCCTATCGTGGAGCTGAAGCCTCAACTAGTCTGGCGCTCTCACGTTGCTAGGTCCTTAAGGACTTCGCTGAAATTGCAGCGAGCAAATTAGCAGTACGCTTTTGACAAGCGTGGCTTTACGGAGATGCGAATTGCGTTCCGCGCCGGTGATGCTCGCCCCGGCATGCTTGAACATTGAAGGTGGCTTGAGAGCAGTCTATAAAACGAGGGTCGGGGTTCTCAGCCGACATCACGATGACACAACGATGCGAGACGAAAATCAGGCTTGAAAGTCGCGTAAGCGCCTGATTTATAGATAGAAATTGCGGGCGTAGTTCAATGGTAGAACGGCAGCTTCCCAAGCATTTCAGCCGATCTTCACCATGATGCCAGAAACGCCCAGAAACCCGCTATTTCCAGGCACTTCCTGCACTATCTTCGAACAGCGGACTTTGAGAAGTCCAATGTCTTACCGAGGCATAGTGCAACATGAGTGCAACACGAAAAGCCAAGAAGTCCGGGACACGAAAGTCGGTTGATCTCGCGAAGAGCATCGATGCTCTCTGCGATTTTCAAGAAGACCCGAAGGTCCATGGTCATCATGCCGATAGTGAATTAAAGGGCCTCTTCCTTCACGTCGGCCCGCGTTCGATGGTGTGGCGATATCGTCGCCAGCGGATGAAAAACGGCGTCCGCAAGATGGTCTTCAAGTCGCTAGGCACCTATCCCGAGGTGGATGCGGAGGAGGCTCGTAAGCGCGCTGTGAGCTTCGCCGGTTCGGTCGCAGACGGGAAGGCTGCCCCGGGCAAGCGCGACGCCGTGACCTTCGAGAGGGCTTGGCCGGGCTATCTGGAGAAGCTCCTCCGCAAGGCCCGTGATAAGGGCAAGCCGCCGCGTCATCACGCCAACGCCGTCAAGCTCGGCGATAGCCTCATCCTGCCGCAATGGGGCAAGTGGACGCTGCACGCGATGGCGCAGGACCCCGAGGCCGTCGAAGCATGGCACGGGAAAGTGACCCGCGTTCATGGGCCTGTTTCGGCAAACCGAGCCTGCGAACTAATCCGTGCGACCTACAACCATCGCGCCGCGCGTGACGTGACCCTGTCGCTAGATCGTATCCCGACTTCGTCGGTGCAGTGGAATAAGGAAGAAGCCGCTCAGGTCGCGCTCGCGCCGAACGACTTCAAGAAGTGGCGCACAGCATGGGATGACATTGAGAGCCCGGTGCAGCGCGGATATTTTCTGTTCTGTCTGTTGACCGGCGTCCGGCCTGGGGAGGGCGCTCGCATCCGAAAGCAGGACATTGATCGGAAGGCCCGAACTTTCACCATCCCGAACGCGAAGGCCGGTAAAGACATCACGTTGCCGATGACTTGGCAGATTGAGTACGCCGTTGATCTCGCCCTCAATGCCCCGCTCACGAGCCCGACCATCACAATGAAGGGCCTGCGCGGAATGAAGCGTGGCGAGGTTCGCATCGTTCCCCGCAAGAGGCCGCACCACGAGATCATTGACCCTGATCTCGTCTTTCCCGGCTGTCGTCAGATGCCGTCACGGACGGGCCTACCGATGGCTGGCAACGCCCTTCGGCATACGTTCAAGACGCTGCACGTCAGTCTCGGGATATCGGAGACGTTGTCGCACTTCCTGATGGGTCACGCGCTCGAAGGCGTGTCCGCGAAGTACATCGCCGAATTGATCGTGGTTCACGGTCCCGCACTTCGGAAAGCGCAAGAGAAGATCAGCGCACACGTCTTCGGATTGCTCGGGCTCAAGCTCGGCAGCCATGACGACACGCCACTCGTACCCGATATGCCGACCCCCAAGAAAAGCAAAGCCGCCGCGACAAGTTGAGATCGGCATCACCGCTCTCCAGACTGCGAGACGGTGATAGGCAAGCGCGTGCGCCAATGAGACTGTATATGCGCAAGCGGATCACTACGTTTGTACTGATTGACGCCCTCCATTAAAATGCTACCAATAGTTTAGGGGGGCGTCCATTGCTAGCTGGAATGAACAAGCAGTTTCTATCAAACTGCATTCACTCAAAAGACCTGCTGAATGATGATTGCGTAGCCGGAAGCTATGACGCTGAGGAATTGGCGCAGCGTGCGACAACAGTTGTCCAATACGGATTTACTACTCTTAAGCTAGAGCCAGTGCTGATTAAAAGAAAGGTAGCTTACCGCGTGAGATCGACGCCTCATTCGGTCGTGCTGCGCGGGCTAAACAGATTAATCAGACAAGCGACGAAGATCAGACCATCGGATCGTGATACGATCATCCGCCGTCTGGGAACGGTGCTAGCGGAAGGTGTCCCGCACCGCATCTATAAGTTTGACATCAAGGCCTTCTTTGAAAGTGTAGATACCAAGCGTCTTTTCGATGAATTGGCAAATGTCTCCACGCTGCCTAGGAGCGCCGCTTTAGTTCTTGAGCACTATTTAAACGAATTGCATTCGCGGGGTATCATCGGTCTGCCACGCGGCGTCCAGTTGAGTGCCACCCTCTCCGAATTTACCTTGCAACGATTTGACGGTGAGCTTTCGATCCTTCCCGAAGTGTACTTCCATGCGAGGTATGTCGACGATATTGTTATCGTCACTAGCGGGCGTGAAAATCCAAAGGATTTCGCTCGCAAGATTAGAAGGTTGCTTGCTCCTTTAGGTCTTGAGCTAAATCACAAGAAAACTAAACGGATCGAAATCCCGGTTCAGTCAAAATCAGATGGTCGAGCAACTCTGGGCCAATTCGACTATCTCGGTTACAATTTTTCGATACATGAAAGTACGCGGAACGCAGAAAGAAGGCTTGCTCGTGAAGTGGAAATCACGATCGCCGGTACGAAGATCGCGCGCCTAAAGACGCGCCTCTGTTGTTCGATAGGGGCGTTTCTAGATGATGGCGACATAGGAAAACTTGAGCGAAGGTTACAAGTGCTGACCGGGAACTATAACGTTCGCGACTTTTCCATAGGACGGTCTCGAAATACGGGCCTCTACTGTAATTATAGAAGGGTCAATTCGCAGGCTGCGCTCGCCGAACTCGATACATTCTTTCGCTCCCTCTTAATCGGAACGCGAAATCGATTGTCGAGGCGCTTGGCTACTAAGGCCCCCGCTAAAGTGCGCAGGTCTCTTCTCAAATACAATTTCGTGCAAAGTTTCAATCAACGCACGTTCTACAATTTCCCGATGACGGAGTTGGGCGAACTTAGGCGGTGCTGGCGCGATGGTTAGGACCCCTCTGCGGCGAGGCAACATTGACAGAAGCAATGCTGATCGGGCCGTACTGACTGAAACCGCCCCGATGGACGTCCCAATCGTATTTTCAAACGATGGCTTCCACTTGAATATTCGCAGAACGCCGCGAACTCCCGGTATGCAGCGGATTGTCAGCGCGTTGATCTACGACAATCCAGAGCGCTACACTATACCTTACCGCTATCGTATAAGGCTAACACACACTGCCAGTCGGCAATTGAGCTTGGCGCATCCCGCCGCGCAAAAAAGAGCGTGCCAGTTCTACGAGCAGTACGGGCCGCTTTTGCCGTACTTTTGTCGCCACTCGGATGTGTCGCTTAGGCGACCCGTAAAAGTCGGTAGCTCGGTATTTTATGTAACGAGGACCGCCGAAAGGAAGCAATACAAAGGCGCGGCTATCGATATGCTCCTGCACGATGAGACGGTCAGAAATCCGGGATCGTATTTCGCGTACGCCGGGCATGAGCGGTTTTATAAGTTTTTCAATTCGGAGGAGTTCGTAGGCCTAGAGAAAACGTTTTCAATGATGCGTCTAACGGATGTCTCCAAGTGTTTTTCATCTATCTATAGTCACACTCTTGCGTGGGCGGTGAAAGATATTCAGCACGGGAAGGAGCACCCGACAGCAGTTTCATTTGCCAATGACTTCGATGCATTGATGCAATATTCAAACTACAACGAAACAAATGGTATTCCTGTCGGAGCGGAAATCTCTAGGATATTTGCTGAGATTATTCTTCAATCCGTTGATGTCGCGGTGCTTAGAAGGGCGAAGCGTTCAGGCTTGGTGTTTGGCAC
This sequence comes from Bradyrhizobium ottawaense, assembly GCF_900099825.1. Classification (NCBI taxonomy): domain Bacteria; kingdom Pseudomonadati; phylum Pseudomonadota; class Alphaproteobacteria; order Hyphomicrobiales; family Nitrobacteraceae; genus Bradyrhizobium; species Bradyrhizobium ottawaense. Next base: position 3,198,174 of record NZ_LT629693.1, on the reverse strand, counting down.
CGACTACTCAATTCGCAGATACATCGACGATTACGTAATCTTTGCAAATAGGTCCGAGACCTTAGATATTATTCAACGGGCCATCTCGGACGCCCTGTTGACTTTCAATTTGCATCTAAACGAACAGAAGACCCATACGATCCCGAGGCCATTGCAGACGAGACGTTCCCAAATAATTTCTGGAGCGTCTCCTGCGCTTAACAAATTCCGCGAAGCTATATCTAAAGTTGATCTGAGTTTGCGTCTTTCTCTGCCGAAGAGCATCCGAGAGCCAAAGTCTGTCGTTCGAACGTTTGCGAACGATATCAAAGTGGCTTGTACTAACGGAGAGGCGGGTTACGAAGATGTCAGTCCATACATCGTCGGTTCGATTAGCAGCACTTTAGAGATGATGATTGCTAGTTTCTCTTCGGCTCCCGTCGAGGTTCGAAAAGACGCAGAGTTGTATGCAAAAGTGTTTGATACGCTTTTGTCGGCGCTGTTCTACTTTTTTACTGTGCACGCGACGGTAACGACCTCGTACCAAGTGGCAAAGGCGACGATTTTGTCGGTCCGCTTTTTTAAAGATAACCTGCCTGAGACAGCGGAGCACATTTACGAGAGGGTTCGGATACTCATCCAAGAGGTTGTTACGAACCCTAGCCTTTCAAGTATTGCTATGACCGAGTGCGTTCCCATTGAGATGTTGAACATAATTCTGGCGTCCACTGAATTGCCGCCAAGTTACAGAACCAACGTTCACGACATCCGAAGGCGCGTGATTGATGATGATAACGTGGACTATTTTTCGATCATATCGTTGTTGTTCTATTTTGGTTCGACCGATCCCCAATTTATCAGCGAAGTCGAAGACAAGTTAAAGAAGCAGTTCTTGCCAACGGCGATGCCAAGGAGAGTTTCGCACGACGCGCACTTTTTAATGGACTTAATTGCGTGTCCGTTCCTATCAAAAGTGTTTCGACGGGATTGCGCATTGGTCCTTTTGAGACAGCTTGAGGTGTCGAGTTCACATTACTCAAACGTGCTCGTCGCTGAGTTCGAGCGTTTCCCGTGGTTCGTAAACTGGAAACAGATTGATTTGCTCAACCACCTCCGAAAGAAGGAGTTGAGAGCAGTCTATTAAGCATGTAGAAATGATCCCGGAGGGGCCGCTCAAGACAGCTACCGGCGGAGTTTACTCCGCTGCCACGTAAGGGGTGACGACGGTCGGGGTAATTACTCGGCTGCATAGTTCCATACGGGCGGGCGCAAGCTCGCACACACTTGATGCTTGAGGGCGGCTCCTTCACCTGTGTTACACGGCGAGACGCCTCGCGTTCCTAATCGTTAGCTTGATGCCTTCGGTGCGGCGCAAGTTGCAGCAGCGTAGCGGTCGGACGCCTTCCAGCCTTCCGACACTTCTGACACACCAGCCGCCCGGCGAGATCGTGCACGCATGTCGTCGGAACATGGGGCAACACGGCAAGATCGACATCGCGCGGCGTCAGGCATCGGCTGCACTTGATCTCCAACCATGGGAAGCCGCCGTTAATCGCTTGATCGATAGTCGGGCTCGGGTCGATTGGCCCGCCGTCCGACCACATCTTTTCGTTCCAGCTTTGACAGGCCAGGTTGTCGGCTTCCCGGATCAGCGCCTCGCCTTCCTGCCGCTTCTCCGCCGCGCGCTCAGCGAGGATGGTCGTCATCGTCCGCGATTTCGAAAGCTCTTTCTTGAGGGCTTTGCGGTCGCCGCCGGACAGCGGGGTCGGATGGTGCTTCGGAGCCATGGGGCGCATCAGAGCGCGCCGCGTTCATTCCTGCAATCGCCCCAGATGTTGGGGCGGATCGACCTTGAGCCCTACCGCCCATCGCGGTTACATTTACAGCAAGGTGAGGGGACCAAACGATGCGAACAACGAAGCGATGGATATTGGTGGCGCTTATGGGCTTGACAGGCGCGGCGATTGTATCGCCCTGCTCAGCGGCAAGCCGCTTCCCCGAGATTTGCCAGACCCAAGGCAAGTTCGTTTGGGCAGATGGGAAAAAGCCCATCGTGGATGAAATGTTGACTGCTATCGTGAAGGAAGAAGGTAGCTTCACGGCGGGTTATTGCAGTTGCACCGACCTACGAAAAGATTGTGAGGCAGAAACGCCGGGGGCGTGCATCCCATTGCTGCGCGAGTGCAACAAAGCAATTGGATCGGGAGGTAGCTTTTGCAAGGCTAACGTTTGGGGCGGACAAACCTGTTATAAGTGAGTGGTGTTATCGTCAGTGCGGCGTCGCAAAGCTGGCGTTCGTGCGGAGCGTTATCCGAAATCATGTGCACTGATGGGGGCGGAAATGAAGATCTTAAAAGCCGGGGCTCTCGTCTTATTGTTCACAACTGGCGCTTATGCCGAACCTTCAACCGCCGATCTCCTCGCAAGCTCCCCGAATGTGCCTCCGCCAACCTCCCTACCCTCGGTGCCGAGCCAAGAGTGGTGCGAGATTGTCGATGCCGCACTTAAAAACCCAAACGCTTCGCCCGCGCGCAAGGAGGAATACGTCGCAGTCGGGCAGGCTAACCATTGTCCGCATCAAATGTTTCTGGAGCCGAGAAAGCGAGTACAGCGACCGACGTCATTGTCACCTCAACAATGGTGCGACACTGCATTTCAGCTTTTGGCGAACCGAACTATCGATCCTTATTTGAAACAGGCGACATTGGAGAAAATGAGAAATCGCGGGTGCCTCCAGTGAAAAATGAAGCCGCGATGGATATGCAAGACGAGTGGCTTCGCGGCTTGGGCGAATGGGCAAGCAAGAACGATAACGTTCGCGAGCTATGGTTGTTCGGCAGCCGAGCCGATGGCTCTTCAAAGCAACATAGTGACGTTGATCTCGGCCTCGGCCTAATGCCACCAACCGGCGATCACAATTGGGCGTTCGCGAACTTCATCGCATTCAGAAAACAGTGGCAGCGCGAACTTGAAGTTATCGTTGGTCGCCACGTAAGCCTTGAACCTATTACTCCCGCCGAGCCGGGAACGGCGATTGTGAAAGCCTGGGTAAAGGTATGGCCCCGATGAGCGTATCAGGTTTCACTAGAGCACTGATTGGCGCGTTCCTCAGTCGAAGCAGCATAGTGCTGATCTTCTGGCTGGTTACGCTCATCGTTTGCGTTCAAGCGATGTTCAAATCCTCGGCGATGGTCGGCGCGTCGGCGCTCGTCGCGTGCGCTCTCTGCTACGCGGGTGCTTTCGGCTTCATGGGCTCGCTGATCGCGAGACGTGAAAAGAATTACTCAACATTCGACCTCATGGTGATGGGGGTCATTGCTCTGGTAATCATCGCCGCCGGTTCGGCTCTGATGATTTGGTCGGGCTTTCGAATGAGCCTCTTCAATGTCGGGATCAGTGGCGTAACGTGGGCTCTGTTGGGGGCCGTCTCCGCTGTCGTCGTGGTAAGAAAAGAGGACGCGCTATAGAGAACGCTTGTCAAAGCTCTCATCGATCATCCGCTTACCCACTTCGACCTGTTGCTCTGGCGGAAGCCCCTTGACAGCTTCCGCAATCTTTTCCGCGAGCCCATCGCCATGCTGCGCGCGGTCGTGAAAGCCTCTCAATACGAACGCGGCGCAAATCTGAGCGATGACGAACGGTAGGCCGACCCAAACGATTGCCGCCAGACCGAGCGTCGCAAACCAACCATAGCCTGAGCTTCGCATCCACAGCGCCAACGCCACAGCGATTGCAAAGCTGGCGAACCAAGCGAGCCTTCTCCAAAGTAGCGGCATCCTTCTTCCCCCGTTAGTGCAGCGTCATCCCTTGGCGTTGACGCGGAGCGCGCCGCTGGCGAGATCGCGGCGCACGTTGCTCTTGATCCATCGTCCCCACGCGGGGCCGTACCGGACAGGCTCGCGGGCCGCTCTGGCGCGTTGCTTCACTCGGGGCTGGGCGTCTTCATGGGCTCAACGCAGCATTGGTAGGTTCTTTCCTACGAACCTTGGCACGCGACTCCACGCCGTACTATCCCCAGATGGTAGTGTACGACAGAAAGTAGCGGGCCGGACCTCGTCGAAGGGATGCTATCGAGGCTGACCATCGAAACAACCCATACCGCCGCGCCCTGTCGTTCTTTAGTTGATCGCGTGCTCGACGCCGTCGTCATCAACGGTCGAGCGGACACGGCCCGCCTTGATCTCGCGGGCGACATTGGCGCGCATCCATTCGGCGAACGCGCTGGGGCCGGGCTCTGGAGCGGCGGCTCGGTGCGGCTGGGGTTTGGTCGCCTTCATACCGGACAACCTACCACGGGCCTGCGCTGGGCCGCGAAAACATTTTCCAACTTTACGGGTGTTTTTCTAAATTTCGTTTTCAGGTTGAAGGTCGAAAACAGAGCGTGAGCTAGGGGCCATAGGCAATTCGCGTTAACCATGGCAATCCGGGCCTACCCCGTATCTCTTAACCATACCCACCTTCGCCGCCGGGGTGTTGGATCGCGTTAACCCTTCATTAACTATAGGTTGTGATGCGAAAGCGAGCGCGCTGTAGTATTATGGGATTTGGATGCGCGTAATGTCCGTTATGGAATCTTTTCGGGGAGGCGCAAGACCTGTGCCACTGCCAAATCAGGGTAAACGCATAGCTGGGCGCGTTAACCATCCCGCCATGTGGCCGGGGGTGTAACGAAGCGTTAATCCAAATAATAAGGTTAACGCCAGCAAGGGGTCGCTGGGGATTTCAGAGGTTGTTATGGTTAATTGGTAAGGTTAACGCGCCCGTCGATCTGCGCCGAGGATCGATTATTGTACCACTTCGCATACAATTGACTAGGTAATATGGGAAAAGGCTCGCAACTGCCTGATAGAGCGGACCAGAGCCGGACCAGAGCCGGACTAGACCCTCTAGTCCGCTACTTGTGCCCAAACCATAAGGGTTTCTTGCACTAGCGGACTACAGCCTAGACCCTTTCCCTATATTCAGAATGTAAGAGCGTATATGTGGGGAGGAGTAGAGGGTGTTAGGTCCGGTCTGTAGTCCGCTAGTGCAAGAAACCCCTGCGGCTGTAGGCTAACATAGCGGACTAGACCCTCCGCCTGCTCTGGGCTGGGGTCCGGTCCGCCCGTCCCTTGTCAACTGGCACGCGGCCCCGGCCATTCACACCTCGACCTCATCGAGGCCATCGGAGCCATCGGTCGCGGCCCCGGTCCGCTTAGCTGCCGCGAGGTCGCCGAGGTAGATCGCGGCCAGTGCGGTGTTGCGGTTCGTCACCTTGACGGCTTCCCCGGCCTTGCTCGCGGCGTCGCGCTCACGGATCAGCCGATTGACCTCGACCTCGTTATTTATGCTCCAGAGGTGGCGCTTTGTGCCGTTGACCGGGATGCGACCGGCGCGAGCGCCATTGAACGCGGCCTTCAATGCCGTGGTGACGTTCTGATCAAGGTACGCCCCATGGAAACGCCTCGGCACAATCTGCACAATCTCCTCGACGGTTGTGAGCCGAGCGCACAACGGCCACGTGCCAGCGTTCTCTATCATCCACTGTTGCAGCGGCGGGCCGCCCGCGTCGATCATGTCGGCCTTGGCGGCGGTCATCGGTGCCGAGCCCTGTGCGTTGTAGCCGCCGAGATCGCGCTCGCGCAATTCCCAGCCAATGGCTGCGATGGACGCGGGCCGGTTCAAGATGGCGAAGAGCTTTTCATAGTACAGCGGATCGAAGCCCTCGCCATACGATGGCTTGTCGCGCGGGACGGCCATCGTTCGAATGACCAGATAGCGGCGGTCCCCAGTGTCGATACTGAGCGCGGCGTCGCCGTTCGTCATCCCGAAGATGCCAAAGCAGTTCGAAAACTTTTTCGCGTCCACTCCCTTGAACTCGACGGGTATCACCTCCTCGGTGATCATCGGGTGTAGGTTGGACTTGATCTTGTGCTTATCGACCGCGCGAAGCTCTTCGATGATAACAAGTTGGACGGCGGCGGCCCACGCGTTGAACTTGTTGCTGAGATCGCTCTCACGCGGATAGGCAATGTTATTGTGGCCGAGGATTTCGGTCATCATGCGCCCGATAAAACTTTTCCCCGTGCCCTTGTGCTCGCCCTGCAAAATCAGGGCGTGCTTCATCTTCTTTCCGGGATACCGGATGCGCCATGCAATGAAGTTGAGCATATGGTCGCGGCTCTCTTTGTCGTCCTTAAAGAGATAGTCGAGATGTGCATTCCACATCGCGACATCGTCTCGCGCCTCATCCGTGTCGGCGGGCGCGAGCTTGATCGGTGACGGACGATAGACGTTATAATTTTCTCCAGCGAACTCCGTCGAGCCGGGCCGATAAACCATTCCCTCAAAGTGCGCGATGCCGCCTTTCTTCTCACTGAGAAGCCCGTCCGAGATGCGTCCGCCATCGGTCTTCTTTCGCACCGACATGAACGCCTTATCGAACTTCGATGCGCTGTAGATCGGTCGCTCATTTACGTCAGGGTCCCAGTCCGCGCCACGTGCGCGCGGCGGAGGATCATCACGGCAGACGAACCGCTCCAGCCCTCGGACGTAGACCCACCGCTCGACCAGTTCGGCCCGCGTGTATTTGCGAGCGCCGACGTTGACGGGCTTGGACGCCTCGCGCTGCTGTAGCGCCTCGCGCTCGGCCTTCTCGCGCTTGATCTTTTTCGCGTCGCCCATGGGGACGATTGGCTCCTCGGCCTCGCCGTCGAAGTCGGCCTCGGCAGTTTTGCCGCCGACCTTCGATAGGTTGCCACTCGTATACGCCGAAGCCATCTTGCGTTCGAAGTCATCCATATCCCACGGCGGCTCGCAACGCGGATTGAAGTATTCGTTCAATAGCTCCGCACCTAGCTGTTGCGAGATGCCAATATCTTTGAGGTACGCTGCGACCTTGAAGAGATTGAAGTCTCCGAGGGAGCCTTGGATGGACGGCTCCGCGTCGTTTTTCAGGAAGTCGATTGCAAGCTCGATGTTTCGATCCTGATCAAGCTCGACGACAACCTCGCCCGCATTCGCGATGCGCGATTTCGTCTTTGCGGCGCGGATGGTTTCATACATCCACGCGGGAGCACGGACGGCCTCGACGTTGTTCCACGTGTAGGATGTGCCGTCATCGAAAACGCAACCGGGGATGAGGAGATAGTTTGGGCAATCGATATCTTTGCCGAGGCCATTGGCACCTAGCGCCATGATGTGCTCGGGATGCTCATCGGTCGCCCAACCTTCATAGATTTTGTGGAAACCGCCGGACGGTGAGAACGTGGTCTCCGTCTCCGGCCAGCCGTAGATGAGGTCGAGGTCATCATACGTCGCCTGACCGACCTTGCCCTTTTTCGGGTTGGTGTCCACATCGGCGACGAGGAGCTTTGACTTGCGGAGCGCAACGCCCCAGTTGCATCCCGGCCATTCCTCTGCCCACGCCCTGATTTGCGCGGGGTCGTTGCTCGCATCTTCGAGATTGTTTTTGATAGTCGGCGGAAATTTCTTCCCCGGCTTGATGGGGAAGATGAACCTCCGGTAGAAATGTTCATCGAGATAGCCGAGGCCGATGTCTGCGGTTCGCTGACGGGGCTTGAATTTTTCGGCACTTTGTGCTTTATTCGTCATGCTAAATGCTCCTGAATTAGGGGCCGCGAACCCCGAACTTCCTTCAATGGCCTCGCCTCGTCGGCGGGGCCTTTGTCGTTTCAGCGCATCACGTTCACAAGGTCGTTGCGCTGTCTATAGTGTTGGGACGCGAAAATTTTCGTCTCGTACGGGACAAAATCAACTCTCATCGCTGATCGCGTACGGGACAAACTACATCTCGTACTCATCCATAAATTTCGCATAGATCGCCTGCCGGATGTCATGCGTCGAGCACTTCGCGGCGTAGTGATCGTCCGGTGTAGAGGCGCGGCCTTGCTCGGCTGCCGTCGCGTCCGCCATCCTCATTTCGTGCAGGCAAATCTCCCTGATCAGTTTGTTGCACATGATCGCGCGCTCAAGCTCGACCGGCGTCCGGTCCTCTGGGTTCTTTCGTAGCTTCGCCATGGTCCTGTCTCCCTCTTCACGTATGCGACGCGACGCGCCACTCCGGCCCCGCCAAGAGAGGCCAGAGCGGACGCGCGCACCACGCAAACCGAGGAGGGGGACGTTCCCGGCGAGCGCGATCTCTGGAGGCCAATGGGAAGCCCGGCTAGGGGCGGCCCGGTGACCGGGTTACTTCGTAGCGCCTCCCGGCTTTGCCGCACGGACGGGCCGGGCTGCTTCTTCGTCCCGCGCTCTCGCGGCTGCCAGCCTATCCCACCATCGGGCACGGCGGGCGGCCCGCGCGTTCGCCTGCCACGCCTCGACCTCCTCGACGGTCGGCGGACGCGGCCAGCGCATGACACGTTGCCAAACGAGCGGCTGGTCGAGGGTCTCGACGCCGTCCTCCGATGTCGAGGTGAAAACCACTAGGCCCGCGTTCGGGTCGGTGTCTTTGCGGCTCATCTCCTCAAGCGCGGCCAGTTCGAACGGGCCGAGCGGTTCGCCCGTGATCATGGCCGGACCCTGCGCGAGGCGGCGCTCTGCCGCGTCCGTGAGGCCGAGGAAGTCTTCGCTGCTGTCTGTCATTAGCCGCCGTCCCGTTTCTGGCGTGCGGTCTCCAGCGCGTCATAGAGCGATTGTTCGAGCGGCGAGCGCGCGGGCCGAGGAGGAGGCGCGTCGAATGCACGGGGCGGCGTGAGGATGCCGGACTGCGCGGCCGGTGTCTCTGCGGCGGTCGGCATGTCGCGGATGATACGCTCCTCCGGCGGGGCTTTCACGTCGAGGATGATATTGATCGGCGCGGCGGCTGGAGCGGGTTCCGGGCCGAGGAAATCATCGTCATCAATGTCGGTGACCTCCGCGTCCGTGACATTTTCCAGCAAGGGCATTGGCGGCGGCGGCGGGACCGGCGGCGGGCCTGCGCTATAGTTCGGCTTCGGCACGAAGCCAACTCCGACCGCGCCGCTCAAGTTGACGTTGTTAGTGATCGTCTGCGACGGTCGCATGTCGGCGAAATTTGCCTCCAGTATGCGCTGGCGCTGCGCCCATGGTGCGGGCTTCCTGATCGTGACCGGGACTAGCTTGCCATCGCGTTCGAGGAGGCCGTCGCGGCGAAAGCCCAACATCTCGCGCGTGTCTTCGTCCCACTTGCACGCCTCCGGGTCTAGCTGCCAAACAACCTGACCTTGGAAAATCTGGACCTCCTCGACGCCGAAAACGCTTTCCTGCAAAACCATCCCGCGCAATTCGAGCGCGGCGAGCTTCGTCGCGAGCTTGATCGCGGCGGCCCATTGCATTTGCTCGCCCTGATACTCGACCATGAACTCGGGATCGCCGGAGTTAGACCGCACCATCCATAGGGTGTAGGTCCGATACACAATCCCCAGAGCCTTGGCGATGGCCGTGGGTCGAGTGACGCCTTCGCTGATCAGCGTGAGGGCGTCATAGAGCTTTGATGGGTCGCGGATCATGTTGGCCTCTTCACTTCGTCGGATGTATATGCTTGTCGCGCGATAGCGTACCCATGATCTTGCGCTGGCGGGCGTCCGAGCACTCGCAACAGATGTTATTCGAGACGTACCGCTCGGAGACGTGGCCGACGTAACACGGCTTTGCTGGCATGTAGCGTTTGCGGCCCTCCTCACGTGCGACAGAGCGAGCGGGATCATCGAGCACGCGCGCTCGGTTCCGCCTCCTGCCGCGCATGCAAGTGACGCAAGCGCCATTCGATGCGAACCGTTCGCCGACGTGTCCGTGCTTGCATGGTTCGTCGGAGACGTAGGTCTCCGGCTGTTTCCTGCACTTCGGACAAAGGCACTCATCGTTGCAGACATACCGCTCGCCGACATTGCCGTGAGGGCAAGGCCGGGTCGAGATGTAGCGCACATCTCCGCGCTTGCGCGCGGCGTCACGCTCCGGGCTGTCTGTGATGCTCATCAATCGCCCCGCCGTCTGTAGGCCGGGAGATCGCGGAACGTCCGCAAGCCATCGATACGGCGGAGGGCACGGTCGAGGTGTAGCCGGTGATCGCGGAATTGCCGCGAGGTCTCATAGCGCGCGACACGGTTCGCGAGCCTTAGCTCCGGCGTTTTGTCCGCCTCGATTTTGTCTTCGAGCCATTGCTTCACGGGTCACCGCCGAATTACGTTACTGCGGAGGGGCGTAGACGGGGCCTGTCGGTTGGTCTTCGGCCTCGACGCGGCTGCCACATCAACCGGGCTCCGGTTGTGCGTCGGCGCGGGCTTCGCCTCCGGCGTCTCGCCGCGTGCAACCCGCTCCGCCCGCTCCTGCGCCGCGCGTGCGGCGTGCTGGCGGAGGAGTTCGTCGGGGGAGATCGTGGCGAAGCACGACGCGAATGCAAGCTCGGCCTCGCTCTCGGCTGCCTGCGCGGCGGTGAGTTCGCCGCGTGCCGACATCAAGTCCGTCTGCGCGGTGCGAAGAGCCTCCTCCGCCGCGTCGAGGCGCTTCGCCGGGGCGAGCTTCGGCTCACGCGGATGCGTCGAGCCGGGAGCCGGGGGCGTGTAGACTGCGACCGATGGTGCACTTGCTGTCACTGCCGGGGACGTTGAATTGCGCTTGCCCTTCGGCGGGTCGGCGCGGGTTGACTTGTCGGCTCCGACGTATTCGGGGAGGTCGGCGTCTAAATCTTGAGCCATGGGATGGGGACCTTTCTGCGCGTGGCGCGCTTCACTTGGTTTCGTTGAACGCCTTCACGCTGGCGGCGTGCAAATCCATGAATGACGGCGGCGGATTGGCGCGTTGATGCGCGGCCAGAGCATTCGTCTGCTCGATGGTCGCGACGTTGACGGCGCGCACGGCTGCGAATAGCCGCTCCTGCGCTGCCTCGCGGCGCTTCACTGCGGTGCAGAGCGTCGAAAGTTTTTCCTGCTGGGGGTCGGTGAGCTTTGCAACTTCGTCGGGATCAATTACCGCGAGGTCAATCACTCCAAACTGATTTCTGATTTCCAACATCGGGGACATTCCTTTTCGAAAAGAGGTCCGCCGCACGGTCTCCCGTCCAAGGGCCGTGCGGCGGTTCATTGATCGCAGGGATGAGTTCACTATCCGCGACCAATTCCTGATTAGCGGCGACGCGAGGATGTCGTCGGCGGGACCTTGCCGTCATGGCCGGGTCGGTTCGCCAGCATGCCGGAGTGAGTGTTGATGGCCTTCCCGCTGATCTTGCGCGTCTGCCAATCGCCAGCGTCGGCGCTCGCGTTGGGCGGCGAAACTTTTGGAATTGCAGCGAGCTTTTTGCTCGTGGTGACCGGCGTCTGATCCTGATTTTGTCCGCGTCCGGTCTGCGATTTTTCTTTCGAGCCTACGATGTTCGTTGCCATGGTGATGTTCTCCCTCTTGGTTTTCGTTGTTACGTTGTCACGGGTCGTCCGAGCTTACCGATGTCGCCTTTGATTGCGGTCCCACGGTTCGTAGTCGTCCTCGCCCCAGATGGTCTCGATGGTTTCGCGAGGGGCCGAGTTACTGCTCGACCGATGCCTCGACGGTCTTGACGAGGATGAGGACGCTGATGCTGGCTCATTGTTCGACCCTTTCGACTTTGCTTGCGGCGCTGCCGGGTCTGTCGGGACGCGGCTCGCGAAACACTTTGATCTCGTACTCGACGAGGTCCCCTTGCTTGACCGGCGAGTAGCGCGCCGATTTCGAATTGAAGTAGACGCGGACATTTGCATCTCGACGGTTGCTGCCTTCGGGCATGATGAAACCCCAACTAAAATCCTCAGTGGGGTCGCGATATTCTCTTTTCCAAAACACTACGGTCCCGCGCATCTTCAAACCTCATGCTCGCCCGGAATTGCCTCGACAAACCATTCGCCGGTCTCTGCTCGGAGCCGCGCCAGAAACGCGGTTTTGATTTCGAAGTTTTTCCGCAACTTCTCCAGCACCGCCGGGTCCGTCTCGATTTTCAGCCGCTCGACAATCTTGCCGAGCCGACGATGGTTTTCCTCGATTAGCTGCCATCGTGTCCGCTTGCCGCGTCCGTGATGTCGTCCCTCCTCGACCTTCCGGGCTCCTACCAGACGTTCTGGCTCATCACGCGTTGTCGCTGTCGCCGACGCACGGTGCGCGCTGTGGCGCGAATGTTCCGAAGTGCCCGACGCCGAGTAGCCGACGCCATGGTCCGCCGGATCACGTGACCCATGTCGAAAAACCTTCGGAGCACTTCGATCCATTGCATCCTCACTCCTCGATGCCATATCGCCGACGCAACGCGGCGGCGGTTGTCTGAGCGTGGCGCAGGCGCTCCTCGACGGAAACCCGCTCACGTCGAGCGGCCTCCGTCTCCGGTTTCTCGACCGGCGGCTGATCCTGATCCTGCGAAGCCATCACGCCTTCTCCGCCGGACGGCCCAAGCGCGAGGCGTCGGCCAACACGGTCGAGGCGTTGTTGCTCTGGTCGAGCTTCGCCGCGAGCTTCGCGGGCGTAGCAGGATGCAACGGGATGGACGTGGTGTGAGCCTTGACGGTGTTGGGTTCGTCCCGGACCGTCTGCCCATGGTGATAGGCCGAGGGCTCGCCCTTGGTGACGCGCTTCATCCCGGCCTTGACCGGGGCGGGCTCGGTGCGCTTCGGAGCGCCATCTCTGGCAATAGACCGGAGCGCAGTATTCAAGGGCCGGGCTGGGTTCGTCTTCATTTTTCGTTCTCCCCGTTTGATAATCTGGCCATGGTTTAGGAACTGGCCGTTCGGCAGTTTGATCGCCTCGCCGGGCGTGTGACGGATTTTGTTGATCATCGGCTGAGCGGCTTTCCGACCGTCGTCCCAGCGGCCTTCGCCATGCCTTCGGCGAAGCGCGTCCCGGTTTTGATGATCGATGCAATCCGCGCCGCACGTGCGGTCGCATCACCACGATACTGAACGGACCACGGGTTGTCGGAGAGGTTCGCGGCGGGCTTCTTTTCGGTGCCATCGCTGCCCGGCTTACGTCCCGGCTGCAATGACATCGGGTCGGTGACGCCGTAGCGGAGTGCTTCCTCTTTGAAGAGGATATCGGCGGCGGCCTTGCTGCCGACGTTCTTTTCGATCTGATTATGACGTGCACCGCGAACCGTGAGGTTCGGCACCTCGGCCAACCAGACGGCGTCGGCTTGATCTTCGAGCACGGTCGGCAGAAGCCAATGAGGCCGGGTCTTTAACGAGTGCTCCAGATGTTGAACGATGGTTTGCCCGGCGCTGTTGAGCGGTTCGCCATTCTCCGGGTCCGTCGTCCATCGGGCCGCCGACACTTCGCGGCTAAGCATGTCGGAGTATTCGACGATAGCGGACGGCTGCAAACGCGGCGTGCGGCTGGCGGCGATGTTGCGACCGAGGAGCGGGACTTCGAAAAGTTTATAATCGACCGTGTCATTCATGGGGGACGCTCCTGCGCTTGGTGTACTTGCGCTTTGCTGGGCTCGGAAATGAGCGGAGGAACCGCTCGATGTCGCTGACGTGGATGCGGTGCTTGACGCCGACCACGTAGACCGGGAGCACGCCTTCGTTGATCGCATCACGGACGTGGGAATAGGAAATGCCTAACGCCGTCGCTGTCGCGGCGGGCGAAAGTGCCAGATACACTTCTGGACGTGTTGCAACGCGTGGCATTGATTTGCCTCCGGTGAAAAGCCCGGCGGTCGCGTACGGGACGCGGTCGCCGGTTTAGTTCGTAGGAACGAGGGGGATTGTCCGAGTGTTTGCGCGGAGAAGAGAGGTTCGGCGCATGCCTACTTGTCTGAACTCGCGGGGCCTCATGGCACCGTCTCAGGATTGCAAGGCTACGGGATGATCAGGCAACAAACAACTGGCAATTGCGTCACGGTGTACCCGCGTGCTTTTGGCGTGCCTGACCCTGTTTTAATGCTGTATTCTAAGGGCCATTCGCAACAGGTCCGCCGCCATCAACACCCGCTCGATTTGTTCGCGAGGGTCGCTCGATGTTTCCATCAACAGGGTCATGTTGCATCCGACCGCGCTGTCGTCTCCGCCGATTGCGGTGTCGTATGCGTCGGCGAGAGCTTCCTCGGTGCTCACGTCGAGGGACCGGGTCAAGCATGAAGCCATCCGCCGGAGGCTCGCCCGGCTTTCCCGGAGGATCGGCGGGGCGGTGAACACGTGGATGCGGGCCGGGTGCGCGTCGAGCATAGCCTCAACGGCGGCTGTCCTGATCATGACGCGGCGGCCCGGTTTGGATGTGCAGAGATCGTCGGTTGGCGACGCCGGGGGACTTTGACGGTGGGCGTAATCTCGGCGAGTTGGTTTGAGGGCCGAGTGTATGGATGACGTTGTTCCGTCAATCATGGGATACGTCCGCTGGCTTGCCGCACGGCGCGGGAGCGGGCTATAAGCGGTGACCCGAGGGCCCGAAACGGTGCAACACGATTTGCAACATGCATCGACCGAAAAATCGGGCTAAAAAGTGCAAGAAGTACCTGATATAAAAGGGTTTCTACGCGGGCGTAGTTCAATGGTAGAACGGCAGCTTCCCAAGCTGCATACGAGGGTTCGATTCCCTTCGCCCGCTCCAGTTCCTTTTGCGAGGGAGGGGAGCATTGCTCATCGACATTGGTGCACTGGTCGATTGCGCGGGCACCGCCTACTGGCGCCGCAACAGGGCGATCGAGTTTCCTGGGGACACGCGCAACACCGAAGCGGCGAGCGAACTGGACCGGCTGGCGATCGAGGTCGCCGCTCTCGAAGGTTCCAAATTGCACATGCAACTGGACAAAATCTTCGAGGATGAAGACAGCAGTCTGATCGCGATGTCCGTCATCAGCGATATGCTCCGCCAGATAGGATTCTCCCGATGGTGTGCTACCGGCGAAGAATTTCTTCAGGCCATCGTTGATGTTTGTTCGGATTAGCCAGGTACTTCGAGCGGATTATTAGTCCCATCCTACGAGCTTCTTGCAAAAAAAATATGCGCCACTTGTCGGTCCGGCACAATCCAGGCCGTCTTGTAAGGAAGCAGCCCATTGAAGTGCCGCTTCACGAGCGGTCTTCAAGCAAAGGAGGTCGAGGCGATGGTTGTTCTGAACAAGGAATTCAAAGCTCGGCTTCAGAAGAGTCCAAAAAAGGGCGGCTGGACCTATGTCGTATGGCCGAAGTCCGCAGCGTTCTTCGGTACAAAGGGCTTGGTCAAGGTAAGTTGTACGGTCGATGATCACCCGCTACGCACGGCATTCATGGCGATAGGTGGCGGTGTCCATAAATTGCCTATCAAAGCGGACCTGCAGGCTGCCATCGGAAAGAAGGCTGGCGACACGGTGATCATCCGGCTTTTGGAACGCCGGTGACCGCTCTGTGGCACTTTTCGGAACTGTCATCCTCGCCGAGCGATGTCCGCAGGCAGCGACTTGAATATCGAGGACTTCCTTCGCAACAAGAATTCAAGCCACAGCAGCCTATCTTTTGGCAGCGATCACGCGTACGGTGGCTTCGTCGCAAGACGATGGCGCTGAACCTTAGAGTGGACTGCGGGCAGACCCGGGGGCAGTACCCGGCGCCTCCACCTTAGCAGCTTGAGCTTAAAGGTCTCATCACGGTGAGATCGATTTGGCCGGAAGGCTGAATCCCAAGGCTCTTGAAGACTGGCTGCTAAGGCGGGGGCGAACCAGGATCGATGGTCGCAATGAAGCTCTGAATTGTGCTCGGCATGATACCGCCGTTATCGGGTCAAAAACCTAAATGCAAACGATAACGTTGCATTGAACGAAGTGCGCCTCGCGGCGTAACCTGTTCGGGGTTGGTCCACCTGGCAACAGAACGGCCATCGCCGCGTCAACCTTCGGGTTGGCGCGGCTTTATTTTGCGGTGTCGGCTTCGCTCGAAAATGCGTTACATTCAATTTCGTCCGCTGCCGTGCTAGGCGTCAGGCGTTCCTGCAAAACAAGGAGTGTGCGTTGACCCAGGCGATCGCTTCGGCTGACACCTCACGAAATTTATTGATAGTGGCCGGCGCCGGCCTGCTGTCGGGCATTCTCACGCCGCTCTTGCCGACGTTGCTTGACATGATTGCGGGCGTGCCCGCCGATATTCTCCTGGCGCTGGTCGCGGTGCCGTTCGCCGTTGTGGTCTTCTTCGTGGTTCGCCGCTTCAGCGCCAACCCGTTGTGGGCGGCGCTGGCCGCGGCCGCGATGACGATGGCAGCCTTCGTCTGCGCGGTGAATGCCGCTGTTTTCATCGACGGGCAGGTCAACGGCGCCGACAAGATGATGCGGAACATTCTCTCTGGCCTCGCCGGCGGCTTCACCGGCAGCGCCTTGATGGCGTTGGGTATTGCCTTGCTGCCGCCCGGTCCGCGCGACGTCGTGACGTGGCTGCAGATGCTGGTGACCGGGACGATAGCCGGCGCATTGCTGGCGCTCGACAATGCGCTCGGCCTCGATCAGACCTCGTTTCTGTATCCGGTCTGGCAGGCGGCGGTAGCGGTGCGGCTGGCAATGGCCTTGCGCCGGCGCAGGCTTTCCTGAAAGTTATTGCCTGATTTCGCGAACCCGTGTCCCCGCGGCGGGGGCGTGGGCAAAAAACACCAAGGGAAGATTCGTGAACCGCCCGTTCAAGCCATATCCCTTTACGGCGAAGCAGTATCCGGCGTCGCTGCCGCCGCTGCAAGGCGGCGTCGATCAGGCGCGGCATCCCGTTGTGGTGGTCGGCGGCGGACCGGTCGGCTATTGCGCGGCGCTCGGTCTCGCCAGCCATGGCGTGCCGGTCGTTCTGCTCGAGGCGGATGATTCCGTCTGCTTCGGCAGCCGCGCGATCTGCATCTCGCGGCGCAGCCTCGAAATCATCGCGCGTCTCGGCGCGGCCGATGGTTTTCTGAAGCAGGGCCTGCCCTGGACCGGCGGCCGCAGCTTCTATCGCGACGACGAAGTGCTGCACTTCAAAATGCCGATGGATGAGAACCAGAAGCACCCGCCGATGATCAATCTGGCGCAATATTCGATCGAGCAGTTGCTGCTCGACGCCGCCGAGCAACGCAGCGACCTGATCGAGGTTCGCTGGCAAAACCGCGTTACCGCGGTCGGCGCGCGCGAGGACGGCACGCGGCTCACCGTCGAGACGCCAGCCGGCGCCTACACGATGGAGGCCGACTGGGTCGTCGCCGCGGATGGCGGCCGCAGCTTGCTGCGCGAAACGCTGGGATTGAAGCTGAAGGGCACCAGCTACGAAGGGCGCTATGTCATCGTCGACATCGTGCTGGACAGCGCGCGTCCGGCGGAGCGGCTCGCTTATTTCGATCCGCCCTGCAATCCCGGCTCGACGGTGCTGGTCCACAAGCAGCCTTCAGGCGTCTGGCGCGTCGACTATCAGTTGCGCGACGGCGAAGACCCCGATGAGGCGATCAAGCCCGAAAATGTCATGCCGCGCGTCGAAAGCCTGCTTGGGATGATGGGCGAGAAGGGCGCGTGGAGCCCGGTCTGGATCGGCATCTACAAGGCCAACGCGCTCACGCTCGACGACTACCGTCATCGCCACGTGCTGTTTGCCGGCGACGCCGCGCATCTGCTGCCGATCTTCGGCGTGCGCGGCGCCAATTCCGGCATCGACGATGCCGACAACCTCGCCTGGAAACTCGCTTTCGTGGTCAAGGGGATTGCGTCACCGCGGCTGCTCGACAGCTATTCGGCCGAGCGGGTCGCCGCCGCCCGGGAAAACCTGGGCTATGGCACCAAGAGCACCGAGTTCATGGCGCCGCCTTCGTTCGCGTTCGAACTGATGCGCAAGGCCGTGCTCGGTCTCGCCGTGAAATTTCCCGAACTGCGCTCGCTGATCAATCCGCGGCAGTCTTCGGCGATCGCCTACACCGGTTCGCCGCTCAATATGACCTCGCAGGACGCGGAGTTCGGCGCGGGACCAGCATGCGGCCATGTGCTGACGGAGTGCCCGCTTGTGATCGTCGATGGCGCGTCCACCCGCGAGGGCCATCTTACCGATCTGGTCGGGGCTGATATCACGGCGCTGTATTTCACTGACGATGGCGCGGTGCCGGATGAGCTGACGACATGTCATGCCGCGATGCGCGCCCGCGGCATTCCGTTCGCGATCGTAGCGTTGGCGCGGCAGGCTGGTTTCGCCCGGGCGCACGGCTGGGACAAGAGCGGCCGGCTGTTCGCGATGTATGACGCGGCGCCCGGCACGCTCTATCTGGTTCGTCCCGACGGCCATGTGTTCGCGCGCTGGCGCCGGTTCGATGCCGCGGACGTGACCGGCGCCATCGACCATCTGCTGCAATCCTGATTTCCGGGACGGGACCAACGACCATGACCGAAGCCGAACTCGACGCCGCCTATACGCAGCTGTGCAAGACCATGACAGAGCTCGGCGAAGCACGCGCGTCGCTATTCCTGGCGCGTTTCGCGCTGCTGGCGATGGTGCGCATCGGCGATGCCGCGGTCGTGCAAGGCCTGACCGATGCCGCCGCGGCCGACATCGCTGCCGAAGCCGCGGGTTGAAACGTCACGGGGCCACCGTCAGCACGGCCTTTATGTTGGGATGGAAGCGGCAGTAATATTCGATCGTGCCGGCCTTCTTGAGAACCGACGTCACCGTCTTCTTCGGCGGCATGGCGACGTCGAAGTCGCCGTTTCGCGCCGTCGCGGTGTGCGCGAACACGTCCTTGTTGATCCATTCGACGGTGTCGCCGACCTTGGCCGAGACCTCGGCCGGCGACACCACGAGATTTTCCATCACGACCTGAATCGTCGCCGCATGCGCCGGGACAGCCATCGCGCCGAGCGCCAGCGCGGTCAGTAGAATGCGTCTCGACAGCATGGCAGGCTCCTTTACTTCCAGGTTCTTTTTACTTCAGCGTCGCGGCGACGTGTTCGGCGTGCTGCTGGTGACCCTGAAAGATCTTCAGGCCGGTCTGCAGCAGGCTCTTCAGCTCGGCGTCGCCAGCCGAGGGGATCAGCAGCGTTTCCAGCGCGCCGTTGACCGCCTTGTGATAGGCGACCTCGTTGGCGACATAGGCCTTGTCGTAGTCGGCGCCCTTCAGCTTGCCGAGTTCGGCGAGCTTGTCGGCGGCCTGCTTCGACAGCGTCTTGCTGGTGTCGTTGTCCTCGGGCGTCACCTTCAGCTTCTTGACGAGGTCGAGCGCCTGCTTGTTCACGGCCTCATGGTCGCGCACCATGTCTTCCGCGAACGCCTTGACGTCCTTGCTGCCGGCTTTCGAGATCGCCTGTTTCGCCGCGGTGATGTCGATGACCCCGGCGGTGTAGGCGATATGCGCGATCTGCGGATCGGTGGGTTTGGCGCCCTGGGCCAGTGCTGCGCCGGTGAGAAGGCTCAACGCGGCGACAGCCGCGCTCAATCGAACGAACATGGTTTGATACTCCTGTGGCGCCGGCAGCGGGGCCGCGCGCGTTGTTGGGTCACAGGAGTTGGATGGCGCTCGGGCGCCGAGGTTCCCGAAAATTATCTATGGCGTTTTCGAGCGAAATGGGACACCGGTTCGTGAACGCGTCAAACAGAAGAGTAGAGCTCTGATTTAATCAGAACCGGGCTCTAGCCGATGTTGAGACGCTTCAGCACGGCCTCCGTCAGCCGTTCGCAGCGCTTGCCGGCGAACGGAAACGCTTCCATCACCACCGGGCCGATCTTCTTCTCGACGATGTCGCGCAACATGGTGCGGGCGCGGTGCAGCCGCGACTTCACCGTTTCCGGCTTGAGGTCAAGAATTTCGCCGGTCTCCTCCACATTCATCCCCTCGATCACGCGGGTGATGAAGACGAGACGGAATGCTTCCGGCAATTCGTCGATGGCGTGCTCGACGACACGCTGAATTTCGCGCTGGGCCATGGATTTTTCCGGGTCTTCGGCGACGGCGAGAGGGAACTGGATGATCTGGGCTTCGAGCACGCCTTGCGGCAGCGAACTGATTTCCACCCCCGGCCGCTGGCGGCGCAACCGGCCCAGCGCCTCGTTCATGGCGATCCGCGACAGCCAGGTCGCCAGACTGGAGTCGCCGCGAAAGCTCTCCAGATGGGTGAAGGCGCGGACATAGGTTTCCTGCACCACGTCCTCGGCCTCGCCGTCGTTGCGCAGGACGCC
This sequence comes from Bradyrhizobium ottawaense, assembly GCF_900099825.1. NCBI lineage: Bacteria > Pseudomonadati > Pseudomonadota > Alphaproteobacteria > Hyphomicrobiales > Nitrobacteraceae > Bradyrhizobium > Bradyrhizobium ottawaense. Next base: position 3,178,153 of record NZ_LT629693.1, on the reverse strand, counting down.
GCGGGCGAGCCGGTACAGCCGGCGGTTATTCGCCTGCATGATGGCGCGTATCGCCGCCTCGTCGCGGGCCAGCGCCCGCCGAACCCGTTCGGCGTCGCTGGTGCCGGCGGGCGCGATTTGTGGGGTATGAGCCTGACGCATCATGGTTCACCAATAACAGGGTATTGGGGTTGGATGCGGGAAAGGCCGGGAGGTTCCCGAAATAATCGGGATGCCCCCTGACGCGTGCTTACGCCCCCTGCGGCACCTGGTCGAGGAAGCCGGTGATGCTGCGGATTCGCCCCTCCTTGAGCACGGCGAAATCGGTGCCCTTGATCGGGCTGTCGACGCCGTCGGGGCCCAGACCCCAGGAAAAACGGGCGTGGTCGCCGAACCCGTTGGGCTCGCCGATCAGCGAGAATTTGAAGTCCGGAAATTTCTGCTGAACGCCGGCGATCAGCGCGTCGACGCCGTCATGGCCCTCGCCGGACATCAGCGGATCGACATAGCGGGCGTCGCTGGTCCAGTTCGTGGCCAAGATTTCGCGGCGGCGGCTTGGCATCCGCTCGTTCCACAGATCGATATAGCCTTGGGCAATGCTGCGAATGTCGGTCATCGGGTTCTCCCTGGTTGGTGCCGGATCGATCGGCCGACCGACCATTAGAAAATTGCCGTGCACCAATCGATTACCTCGGAGGTCAAGAATTGACCCCGGAGATCAAGAATCTCGCGTTGCCTCCTCCAGCGCGCCACCGCGGCCATGGGCTTCCAGTGCATCCAGAAAACAGCGCACCTTGGCCGGGACGAACTGGCGGGCCGGCAGCAGGGCGTGCACGCGAAGCGGCTCGCAGACATGATCCGGCAGGAGTTGCCGCAGCAATCCCGCCGCGACGGCGGCATTGGTAAAGCTCGCCGTCACCCGCAACACGCCGAGCCCGGCGAGCGCCGCCTGCAACCTGATGTCCGCATTCGAACTGACCAGCCGCGCCTTATGCACGGCGAGATGTTCAGTATCGCCGTCAGGCGTGGTGAGCGCCCAGGGCGCGTCGTTCGGGGCGGTCAGCATCGGAAGCCGCGCGAGGTCTTCCAGTGTGCGCGGCGCGCCGAATTTTTCGAGCAGCGAAGGCGCGGCATAGAGTCCGCGCTCGAGCGACGATACCCTGCGGATGACGATCCCGGTCGAGGGCAGCGGTGCCTCCAGCATCGCGAACACGATGTCGTAGTTCTCGGCGACCGGGCTGACGAACTCATGTTCGACATCGATCCGGATCGCGAGATCCGGATAGCGGTTCATCAATTCGCAGGCCACCGGGCCGGCGTGGTTGGCGCCGAATTCGTAAGGCGACTTGATGCGCAGCGTGCCCGAGATGGCGCTGCTCATCGCCAGCGCCTCGCCATGGGTATCGTGCAGCGCAATGAACAGCGGCTTGACCCGCTGATAGATGGTGTCGCCGGCATCGGTCAGGCGCAGATGGCGCGTGGTGCGCTCGATCAGCCGCAGGCCCAGATGGCTTTCCAGTCGCTGCACTGCAGCACTGAGGCTCGACTTGGGATGCCCGAGCACGCGCGCGGCGGCGCTAAAGCCGCCGTGCTGAACAACCTCGCAAAACAGCTCCCAATCGCGCCAGTCCATCCGGTCAATTGTCCATGCAGCGGTACAGTGTGTCCAGGGAATCCGGATATCCCGGCAAATCCCGATGACATAGAAGATGACCGTAACGAAAAAGAAAAGCGTTTCGCACAGCACACAGGGAGAGTGCCATGATCGATGACGGAATCTTTCTTCGTAATTCCTGGTACGTCGCGGCCTGGAATCACGAGCTGATCGACGGCACAAAACTCGCCCGTACCATCCTGGAGCGTCCCGTCGTGATTTACCGCGGCGAGAGCGGCAGGGTTGTCGCGCTCGACGACCGCTGCTGCCACCGCGCGGCGCCGCTATCGATGGGGCGCATCGAAGGCGATGACATCAGGTGCATGTATCACGGCATGAAATTCGAGCCGGGCGGCAAGTGCATCCAGATCCCCGGCCAGGACATCATCCCGCCAAAACTCGGCGTGCGCAGCTATCCCGTCGTCGAGCGCTACAACCTGATCTGGATCTGGATGGGGGACGTCGAGAAAGCCGATCCCGATCTGATCGTGGACTATCCGCCGCTCGCCGATCCCAAATGGCGCGGTCTGCCCGGTTATATGCACTACAAGGCGAACTGGCTTCTGATCGTCGACAACCTGAGCGACTTCGCGCACCTCGCCTTCGTGCACACCCACACGCTCGGCGGCTCCGAGGAATATGCCTACAAGACCAAGCCGGTCGCCATCGAAAAGCTGGACGACGGCTTTCGCGTCGAGCGCTGGCACATGGGCGCCGAACCGCCGCCCTATCTCTGCAAGGTGATCGCGAACAAGACCGACAAGGTCGACCGCCGCAATATCGGCCGCATGATCGTGCCCGGCATCTTCCTGCTCGACACCATGTTCGCGCTGGCAGGGCAGGGTACGGAGAAAGGCGTCCAGGTTCCGGGCACGCGGCAATTTCGCAACGCCCAGTTCATGACGCCGGAAACGCGCAGCACCACGCATTTCTTCTGGAACTATCTGCACGATTTCGACATCGACAATTCGAACATCGCGCTGTCGTTGCGCCACAGCCTCGAAGAGGCGTTCAACGAGGACCTGGCGATTATCGAGGCGCAGCAGAAGGTGTTCGACGCCGATCCGAACTACCAGCTGCTCGCGATCGGCGCCGATGCGGCGCTGACATATTTCCGGCGGGTGCTGGCGAGACGGATCGAGGCGGAACGGAGCGCGGCGAAAGCGGCGTGAAGTGATTGAGATGCAATTAAGCCGTCATGCCCGGGCTTGACCCGGGCATCCACGACTTTCTTTCGCTCTAAGACGTGGATGGCCGGGTCAAGCCCGGCCATGACGAGAGTAACGGCTGTCTCAAGGCGAACTTACTTCGCAGCGATGACCATGATCTCGACGTTGTACTGCGGCGCCGCCAGCTTGGCTTCGACGGTGGCGCGGGCCGGCGTATTGCCGGCCGAAATCCAGCCGTCCCACGCCGCGTTCATCTCTGGGAATGTTTTCATGTCGGTGATGTAGATCGTCGCCGACAGCAATTTGGTCTTGTCGGTGCCGGCCGTGGCGAGATGGCCGTCGATGATCGCGAGCACGTCCTGCGTTTGCTCGGTCACGCTTTTCCCGGCCGCCTTGCCGGCGACGACGCCCGCGAGATAGACGGTGTTGCCGTGAACGACGACCTGGCTCATGCGAGGTCCGACTTCGAAACGCTGGATGGTCATACTGCTCTCCTGATCTGTGAGGCCGGTTACTTAGCGCGCCGATGCGCCACGCGCCACTGCGTTATTGCACGATCCCGGCTTCAAGACGCCGCCTTTGCCGCCGCGCGCCCGGCATTGCGGCCGGAGAACAGGCAGCCGCCGAGAAATGTGCCTTCCAGCGAGCGATAGCCGTGCACACCGCCGCCGCCGAAGCCGGCGGCTTCGCCCGCGGCGTAGAGCCCCTTGATGATCTGGCCGTTATTGCCGAACACGCGCGAAGAGAGATCGGTCTCGAAGCCGCCCAGCGTCTTGCGGGTCAGGATGTTGAGTTTGACCGCGATCAGCGGTCCGTGCTCGGGATCGAGGATCCGGTGCGGCTTGGCGGTGCGGATCAGTTTGTCGCCGATGTAGCGGCGCGCATTGTGGATGTTCATCACCTGCGCGTCTTTCACATAGGGATTCGTCATCTCGCGGTCGCGCGCCTCGATCTGCGCCTTGATCTGGTCATGCTGCAGCAGGTTGTCGCCCGACAGCGCGTTCATGGCGCTGACGAGGTCGGCGAGGTTGTCGCGCACGATGAAGTCGGCGCCGTGCTGCTTGAACGCCTCGACCGGCGCCGGCGCGCCCTTGTTGGTGGCGCGCTTGATGGTCATGCGCCAGCTCTTGCCGGTGAGATCCGGATTCTGTTCGGAGCCGGAGAGTGCGAATTCCTTCTTGATGATGCTCTGGGTCAGGATGAACCAGGAATAATCGTGGCCGGTCGACATGATGTAGTCGAGCTGGCCGAGCGTGTCGGAGCCGGGAAACAGCGGCGCGGGCAGTCGTTTGCCCGTGGCGTCGAACCACATCGAGGACGGGCCGGGCAGGATGCGGATGCCGTGGCGCGGCCAGATCGGTGACCAGTTCCGAATGCCCTCGACGTAATGCCACATCCGGTCGCGGTTGATCAGCCGCGCGCCGGCGGCCTCGGTGATGCCGATCATGCGGCCGTCGACATGTTCGGGCACGCCCGAAATCATGAACTTCGGCGGTACGCCGAGACGTTTGGGCCAGTTCTGCCGGACCAGGTCGTGATTGCCGCCGATACCGCCGGAGGCGACGATCACCGCCGGCGCGCGCAGGGTGAAATCGCCGACTACCTTGCGCGACGAACTCTTGCCGCGCTCCACCGCGTCAGGTTCGAGGATCGCACCGCTGACGCCTTCGACGGTGCCGTTGGTCATGATCAGCGCATCGACGCGGTGACGGAACCCGAAAGTAAGCCGGCCGCTCTTCTGCGCCTCGCGCGCGCGGCGTTCGAACGGCTCGACGATCCCGGGACCGGTGCCCCAGGTGACATGAAAGCGCGGTACCGAATTGCCGTGGCCCATGGCGTCATAGCCGCCACGCTCGGCCCAGCCGACCACCGGAAAGATGCGATGGCCCATCGCGCGCAGCCAGTCGCGCTTTTCGCCGGCGGCGAAGGCGACATAGGCTTCGGCCCACTTCCTCGGCCACAGGTCTTCCTCGCGATCGAAGCCTGCGGTGCCCATCCAGTCCTGCAGCGCCAGATCGTGGGAATCCTTGATGCCGAGCCGGCGCTGTTCGGGACTGTCGACCAGGAACAACCCGCCAAACGACCAGAACGCCTGGCCGCCGAGGCTCTGCTCGCCTTCCTGGTCCAGCAAAATGACGCGTTTGCCGGCGTCGGCGATCTCGGTTGCCGCGACCAGCCCCGCCAGTCCGCCGCCGACCACGATTACGTCCGTGTCCTCAGCCATCGCGTCCTCCCCCATTTACCTTATGATTCAAGACCGCGTCATCGGGCGCGGTCAACGGCAAATGGCTCTTGCCTGTGGCTGTGCGGCCACCGTCGGGATTCCAGCCTGTTTCAGTTTGGGATTTTTTTGGGCACCGGGTGCAGCGCCCCAGCAACACTTAATTTGAATCTGATTTGAAGGGCCTTCGCCTCCTAGACAAAGTCACGGTCTCGAAAGACCTTGTCGTCAGTCTTGCATCACCAAGACAGTCAGATTCGGTTTCGACATTCTTCGACTGGGGCTGGGACATGAAGCTGTTGACGGGGTTGCTCGCAGCGGTGCTGCTGCTGGCAGGGGTTGGAGCGAGCCACGCAGTGGTTCGGATCGCCGACGATCGCGGCGGCCGAATCGGAACTTATGTCGACAAATATCAGGGCCTGCGTACCTCAGGCGAAACGGTGATCATCGACGGCCTGTGCGCCTCGGCCTGCACCATCGTTCTCGGCGCGATTTCCCCCGACAAGATCTGCGTGACCTCGCATGCCGAACTCGGGTTCCATGCCGCCTGGGATTTCGGCGCCAACGGCCGCGCGGTCACCAACGCCGAAGCGACGCAGATGCTGTATTCGATGTATCCGTCGCCGGTTAAGAGGTGGATCTCGGCGCGCGGCGGCCTGACCCCGCGCATGATCTTCCTCAGGGGTAAGCAACTGCAGGCGCTCTACAAACCCTGCTACCTCGACGCCCAGGCCTCCGTGCCCGCGCCCAAGCCGTCTGCTGCTTCCTCGCGCTGAGCAGAGCGGGATGAGATCAGGTTCGGCCGCGACGCCGGCCCCTTTTTTCGTGTGCCGTTCTACTTTGCATGGGGTTGTTTTCGCGATTTTGTGTCTGGCCCCTCCAGAGCACCCGGAAGTGCTGATCCCACTCCGCATGACGTGATCGCCGCCTCGGCCATTAGGCTTGCCTGCCCGGAAAATGGGCCCTATCTCACTGCCATGGTTCAGCCGGTTTCCTCACAGCAGGGCGTGATGGCGGCAACCCGGCCTCAGGGCAGGGTGGCCTCGGCCATCGTTTGGGCCGCCGCGGGCCTCGGCGCGCTGGTCCTGCTCGGTTCGCTATCCCTGTGGTTCCACTATGGCACCACGGTGTTCTTTGAGATGATTGCCGCCGGCATCTCGGCCTGCTTCTGATCCGGCAAGAAGGAATTCCATCATGGACCGGACCACCCGCCCGCTGGTGATTTTTGCGGCCTTTGCCGGCAGCCTCGTGGTTGGGCTCGTGATCATGCTGTGGGCGCTCGGCGGCTTGCGCAGCGTCACGGCCCCGGCCGCGATCGGGGGACCGTTTCAACTGACCAACCAGACCGGCCAGGTCGTGACCGACACCGCGCTCAAGGGCAAGCCGACGCTGATCTTCTTCGGCTTCACCCATTGCCCGGACGTCTGCCCGACCTCGCTGTTCGAGATTTCCGAAGTGCTGAAGGCGATGGGCAAGGACGCCGATCGGGTGAACGCCTATTTCATCTCGGTCGATCCGGAGCGTGACACCGCGGCCGCCATGAAGGACTACCTCTCCAGCTTCGATCCGCATCTGCAGGGGCTGACCGGCGATCCCGAGGCCGTGGCCAAGGTGCTTTCGGCCTACCGGGTCTATTCCAAAAAGGTTCCGCTCAAGGACGGCGACTACACCATGGACCACACCGCGCTGATCTATCTGATGGATCGCGACGGCCATTTCGTCTCGCCGTTCAACCTGAAACGGACGCCGCAGGAAGCCGCGACTGACCTGAAGCGGTATCTTTAATCCGCATCCGACCGGCAAACGCCGCAAAACGGCCTCGCATCGCGGGCCGGATGGTCTATAAGGCCATCAAATCCCAATCCTTTTACAGTTCCCTTTGCAATTCCCGGCCATGCCACACCTGACCGCCCCGTTGTCTCACGTTACCGTCCGCGCCGCTTGGACCGGGTGCGCGATCGCGGCTGGGCTGGCGGTGGTACTGGCCTTCGGATCGGCGCAGGCCCAAACCCCGGCCAGGCCCGCGGTCGAGGCCGCTCCGCAGGCGGTGCCCGGGTTCTGGGACCCGCGGCGGCGTCCGGACCGGCCCGATCTGTCGCGCCTCACCGTGATCCGTTTCCTGACCGAGACCGATTATCCGCCGTTCAATTTCACCGGCCCGGACGGCAATCCGGCCGGGTTCAATGTCGATCTGGCGCGCTCGCTGTGCGACGAGATCAAGGTCACCTGCACCATCCAGATGCGCCGGTTCGAAACGCTGGTGGACGCCATCACCTCTAATCGCGGCGACGCCATCATCGCCTCATTGGCGGTGACGCCGCAATTGCGCGCGCGGCTCGATTTCACCGATCCCTATTACCGCGCGCCGGCCCGCTTCGTGTCGCGGCGCGACGCCGTGATGCCGGAAGTTCGCCCCGAATACCTCGAAGGCAAGAAGATCGGGGTCATCGCCGGCACCTCGCACGAGGCCTATCTGAAGGCGATGTTCACCGACGCCGAGATCAAATCCTACGCCAATGACGACACGCTGCGACTGGCGCTGCGGCGGAGCGAAGTCGACTTCATCTTCGGCGATGCGATCGCGCTGGCGTTCTGGATCAACGGCACCGATTCGGGCGAGTGCTGCGCGTTCTCGGGTGGCCCCTTCGTCGAGAGCCGCTATTTCGGCGAGGGCATCGGCATCGGCGTCCGCAAGGGAAATGACCTGCTGCGGCAGTCGCTGAACTGGGCGCTATTCCGGATCTGGGAAAAAGGCCGCTTCACCGACCTGTGGCTGCGCTATTTTTCCATCAGCCCGTTCTGACGCTTGCGTCATTCCGGGGCGATGCGAAGCATCGAGCCCGGAATCTCGAGATTCCGGGTCTGGTCCTTCGGACCATCCCGGAATGACGCCCACCATCGTTTTGCGTTTCGACGCGGAAGCGCTAGTTTCCGCCGCCCCGGAGAAAGCCTTACCTTCATGTCCACGATCGACCCTCCTTTCAGCCCGAACGATTTGCGGGCGCTCGCTGAACAATCCAACGCCTGGCCGTTCGAGCAGGCCAAGGCGATTGTCGCGCGGCTGAAGAAAAGCCCGAAGGACGAGGTGCTGTTCGAGACCGGCTACGGTCCGTCGGGGCTGCCGCATATCGGCACCTTCGGCGAGGTGGCGCGCACCACCATGGTGCGCCATGCCTTTCGCGTGCTGACTGAGGACAAGATCAAGACCAGGCTCTTGGCGTTTTCCGACGACATGGACGGGCTGCGCAAGGTGCCGGACAACGTGCCGAACAAGGAGCTTCTGGAAAAGCATCTCGGCCGGCCGCTGACGCGCGTGCCGGATCCGTTCGGCACCCATGACAGCTTTGGCGCGCACAACAATGCGCGGCTGCGCGCCTTCCTGGACACCTTCGGCTTCGACTACGAATTCGCCAGCTCGACCGAGTATTACACCTCCGGTCGGTTCGACGCCGCGCTGCTGCGCATGCTGGAGCGGCTGGATTCGGTGATGAAGATCATGCTGCCCTCGTTGCGTGAAGAACGCGCCGCGAGCTATTCGCCGTTCCTGCCGATCTGCCCGCGCACCGGCATGGTGCTGTATGTGCCGGTGACGGCGCACGACGCCAAGGCCGGCACCATCTCCTATGAAGATCCGGACACGAAGGAGAGCGTCACCGTTCCCGTGACCGGCGGGCGCTGCAAGCTGCAATGGAAGCCGGACTGGGCGATGCGCTGGTTCGCGCTCGGCGTCGACTACGAAATGGCGGGCAAGGATCTGATCGATTCGGTCAAGCTGTCAGGCAAGATCTGCGCGGCGCTCGGCGGCACCCCGCCGGAGGGCTTCAACTACGAACTGTTCCTCGACGACAAGGGCCAGAAGATTTCCAAGTCGAAGGGCAATGGCCTGACCATCGACGAATGGCTGCGCTATGCGTCGCCGGAATCGCTGTCGCTGTTCATGTACCGCGAGCCGAAGGCGGCGAAGCGACTGTATTTCGACGTCATCCCGCGCAACGTCGACGACTACCAGCAGTTCCTCGATGGCTATGCGCGGCAGGATGCCAAGCAGCAGCTCGCCAATCCGGTCTGGCATATCCATTCTGGCCATCCGCCGAAGGCCGACATGCCGGTGACGTTCCAGCTGCTGCTGACGCTGGTGTCGTCGTCGAATGCGGAAAATGCCGAAACGCTGTGGGGTTTCATCGGACGCTATCGTCCGGGCGTGACGCCGCAGACCCATCCCAAGCTCGACGCCATGGTCGGCTACGCCATCAATTACTACCGCGACTTCGTGGCGCCGACCAAGCAGTTCCGCGAGCCGACCGGCGGCGAGCGCGCCGCGCTGCAGGACCTGCGCGATGCGTTGTCGAATCTGCAGACGGGCTCTTCGGCCGAGGATATCCAGAACGTGGTCTACGAGATCGGCCGCCGCGAGCCGTTCCTGGATCCCGTGAAGAAGGGCAAGGACGGCCGGCCGGGCGTCTCGCTCGACTGGTTCAACATGCTCTACCAGGTGCTGCTCGGTCAGGAAAAAGGCCCGCGCTTCGGCTCGTTCGTCGCGGTCTATGGCGTGCCAAACGCAGTCGCGATGATCGACGGCGCACTGGCCCGGAGCGCGTAGGTTTCCGCTCGTCATGCGCGGTAAAAGCGCGAGCGCGTCTTCGCGCTAGGTGACCCGCGCATCCATCTTGCTTCGCAAGAGTCTTTTGAGGGATGGATTGCCGGGTCAAGCCCGGCAATGACGGCCAATGGCCGCAAATCGAGATAGCAGGCCCCCGGCAAAATCAGCAGCGGCCGGCCGGAATTGCGTTACACTCTGGGCTCGCCGTCCAGGCCTCCGCAGAGGGGCCGGCCACATCGCTAGCTTCAGCAGGAGGATGCCTATGCACGACAGGGTTTCGCCGAAGGCGCTCGATAACTCCAGCGCCGAGGAATGGCAGGCGCGGGTCGATCTCGCCGCCGCCCACCGCCTTGCCTTCAATCAGGGTTTTAGCGAGGGCATCTTCAACCACCTGACCTTCACGGTGCCGGGCCGCACCGACCGCTACTACCAGATTCCGTTCGGCACGCACTGGTCCGAAGTCACCGCCTCCTGCTTCATGGAAGTCGGCATCGACGACGGCGAGGTCAAGCGCGGCGAGGGCGAGGTGGAGCGGTCCTGCTATTGCATCCACGCGCCGATCCACAAGGCGCTGCCGCAGGCGAAAGCGGTGTTTCACACCCACATGCCCTATGCCAGCGCGCTGACGCGGCTCGAAGACCCGCGCATCAAGGAGATCGGCCAGACCGAGGTCGGGCTATCCGGCGCCATTGCCTATGATGACGAGTACACCGGGCCGGCGCTCGATCCCGCCGAAGGCGCCCGGCTGGCCGGCGTGATCGGCGACAAGCGGGTGCTGTTCATGGCCAACCACGGCATCTCGACGGTCGGCGCCACCGTCGCCGACGCCTATGACATGCTCTACTATGTCGAGCGCGCCGCGCAGGTCCAGATCTACGCGATGTGGACCGGGCAACGGCTGAAGCAGCTTCCCGCCCCCGTGGTCGAAAAGACCCAGCGCGATTACCGCGACGATCACCTCTACCAGGGCCCGACCCCGGCGCAGCGCCACTTCGATGCGTTGAAGCGGATGCTGGATCGGAAAGAACCCGACTACGCGACGTAGACCCAACTCGTCATGCGCGGGCTTGACCCGCGCATCCATCTTCTTCGAAGACTCTTTTAGGTGATGGATTGCCGGGTCAAGCCCGGCAATGACAGTTATGTTTTTTTCCGCACCTCATCCGCAAACCGGTGCCAAACTTCCGGCCGCCAGCTTCCGTTCGCAGCGCCCGACGTCGAAGGCAGGATCCAGACTCTGGTGTCACCGATCCGCTCGGACTGTCCGCCGCAGTCCCGCTTGCCCCCGAAGAATTTTTGTCCCGCCGTCTTGCTGGTGAACGCGAGGAATTTTGGGCGAAACGCTGCGATGGAAGCGCTCAAGCGGGCGCGCGGGTCATCGAGCTTCGTCAACGGAATCTGATTGTCCATCCCGAAATGCGTCTTCACCAGATCGGTGAGACCGATCCCGTGCCGCAGCAGGTCGCGGTACTGGTGCGGCTGCAACGGCTCGGGGATCAATTTTGTCTCGTGCAGGATCTTCCAGAACTTGTTCTGCTTGTTGGCGTAGTAAGCCCCGGCCGCAGCCGACACCGTGCTGGCAGCGGTGCCGCACAGGACCACGCGAAGCTGCGCCTGCAGCAGGTCCTGCAGGACGTCGGGTACGATCGCGGTTACTGGCTCGTCCACCCTGTGATCTCCCTCCTCATCCTGAGGAGCGCGCTCGCGCGCGTCTCGAAGGATGAAAGGCCACGCCGTCTCATGGTTCGAGACGCCGCGGAGCCTGTCATCGGGCGCGCGTTCGCGCGACCCGTTGGCGGCTCCTCACCATGAGGTTGTTTTTACTGGCTCGCCCACACGATCCGCGCGATCCAGGCGACCTCATCGGCATCCAGGGTGCGGTCGGCATGCACAGGATTGAGCGACTGCAATTCGAGCTGTTTGGCGGTGCGGCGCTTCAATTCCTTGACCATGACCTCGCCATCAGAGGTTTTCACCACCACGCGGTCGCCGCGCCGGATTGCGGTGCCCGGCGACACGATGACGATGTCACCGTCGCGATAGGCGGGCTTCATCGAATCGCCCGATATCTCCAGCGCATAGGCGTGCTCGTCGCCGGGCGACGGCAGCGCCACCTCGTCCCAGCCCTTGCCGGTGGGAAAGCCGGAGTCGTCGAAATGGCCGCCGCTGCCGGCTTGCGCCAGCCCCAGCAGCGGCACCGACTGCGTGCCGCGCGCGCCGTCACCGATCAACTGTACGAAGGTTTCGATCGACGAATTGGTGGCGGCCAGCGCCTTGGAGACCGATTCGGTCGACGGCCAGCGGTCGCGGCCGTCGCCGGTGACGCGCTTGGATTTGTTGAAGGTGGTGGCGTCGAGGCCGCTGCGCTTGGCGAGCCCCGAGGCCGACAGGCCGGCGCGCTCGGCCAGCCGGTCGAGCGCGGTCCAGACCTGGGCGTGGGTGAGAATGCGTTGTGATTTTGGCTTGGCCATTGAAAACTCCGAACCGATTTAGGAATTATTGCCTTATTCGGCGGCTTTGCGCAAATCCCGTCTGCCGCGGCGCTTGAGTTGGCGGCCTGCCGCCATTACGGTCTGCGCCTGCCCCGGGTATTTCCGGGAAAATCCCAAGAGTAACAACAACAAGCAGGGAATCCGGAACGCCGTGCCCACGATCTACAAAATCAGTCCCGCTTCGGCCTGGCGCGAGGCCGAACGGCAGGGCGTCTACAAGGGCAGTGCGGACGACCTGCGCGACGGCTTCATTCATTTCTCCACCGCCGCCCAGGTCGCGGAGACGGCCCGGAAGCACTATTTCGGGCAGACCGGCCTGTTCCTGATCGCGGTCGATGCCGAGGCGCTCGGCGACGCCTTGCGCTGGGAGCGTTCGCGCAATGACGAGCTGTTTCCGCATCTCTATGGCGAACTCGATATCGGCGCGGTCACCGCGATCCTCGACATGCGGGCGCGGTCCGACGGGTATCACGACATTCCGGAGTTGAAGCCGTGATCCGTGCCTTCGACGCCTTCTCGCTGCCGCTGCTGCGCTGGTTCGATCCGGAAGACGCCCACCGCATGGCGATCCAGGGCCTGCGGCTGCTGCCGCCGACCAAGCCGCGCACCGACGATCCGAAACTGGCGGTGCGGGCGTTCGGCCTGAATTTCCCCAACCCGATCGGCATGGCCGCGGGCTTCGACAAGAGCGCGGAGGCGCCGGACGCGCTGCTGCGGCTGGGCTTTGGGTTCGTCGAGATCGGCAGCGTGACGCCGAAGCCGCAAGCCGGCAATCCGCGGCCGCGGCTGTTCCGGCTCGAACGCGATGAGGCCGTGATCAACCGCATGGGCTTCAACAATGACGGTGCCGAAGCCGTGCTGCGGCGGCTCGCCGCGCGCGCGCATATGGGCGGCATCGTCGGCGTCAATGTCGGGGCCAACAAGGATTCGGCCGATCGCGTCGCCGATTACGTCAAGCTGATCGAGACCTTTGCGCCGGTCGCGAGCTATTTCACCGTCAACGTTTCCTCGCCGAACACGCCCGGCCTGCGCAACCTGCAGCAGTCGGCCGCGCTCGACGATCTCCTCGCCAAGGTGATCGATGCCCGCGAACGGGTGCGCAAGAACGCCGGCGATTCGCCGGTGCTACTGAAGATCGCGCCGGACCTCAGTCTGGCTGAACTCGACGACGTCGTGCATATCGCCCGCTCGCGCCGGGTCGACGGCATGATCGTCGCCAACACTACGCTGGCGCGGCCCGCGAGCCTGCGCGAGACCAACCGCGCCAGGGAGCAGGGCGGCCTGTCGGGGCGGCCGCTGTTTCGATTGTCGACCCGCATGGTGGCGGAGACCTATGTGCGGGCCGAAGGCGCGTTTCCGCTGGTCGGGGTCGGCGGCATCGATTCCGGCGGCGCCGCGCTGACAAAGATCCGCGCCGGCGCCAGCCTGATCCAGTTGTATTCGTCGCTGGTCTACAAGGGCCTTGGCCTCGTCGAAGGCATCAAGAGTGATCTGGCTTCGACCTTGCTGCGGACCGGGCGCGATTCATTGTCAGAAATCGTCGGCGCCGATGCGGCGGCGATCACGGCCGAAGATTGGCCGGTGAAATAGAGCCTTGCTGCTCTCTTACCTCGCCCCGCTTGCGGGGAGAGCATAGGCCGCCTAGGGCGGCCGTCCTTAAAAAAGAACGCCGAAGCGAAGCTTCGGCTATCGCGCAGCGATCCAGGTGAGGGGGTACAGGTCCCTCGATCAACTTCACCCGTGGATAGAGCCCCTCACCCCAACCCTCTCCCCGCAAGAGCGGGGCGAGGGAGCGCACCACCGGTTCAGCGCGACCTCTCACGTCGCAAACGACTTCCTCAGCAACACCGGATAACGCAGCGCCTCGAGTCCGCCGCGGGCGGCGTAGTGCGCGAGCAGCGCGCCCCACAGTCCGGCATTGCCGAACGATCGCAGCGCGAACCAGGCGGCAAGAAAGACCAGCAGCGACAGCACCATCAGGTTGCGCATGTCGCGGGCCCAGGTGGCGCCGATATAGACGCCGTCATAGGCAAAGGCGAACACGCCGAGCAACGGCGCGAACACCACGAACGGCAGATAATCGCGGGCGATGCGCCGGACCTCCGTGCTCGCGGTCATGATGTCGATGAACGAGGTCCCGAACAGCGCGAAGACTGCGGCCACCGCAACGGCAAACGCAAAACCCCAGATCAGCACCAGCCGCACCGCGCCGGCGAAAGCATTTCTGTTGCGGGCGCCATAGGCGCGGCCGCAAAGCTGTTCGGCGGCGTTGGCGAGGCCGTCGAGGAAGAACGCGCTGATCAGAAGAAAATTGTTCAGCACGGCATTGGCCGCGAGCGTCATGTCTCCCGCGCGGGCGCCCTGCGCGGTAAAAAACAGGAACGCCGTGATCAATGACGCGGTGCGGATCATGATGTCGCGGTTGACGGCGAGCATGCGCATCAGCTTGGCGCGGTCGAACAGCGTCGCGCGTGGCACCGTCAACGTGCCTTGCAGGCGCCGTGCGATCACGACGCCGAGCAGAAGTCCTGCCGCTTCCGCGATCACGGCTGCGATCGCGGCCCCTGCGATGCCGAAGTCGAACACCAGCACCAGCAGCATCGTCGCCGCCATGTTGATCAGGTTGATGGCGATCTGGGTGCCGAGCGCCAGTTTGGCGCGGGCCTGTCCGATCAGCCAGCCGAGCACGACATAATTGCCGAGCGCCAGCGGCGCCGACCAGATCCGGATCGTGAAATAGGTTTTGGCGGCGCGGGTGACGCCCTCGCTGCCGCCCATCGCGCCGAGCATGAGCGTGGCCAGCGGAATCTGCAGCACGATGAGGCCTGTGCCGATCAGCGCCGCGACGATGAAGCCGCGCACCAGGATCGCGCGCAATTCGCTCGCTTCGCCGGCGCCGAGCGACTGCGCCGTGAAAGCAACCGTGCTCATGCGCAGGAACGCAAACAGCCAGAACATGCAGTCGAACAGCACCGACGCCATCGCCACGCCGCCGAGCAGCGTGGCGTCGCCGAGCCGGCCGATCGCCGTGGTCGAGACGATTCCGATCAGCGGCGTGGTCAGGTTCGCGACCATCGCGGGACCCGCGATGGCGAACACCTGCGCCGTCGTTACTTTCGATGCGGGAGGCGACACTGCCTGGGCGTCGCTGGCTCGGCCTCTACCGTCCGCGCGGGGTGCCGAACATCCGCGACAGCAGCCAGATCGGGATCACGATCACGGCGCCGAGCAGGAAGTAGCGCCACAGCCAGTTGACGGCGTCGAAGCCGAGATCCCAGATCCGCCGGAACAGGGTCTGGATGCTGTGCAGGATATTCCAGGGATCGAACCCGATCACCGAGAGCACCACGCCGACCAGCACCGACAGCAGGATCAGCCGGAACGCCACCGACAGCGGCGAGCCGCCGAGAAATCGGTACAGGCCGTCATGGCTGGCCGGCAAGTCTCTGACGTCGTTGGGCATCGGTCTCTCCTGCGGGGTCCTGCCCGCACAGTATAGGTCAAGGCTGGGCACATGGGGAACCCGCATTGGGGCGTCAATGGCAGCTATTCGCCGGCGGCACCTTAAATTGTTGTCACACTCTTTAACATCCGCTCCAGCGTCTCCAGCCGGTCGGCCTCACGTGGCGGTTTGTCCCAGCGCAGCCGATTAATGCGCGGAAACCGCATCGCGACGCCGGATTTGTGCCGCGACGAGCGGGCGAGCCCCTCGAAGGCCACTTCCAGCACAAGGCCTTGGTCCGGCTCGTGCACGACATGGCGGACCGGGCCGAACTTTTCGGTGGTGTTGCGGCGGACGAAACGGTCGATCTGCAGCAGTTCCTCGTCGGTGAAGCCGAAATAGGCCTTGCCGACCGGCACCAGTTGCTCGCTGCCGTCGCTGTCGGTCCATACCCCGAAGGTGTAGTCCGAGTAATAGGACGAGCGCTTGCCGTGCCCGCGCTGCGCATACATCAGCACGGCGTCGATCAAATGCGGATCGCGCTTCCACTTCCACCATTGGCCCTTGGGGCGGCCCGGCAGATAGAGCGCGTCGCGGCGTTTCAGCATCACGCCCTCGACGGCGTCGGCATCCTCGCCCGCACCGGCGCTGGCGGGATCGGCGCGCGCTGCCGTCAGCGCGTCCCAGCTATCGAAGGCGACCGTCGGCGACAGGTCGATGCGCGGGTCGTCGAGTTTTTTGACGAAAGCCTCCAGCCGTGCGCGGCGCTCGACAAAAGGCAATTCGCGCAGATCGGCGTCATCGTCGGCGAGCAGGTCGTAGGCGCGCAGATGGATCGGATATTCCTTGACGAGTTTCGGCGACACGATTTTTCGGTTGAGCCGTTGCTGCAGCACGTTGAAGGTCTGCACGCGGCCGTCGCGCAGCACCAGCAACTCGCCATCGACGGCGCCGGGAGAATGCAGCGACGGCACCAGGTCCGGAAAGCTCTTGGTGATGTCCTCGCCGCTGCGCGAATAGAGTCGCGCCTGCAGATGGCCGCGTTCGTCGCGGCCCGAAACCGCCTGCACGCGAATGCCGTCCCATTTCCATTCGGCAATGAAGTCTGCCGGATCGAGGCCGGCGAAATCCGCATCCTCGATCGCATGCGCCAGCATCACCGGCCGGAACGGCGTGGGATCGCGGTTGACGGGTTTGTCGGCCTTTCCCTCCAGCCAGGCGAACAGGTCGAGATAGGGCGGGGTCAGCCCCGGCCACATCAGTTCGATGTCATGCGCGTCCTTGTTGCCGAGCGCGGCCGCCGCGGTCTTCGCCAGCCGTGCCGAAACCCCGATCCGCATCGCGCCGGTGACGAGTTTCAGCAGCGCCCAGCGGCCGGTTTCGTCGAGCTCGTCGAGCCAGCGCGCGAGTTGCTTCGGCAGTTCGGTCTTGCCGAGCGTGCGCAACGTGGTCACGACCTCGGAGAGGGTGGGGGGCGGCGGGTTGTTGTGGCGGGTAGGTGCGAGCGCGGCAGCTTCCTTACCTCTCCCGCTTGCGGAGGAGGTCGGATCGCTCGACAGCGCTCTTGCGCTGTTGGGCGATCCGGGTGGGGGCTCTTTCTCGCCGGCGAGCAAGCGGCCAGACCCCCACCCCGGCCCTCCCCCGCAAGCGGGAGAGGGAGAAGACTTCGGCCACATCAGCGCCACCGTCTCCGAGAGGTCGCCGACATAATCATACGACAACCCGAACAGCACCGGATCGGTGCGATCCGTGATCAGGTCGCGAATCAGCCCGGGCTTGGCGTGCTTGAACGACAGCGCTCCGGTCAGCGCCGCCAGCGCATAGCCGCGGTCCGGATCGGCGGTCTCGCGAAAATAGCCGGTGATCAGCCGCAGCTTGTTGTTGCGGCCGGGCTCATAGGCGAGGCGGTCCAAAAGTTCGGCGAAGCGGTTCATGCGCCTGTCTCAGCGGCGGCCTCGTCGGCTGCGGTCTTATCGGATTCTTGCTCGTGCTCATCCTCGTCGCCATAGCCGACCAGCGCGAGTGGCCGCGCCGCAAGGCCGCGTGTCTGGCACCAATGCACCAGTGCGTCCTCCTGGCCGTGGGTGACCCAGATCTCGCCGGCGCCGGTGGCCGAGATGGTCGCGGTCAGCCCGTCCCAATCGGCGTGGTCCGAAATCACCAGGGGCAATTCGACGCCACGTTGCCGGGCGCGCGCCCGGACCCGCATCCAGCCCGAGGCAAACGCCGTCACCGGATCGGGGAAGCGCCTGGTCCAGATGTCTGACGTGGCCGACGGCGGCGCCAGCGTGATGGTGCCGGCGAGGTCGGCTTTCTTCACGCCCTTGACCGGGCGCAGCTCGCCGAGCGCGACGCCGCGGCTCTGATAATAGGATGTGATCTGCTCCATCGCGCCATGCAGGTAGATCGGCGCGTCGTAGCCCGCCAAACGCAGCAGCGCGATCACGCGTTGCGCCTTGCCGAGCGAATAGGCGCCGACCAGATGCGCGCGCTCCGGAAACAGCGCCACCGACGCCAGCAGCTTCTTCACCTCATCCGCGGCGTTGCCGTGGCGGAACACCGGCAGACCAAAGGTCGCTTCGGTGATGAAGACGTCGCACGGCACCACCTCGAACGGCGCGCAGGTCGGATCGGGTGCGTCCTTGTAATCGCCGGACGCAACGATGCAGGTGTCCTTGCAGGACACCGCGATTTGCGCCGAGCCCAGCACATGGCCGGCCGGGTGAAATTTTATCGTGACGTCGCCAAGCCGTAGTTCCTCGCCGTAAGCAATTGCCTGCGTGCGGCCAGCGAAATTGTCGCCATAGCGCAGCCGCATCATGTCGAGCGTCTCTTGCGTCGCCAGCACCGCGCCATGGCCGGGGCGGGCGTGGTCGGAATGGCCATGGGTAATGACGGCGCGCTCGACCGGCCGGACCGGGTCGATATGGAAGCCGCCCGGCTGGCAGCACAGGCCGGCGGGAGCTGGCAGCAGGAGATCGTGCGGACGCATCGGGATGATATAGGGCGGCTTGCGCGAATTTTTACCCGCCCCGGCGGACTTGACCCGCGCATCCATCTTCCGGAAAAATCCGGGATCGATGGCCGGGGAGGCAGGCGGGTTTACGCCGTTGGCACAAGCGACTAAGCCCCGGCGATGATGAATATGGTTCCCATGCCCGCGCGACTGTTCCTGTCCTCCGGCGATCTGATGGCCGACCGCCGGTTCGAATTCGCGCGCGACCTGCAATTGAAGGGCGATCTCGCCGCCGCCGCCGACCTGCTCTCGCAGGCGATCGAACTGGCGCCTGACTTCACCTCGGCCTGGTTCACGCTCGGCGAGCTCCGCGAACAGCTCGGCGAGCATGAGGCCGCGGTCGCGGCATTCCGCGCGGCGCAGGCCAGCGATGGCGGCGATCGCCACGGCGCCGGCCTGCGGCTGATGCGGCTCGGCGCAGCGCCCGTGGCCGGCATGCCGGAGGCCTATGTGCAGGCGCTGTTCGATCAGTATGCGCCGCGGTTCGAATCCTCGCTGGTTGGCGACCTCGGCTATCGCGGCCCGGCGCTGTTGTTCAAGGCCGTGCTCTCGGTCCGCGCCGCCGCGCGAAAACCCGCTTTTTTCAAGCGCGCGATTGATCTCGGCTGCGGCACGGGGTTGGCTGCCACAGCCTTTGCCAAGGGAGTCGATCATTTCTTCGGCGTCGACCTGTCGCCGCGCATGATCGAGAAGTCACGCGCCACCGGCCTTTATGCAGAGCTTGAGGTTGCCGACATGCTGCAGGGCTTGCGCGGCAGGCCGGACGCCAGCGCCGATCTCGTTCTGGCCGCCGACGCGATGGTCTATGTCGCCAATATGGCGCCGCTGCTGGTCGAGGCCGCGCGCGTGCTGGCCGGTGGCGGCCTGCTCGCCTTCACCACCGAGACCCATGGCGGCGAGGGCGTCATCCTCGGCGCGGGGCTGCGCTATGCCCACGCCGCGGAATATGTCCATGCGGCCGTTAAGGCCGCCGGGTTCGCGATGCCGCTGCTCGAGGATCGCTCCGCCCGCAACGAAGACAACGTTCCCGTGCCGGGCCTGGTCGTTGTTGCCGCGAAAACTTGAGTCTAGGCGCTGCGCGGGGCGTTCGATGGCGGCATCGGGCCGCAAATTCACTTGCCGCCGCCTTCGGAATGTTCATCATGCCGGCAACCTAGGGAGAAGCAAGAATGAACAAGAAACAGACGCGGCGCGAATTCGGCGCCACCGTATTTGCCGCTACCGCTGCATCCATCCTGCCCGCGCCGTTCGTCTGGGCTGCGGACAAGAAATACGATGCCGGCGCCAGCGACACCGAAATCAAGCTCGGACAGACCGTGCCGCATTCCGGCCCCGGTTCGATCTATGGCGTGCTCGGGCGGATCGGCGAGGCCTATTTCCAGATGCTGAACGAGAACGGCGGCATCAACGGCCGCAAGATCAAGTTCTTCACCATGGACGACGCCTACAGCCCGCCGAAATGCGTCGAGGCGACGCGGCGGCTGGTCGAGCAGGAGGAAGTGCTGGCGCTGTTCGGTTCGCTCGGCACCGCGCCGCAGACCGCCGTGCACAAATATCTGAATTCCAAGGGCGTGCCGCAGTTGATGCTCAATACCGGCGCGTCGAAATGGAACGATCCGAAGAACTTCAAATGGACCATGGCCGGCCTGCCGCTGTATCCGACCGAGGCGCGGATTCTCGCCAAACACGTCGTCGCCACCAAGCCGAATGCGAAGGTCGGCATCCTCTATCAGAACGACGATTTCGGCCGCGATTTTCTGGCGCCCTTCAAGAAGGTGCTGGCGGACGCCGGCGGCACCGCCCAGGTCATCATGGAGCAGACCTACGACCTGACCGAGCCGACAGTCGACAGCCAGCTGATCAATCTCTCGAAGTCGGGCGCGGATGTTTTCTATAACATCACCACCGGCAAGGCGACGTCGCAGTCGATCCGCAAGGTGGTCGAACTCGGCTGGAAACCGCTGCAACTGCTGTCGGCGGGATCGACCGGGCTTTCGATCCTGCGCGCCGCGGGACTTGAGAACGCCAAGGACATCGTCGCCATCCGCTATTCCAAGGAGGCCGGACCCGGACGCTGGGAAAAAGATAAGGACGTGATGGCGTTCGAGGCGTTGCGCGCCAAATATCTGCCGACCGTCGATCCGGACAACACCATCGCCTATGCCGGCTATGGCCAGGCAGTGTCGATGGGCGAAATCCTGCGCCGCTGCGGCGACGACCTGACCCGCGCCAACGTGCTGAAGAACGCGTCGACGCTGGCCGGCTTCCACTCGCCGTTCTTCCTCGACGACATCAATTTCAGCTACACGCCCGACGACTACTCGCCGATGAAGACGCTGCACATCTCGATCTTCGACGGCAAGGAGTGGCAGATTTCGGAAAAGGCTGTGTCGGAGTAGGCGTTCTTCTTTTCCCACTGCTCTCTCTACTCGTCATGCCCGGGCAGAAGCGCGAAGCGGGTCTTCGCGCTAGGTGACCCGGGCATCTACGTCTTTCTGTCCACGCGGTAAGCAAGACGTGGATGGCCGGGCATAGGCGAGCGGAAGCGACGCCGTCCTTCAGACGGCTGCGCCCGGCCATGACGATGTGGTCGATTCGCGTGCTCCACGCGAAGAACGGCAGGTTGAGGTGACTGGAGCCCTCGACGAATCCGCCCTGACCGCCTACCTCTTGGGGCGTGCCGTCATCAGATCCCTTGCCCTTTACGCCGCTTGAAACGGCTGCGCTGCTGCCGGACCGTTTTCGCCGGTGGTTCGCGTCGCGCGGCTGGTCGCCGCGTGAACATCAGCTGGCATTGCTCGCGAAAGCCCGCGACGACCGCTCGGCGCTGCTGATTGCCCCCACCGGCGCCGGCAAGACGCTGGCCGGATTTCTGCCGACGCTGGTGGAACTGTCGGCCTCTCCGCTCCTGAAGGGGGAAGGGGACAAGAAAGGCCTCATCTCAACCGGCCGCGGCGTGAAACGCACGGGCGGTCTTCATACGCTCTATATCTCGCCGTTGAAGGCGCTCGCGGTCGACATCGCGCGCAATCTGGAGACGCCGATTGCCGAGATGGGTCTGCCGATCAAGGTCGAGACCCGCACCGGCGACACGCCGGTGTCGCGGCGGCAGCGGCAGCGGCGCTATCCGCCGGACATCCTGCTCACCACGCCCGAGCAACTGGCGCTGCTGTTGTCGTCCGACGATGCGCCGTTTCTGTTTGGCTCGCTGAAGCGGATCGTGCTCGACGAACTGCATGCGCTGGTGACGTCCAAGCGCGGCGATTTACTCTCGCTCGGGTTGGCGCGGCTGTGGCGGCTGGCGCCCGAGATGCGTGGCATTGGTCTGTCGGCAACCGTCGCCGAGCCGGAATCGCTGGCGCGGTTTCTGGTGCCGCAGCGCGACGGCAAGGAGGTATCCGCCGACATCGTGGTGGCGGGCGGCGCCGCGGCGCCGGTCGTCGAAATGCTCGACACCAAGGAGCGGCTGCCCTGGGCCGGCCACAGCGCGCGCCATGCGCTCGGTGAAATGTATGAATTGATCAAGCGCCACAAGACCACACTGATCTTCGTCAACACCCGCAGCCAGGCCGAAATGCTGTTCCAGGATTTCTGGCGCATGAACGAGGACGGCCTCGCCATCGCGCTGCATCACGGCTCGCTCGACGTCGCGCAACGCCGCAAGGTCGAGGATGCGATGTCGGCCGGCAAACTGCGCGGCGTGGTCTGCACGTCTTCACTCGATCTTGGCGTCGACTGGGGCGACGTCGATCTCGTCATCAATGTCGGCGCGCCGAAGGGCGCCTCGCGGCTGATGCAACGAATCGGCCGTGCCAACCACCGCATCGATGAAGCCTCGCGCGCGGTGCTGGTGCCGGCCAATCGGTTCGAAGTGCTGGAATGCGCGGTCGCAATCGACGCCATCGCCGACAATGCGCAGGATACGCCGCCGTTACGGATCGGCGCGCTCGACGTGCTGGCGCAGCATGTGCTCGGCTGCGCCTGCGGCGAGCCGTTTCTCTCCGACGAGCTCTATGCGGAAGTGCTGACCGCGGCGACTTACTCCAGCCTGACGCGCAACGATTTCGACGACGTGGTCGATTTCGTCGCCACCGGCGGCTATGCTCTGAAGAGCTATGAGCGTTTCGCGCGCATCAAGCAGGACAAGAACGGCCGCTGGCGCGTCGCCAATCCCCGGGTGCGGCAAAGCTATCGCCTCAACGTCGGCACCATCGTCGAGGACACCATGTTGAAGGTGAAGCTGGTGCGCTCGCGCGGCGGCGGTTCGGGGTCGACCGGTGCGTTGGGGCGCGGCGGCCGCATGCTCGGTGAAATCGAGGAAGCCTTCATCGAAGGCCTCGTGATCGGCGATACCTTTGTATTCGGCGGCGAGGTCGTGCGCTACGAAGCGCTCGCCGAAGACAATGTCTACGTTTCCCGCGCCAACGACAAGGATGCCAAGGTGCCGTCCTACATGGGCGGCAAGTTTCCGCTCTCGACCTACCTGGCCGAACGCGTCCGCAGGCTGCTCGACGACAGGCGGCAGTGGAATGCGTTGCCGGATCAGGTCCGCGACTGGCTGTCGCTGCAACGCAGTTTTTCGCTGGTGCCGGCGGTGCGCGAACTGCTGGTCGAGACTTTTCCCCGCGGCAACAAACATTACCTCGTCTGCTATCCCTTCGAGGGACGGCTGGCTCACCAGACGCTCGGCATGCTGCTGACGCGGCGGATGGAGCGGATGCGGGTGCGGCCGCTCGGTTTCGTCGCCAACGAATATGCATTGGCCGTGTGGGGGCTCGGCGACATGTCGTTCATGATCCGCCACGGCAAGCTCGATCTCAACGCGCTGTTCGATCCGGACATGCTCGGCGACGATCTCGAGGCGTGGCTGGCCGAATCCGCGCTGATGAAGCGCACCTTCCGCACCTGCGCGGTCATCTCCGGCCTGATCGCGCGGCGTTTCACCGGCGAAGAAAAATCCCGCCGTCAGGTGCTGTTCTCGACCGACCTGATCTATGACGTGTTGCGCAAGCACCAGGCCGACCATGTGCTGCTGCGCGCCGCCCGCGCCGACGCCGCTACCGGGCTGCTCGATCTCAAGCGATTGGGTGATATGCTCGCCCGTATTCAGGGGCGAATCACCCATCGGGAACTCGATCACGTTTCGCCGCTGGCGGTGCCGGTGATGCTGGAAATCGGCCGCGAGTCGGTTTATGGCGAGGCGGCCGACGAGTTGCTGGCGGAAGCCGCCGATGGACTGGTCAAAGAGGCGACGGGATAAAACGTGACGGCAACGGCGCAAGTTTCGGGATACGATCAGGATATGCGCGTCTCCAAGGTTGCCATCGCCGACGTTATTTTCCTCGCCGATCTCTCCGGCGCGTTGTTCTGGCAGGAACAGCGGCTGCTGGTCGTCTCCGACCTGCATCTGGAAAAGGGCTCCAGTTTTGCGGCGCGTGGTGTGCTGTTGCCGCCCTACGATACCGTGGCGACGCTGAGCCGGCTGGCGGCCGTGATCGCGCGCCACGACCCGCGGATGGTGATCGCGCTCGGCGACAGTTTTCATGACCGCGATGCCCACGAGCGTTTGTCTGCGCCCGACCGCGAGGCATTGATGGCGATGCAGGTGCGGCGCGACTGGATCTGGATTGCGGGGAACCACGATCCAGCCTTGCCGTCGGATCTCGGCGGCGTGGTCGCGAGCGAAGTCGCGATCGGGCCAATTGTGTTCCGCCATGAGCCGACCGGCGCGTCCGGCGAAATCGCCGGCCATCTGCACCCCAAGGCGCGGGTACCGACCCGCGGCCGCTCGATCGAACGGCGGTGTTTTGTGTCCGACGGCGAGCGCGCGGTGATGCCGGCCTTTGGCGCCTATACCGGCGGCCTCAGCATCCGCGATCCGGCCTTTGCGAAAATCTTTCGCGTGCCGGGCTTGATGGCGCATGTGCTCGGCGACAACAAGCTGCACGCCATCGCCGCGTCACGGTGTTACTGATAAATCCTACGCCGCCTTCGCCTGAACCGTATTGCAGAATTCTGCCAAACGATCCGCCAGCCGCAGCGTCGCCGGGCTGGCGTCGGGCGAGGCCACCAGCGCCACCTCGGTCCTGTCGATCGGCGCAAAGCCATCTTTGGCCGTGAGCATGCGATGATCGGCCTGGATTGCGATGTCGGAAAGAATGCTCAGGCCCAGCCCGGCGGCGACCGCGGCCTGGATGCCGGCGAGGCCTGACGAGGTATAGGCCATGTGCCAGGAGCGCCCGGCGCTTTCGAGCGCATGGATCGCGCGCGAGCGGTAGAGGCAGCCGGCCGGAAAGCCGATCAGGGGGACCGAGCCGGATTTGGTGTCGATCGGATGGGTCTTGCTGGTGACCCAGTGCACGCGTTCGGGCCAGACCGCGATGCCGCTTTTCTCGCCGGCGTCGCGCTTGAGCAGCGCGAGATCGAGGTCGCCGCGTTCGATATCACGCCGCAGATAGGTGCTCTGGTCGGCGCGCACGTCGAGCCGCAGGCCCGGCCGCGAGCGCGAAAACGTCGCCAGCAAATTGGCGAGGCGATAGGCCGCGAAATCCTCGGGGATGCCGAGTTTCACGGCGCCTTCGCTGCCCGGACGCGCCATCACGTCGCGGGCTTCTTCGGCGAGCGCCAAGAGCCGCCGCGCGTAGGACAACAGCCGCTCGCCGGCTTCCGTCGGCGTCACGTCCTTGCCGGTGCGGTTCAACAGCGGCTGGCCGACATCGTCTTCCAGCCGCTTGATCTGCTGGCTGACGGTCGATTGGGTGCGGTGGACGCGCTCGCCGGCGCGGGTGAAGCCGCCGGCATCGACTACGGAGACGAAACTGCGCAGCAGCTCCAGATCGAGCATGGAAATGCTCCATTCATAAATCCACTGAAAGTAAGTCTATCATTTAATTTTCAAATATCAAGACGAGGGCCTACGTGATGGGAAAGGAGATTTCCCATGTCGCTCGCTCCCTCGATTGCGGTTCCCCGCACCGGCTTCAATCTGCTGCCGCTCATCATCGCGCTGTTCTGCCTGCTCTGGAGCTTTGCCTTCGTGGCCGGCAAGATCGGCGTCACCGATTGCCCGCCGTTGATCCTGCTGACGGCGCGATTTTCGCTGGCGGGGATCCTGATCCTCGGAATCACGGCGCTGCGCGGCGAGGCATTCTCGTCGCTGACATGGCGCGATGCCGCGGTGTTTGCGATTCTAGGCGTCGCCAACAACGCGCTCTATCTCGGGCTCGGCTACACCGGGCTCAAGACGGTATCCGCCGGCCTCGGCGGCCTGATCGTCAGCGCCAATCCGGTGTTCACCGCGGTGCTCGCGGCGGTCTTTCTTGGCGAGGCGCTGACCTGGCGCAAGGTGACGGGACTCGTGCTTGGTATCGCCGGAGTCGGCTTCATCGTCTGGCACCGCATGTCTGTCTGCACCGACAGCTGGCACGGCATCATGTTCACGCTGGCCTCACTGGCCTCGATCGTGGTCGGCACCATCCTGTTCAAGGTGCTGGCGCCGAAGGGCAGCCTCTGGGTCGGCAATGGCGTGCAGAATCTCGCGGCTGGGATCGTGCTGCTGCCCATCGCGTTCACGTTCGCCGATGTCGGCGACATCGTGCCGAGCGCGCGGCTGCTCGGCGCCTTCGCATTCCTCGTGCTCGGCGGATCGATCCTCGCTTATCTCTTGTGGTTTCACCTGCTGAAGGTTTGCGGCGCCACCGCTGCCAGCGCCTATCACTTCCTGATGCCGCCGCTCGGCATGCTGTTCGCCTTTCTCGTCCTCGGCGAGCACGTCGAATTCCGCGATCTGCTCGGGATCGTTCCGGTCGCACTGGGCATTTACCTGGTGACCCGTCCCGCGGCTGCGGCCGCCCGCTCTTCGTAACCGGAGCCGCCGTCGACCCAGCATGTTTGATCGAGCGCATTGCGTGGTTGCGGTGCCTAAGGCAGCTTCCTTGATCGGAACCGAACCCTGTCCGGTTCGTTGTCGCGGCGGCTGGAACCGGGCATGTCAGATCACAAACATTCGAGTCCAAAACATCACGACAAGAAGGCCGGCCATGACAAGCCGGCACCGAAGGCTGAGGCCAAGGAGCCGTTCAGTTTTCGCTATGTCCTGAAAGCGCTCGGCCCCGGCCTGATCACCGGCGCCTCCGACGACGATCCGTCGGGGATCGGTACCTACAGCCAGGCCGGCGCGCAGCTCGGTTACGGCATCGGCTGGACCATGCTGCTGAGCTTTCCGCTGATGGTGGCGATCCAGGAAATTTCCGCACGGGTCGGTCGCGTCACCGGGCACGGCATTTCGGGCAATGTGTGCCGGCACTATTCGCCATGGCTGCTCAATGTCGTGGTGGCGCTGCTGTTCATCGCCAACACCGTCAACATCGCGGCCGATCTCGCCGCCATGGCCGATGCCACCAAGCTCCTGATCGGCGGGCCCGGCATGATCTACGTGCTGTTCTATGGCGTCACCTCGGTGGTGGCGCAGATCTTCCTCGACTACGAACGCTACGTGTCGGTGCTGAAATGGCTGACGCTGAGCCTGTTCGCCTATGTCGCCGCGCTCGCCTTCGCGCATGTCTCGTGGGGCGAGGCGCTGACTGGCGTGCTGATGCCGCGCCTGACCTGGAGCACGGATTATTTCACCACCATCGTCGCAATCCTCGGCACCACGATCTCGCCCTATCTGTTTTTCTGGCAGGCCTCGCAGGAAGCCGAAGACCAGCGCGTCGACGTGACCAAGCAGCCGCTGATCGACAAGCATTACGGCGCGCAGAAGGAATTTCATCGCATCCGCGCCGACACCATCGTCGGCATGGCGTTCTCGAACCTGATCGCGCTGTCGATCATCTTCACCGCTGCCGCGACGCTGCATGCGGCGGGCAAGACCGACATCCAGACCTCGGCGCAGGCGGCCGAGGCGCTGCGTCCGATTGCCGGCCAGTTCGCCGAAGTGATTTTCGCGCTCGGCATTGTCGGCACCGGCTTGCTGGCGATCCCGGTGCTCGGCGGCGCCACCGCCTACGCCGTCGGCGAGGCGCGCAAATGGCCGGTCGGACTCGCCCGCAAACCAAAGGAAGCGATCGCGTTCTATTCGGTGCTGGCGCTGTCGGCCGCGATCGGCATCGCGCTCAATTTTACCGCGATCGATCCGATCGAGGCGCTGTACTGGAGCGCCGTCGTCAACGGCGTGCTCGCCGTTCCCGTCATGGTGCTGCTGATGATCATGGCGCGGCAGCAGAACGTGATGGGAAAGTTCGTCATCCAGGGGCCGCTTTATTGGCTGGGCTGGCTGTCGACCGCGGCGATGTTGTTGAGCGTGCTGGCGATGGGCGTGGGGATGTTTGTGTGACGTCATTCCGGGATGGTCCGAAGGACCAGACCCGGAATCTCGAGATTCCGGGTTCGATGCTTCGCATCGCCCCGGAATGACGGCCGTTCATGACGGCCGTCAATCCTTGCGGAACACGATCGAGGCCATCCAGCCCGTCATCAGCGCCATGAAGGCGGTGACGAGGCCATAGACAAAGCCGTTCTGGCGCGCGGTGGTGGCGACGAACTGCTCGAAGCCGACCTTGACGATTTCGAACGCGGTTTCGGTCTTGGTCACCAGCGCACCGTCGGCGAACAGCTTGATCTCGACGTCATAGGTGCCGATCGGCACCTCCGCGGGCAACGGAATCCCGGTGCGAAACAGCGTCGGTGTCAGGAACGTCACGGCCGAGGTCGCCTCGCGGTAAAGCCCGTGCTCGGAACGCAGCCGCACGAAGGCGCTGCGGAACGCGTCGTTCGGCACCACGTCGGCATAGTCAGGGCCGACGCGCTGGGTCAACAGCACGTTGTTCAGCCCGAGCTGCTGCCGCCGCTGCACTTCCGGCGAAGCGATGGCGTCGAACGGCCGGTTGGAAAACAGCGCGAGATAGCTCGGCACTTTCAGGAACTGGCGCGAGTCCGTGTTGATCCAGATGCCGAACTTGCGTTCCTTGCGGCGCGTCACCATGTCGGCGCGCGGGCCGGCGACCGTCACCACCAGATCGTAATTGTTGTGGCTGGCGGGCGGGGAGGCGTCCTTTTCGACCGAGCCGAACAGCACCAGTTCCTCGCCGGAATAATTCGGCGTCACCGTCACGCGGTGGTTCGACACCGACACGATCAGCCGTTCGGCCTGGGCCGGCGGCGCGGCCAGCGCTGCGCCCAGAGCGAGCCCGGCAAGCGTGAGCGGGACGCGCGCGATCATCCGGCGCCTCCGGTTTCCCGGATCGTGAACAGGTCTTCGGGCCGGATCACCAGTTCGACGGCGAAGCGGACGCCGACGGCGAGCACCAATAGCCCGAGCAGCAGCCGCAGATGTTCGCCGCGGATTTTCTGGCCGGCCCGCGCACCGAACTGCGCGCCGGTGACGCCGCCGATCATCAAGATCAGCGCCAGCACGGCGTCGACCAGATGGTTGGTGACCGCGTGCAGCATGGTGGCGAACACCATGGTGACCAAGGTCAGCACCATCGAGGTGCCGATCACGGTCGAGGTCGGCACCCGCAGCACGTAGATCATCAGCGGCACCAGGATGAAGCCGCCGCCGATGCCCATCACCGCGCCGATGAATCCGATGATCAGGCCGATGACGACGACGGGGATCACCGACAGATAAATCTTGGAGCGCTTGAAGCGCATCTTCAGCGGCAATCCGTGGATCCAGCTATGGGTGCCGGGACGCCGGATCGTGGCCGCGCCGCCGCGGCGGGTCCGCAACAGCGCCCGCAGGCCTTCCCAGAACATCAGCCCGCCGACCGTGGTCAGCAGGATCACGTAGGACATCGCGATCATCAGATCGAGCTGGCCGAGCGAGCGCAGCAGCGTGAAGGTCCACACGCCAAGCGCAGTGCCGATCGTGCCGCCGCTTAACAGCACCAGCGCCAGCAGTGGATCGATGGCGCGCCGCCGCCAGTAGGATAGTGCGCCGGAAAACGAGGACGCCGCGATGTGGCTCGCGACCGAGGCAACGGCGACCGCGGGCGCGATGCCGACGAAGATCAACAGCGGCGTCATCAGGAAGCCGCCACCGATGCCGAACATGCCGGAGACGAAACCAACCGCCGCGCCCATCGCCAGGATGAGGAAGACATTGACCGGAATGTCGGCGATCGGAAGGTAGAGCTGCACGCGCGTCCGCTTTTTGTCGTTCTGCCGCCGGCCCTCGTCGAGGCCATCAACGGCATGGTTGTGGTGGTGCCGGCAGTGGTATCCGGCAGACCGCACAATTCGCGTGTGTGGAGCCGGTTACCGCGGCCTTTGCATAACCGAATTCGGTGGCAGGATGGACTAAAGAATGCGCCGGAGGGCAATTTTTTGCCTCCAACCTCAGCGCATTTTCGGCTGTGGTGAACAGGTGCGGTTAATAGTCCGCGGCGCGCTGGGCTGATCGGGCCTCAGGGCTTACTGAGGGGATCGGTGATGAGGTTCATCGCCAGCGCTTCCTTGGGCGCGAGCCAGCGGATGTCCCGGGTCTCGGACATCGCTTCGACGACGGATGACGAGACCCCCATTTTGGTCATGTAGCCGAGGACCGCGCCTGCGACCCGCTGGGTGTCGGCGACGGGATCGCTGGTGGCCCTTGTGGTCACAAACCGATGGACGCCGAGCGCCGAGCCCAGCACCCCGAAGCGGGGCTTGCCGCCCGCATAGATCAGCACGCAGGCGCTGGCGCAATAAGCCGGTTTGACGCGGCCGGAGGCGTCAGCGGTGCCGGCCGCCGTCGCCAGACCGCGCGATCGGATGATCTCGCCCATGATCACGGCCTGACCGAGATCGCCGCCGGGCGACGACAGCAACACCAGGTCGCCGGTGGCGAGCCTGGCTTCGTCGAGCCGCTCGCGGAACAGGTTTGCGGCGGCGGGGCCGATCGTCCCGCTGACCAGGAGCGCGCGCCGGCCCGGATCGGGGCTGCCGAGATAGGCCTTGGCGACCAGCGAGGCCGTCAGGCTCGGCGAGAGATACTGGTCTTTCCAGTAGTCCCACGCATCGGGCCGCGACAGGTCGCGGTAGGCGCGGATGCCGATGCCGGAAGCGAGCAGGACAAAGACGGCAATCGACCAGAAATTCCGTTTGCGGCCGGTGGTCCGAACCGGAGGCGCCGGCGGTGGAGCGGCCGGCATGCGCGGCGCTGCGACCGCAGGCCCCGTCGGCGAGCTCCGGAAACGACGCGCTTCGTCCTGATTATCGTCCGTAGACAATCGATCCTCGTCGCAAGCCAAACCGAATGGGACCCGAGCCGGCTGGCCCAATATACGACGTTATGGCCGAGGATGTCGGCGCTATCGCGGCATGACCGCCGCGGCGCGCTTTGTCGCAACCGGCTTGGCTGCGGGTTTGGTCGCATTGGCCGTCGCCGGCGCTGAGTCCCAGCCGCCTTGAGGGGCCGCGACATTGACGGCGTCATCGGGCTGCGGCTCCGGCGTGAAGGTCTGGATCGCGAGCTTGGCCGCCGCCAGCGACTGGGCGTCAAGGCGCTTGGCGATATCGTCGCGCTTGCGGCTCGAATCTGCATCGCCCTGCGCCGCCGCGAGGCTGAACCATTTGAAGGATTCGGCGAGGTTCTGTTCGACGCCGATGCCGCGGGCATAGAGAATGCCGAGGTTGAACTGGCTGTCGGCGACACCGCGATCGGCCGCCTTGCGGAACCATTGCGACGCGCTCTTGTAGTTGGCGCCCATGCCGCCGCCATCGGCGTCCAGCACCGCGAGGTTATGCATCGCCTTGGCGTTGCCGCGTTCGGCCGCCTGCAAATAATAACGTCGCGCGATATCGACGTCCTTTTTCACGCTCAGGCCCTTCTCGTAGAAGGTGCCGAGCCGGAAGATCGCGGGCACCACGCCGGCCTGCGCCGCGCGGTCGTACCATTTGGCGGCCTCGTCGAGGTTCGCGGCAATGCCCTTGCCCTCGGCAAAGCGCAAGCCGACCTCGTAGGCCGCGGCCGGATCGCCCTTCAGGGCGGCGGCGCGCAGCACCGGACCGCCGATGGCGTCGGGCAGCCGCTCGCTCGGCGGCACCTGCACCATCGTGAATTTGCTTGATGACGAGCCCTGCACGGTGGGGATCGCACCGGTGACGTCGCCGGACGGCGCCGGGGCCGGGGAGGGCTGCGCCTGCGGCGGGATCGCGACGCGCGCGCTGTCCAGCGTGTTCGGTGCGGACATGTTGTTGGATTGCCGGTCGGCCGGGGTCGGCGACATCAGCGAGGGCGCTGATGGCGCCGGCATCGCGGGCTTGGCGCTGCTCTCCGCCGGAGCGGGCGGCGGCGCTGCCGGCTCGGTCGAATTTTCGATTCCCGGCATCGGCGGCGCGCTGCCGGTGTCGAGCAGCGTCATCGCCATCTTGAAGGTGCCGAGCACGATCACGACCACGCTCGCGCCGACCAGCAGCGAGCGGATCCGGGAGGTTACGTTGGAAGGCGTTTTGTCGCCGGGCTGCGCGATCTTCGCCCCGATCTTGATCTTGTGGTCGCCGCCCTTGTCCTTGGCGGCGGCCTTGGCAGCAGCTTTGGCTGCCTTCTCATTGGCGGGGGCAGCGGCGGCAGCCTGCGCGGCGCGGCGCGCGGCGGCGATGAAGCTCGATGAACTGACGGGTTCTTTCGGCCCCGCCGCAATCTCGTTGATCACGCTTTCGGAAGCGGCGATCCGCTCCGACGGCGAAGACATTCGTGCGGCCGGCCGGGTGCCCGGCTCGAGCGGGTGATCAGGCGGCAATTCCGGCGCGATCGCCGCCCGCGACGCTGCGTGCGGCTCGAGGATTTCGCTGATCGCGCGCGGCGGCATCGGCGGCGCCAACGGCTGCGCTGCATGGAATTCGCGCGGCGCGGCGGCGAAGGTTTCCTGCATGGCCGCGGGATTCGGCAGTTCCGGTTTCGGCTGCGGCGCCAGCGCCTGCGTATAGGGCATCGGCGCAGAGGCCGGTGACGGCATTGCCGCGCGCGGGGCTTCCTCGCGCATCGTGACGGTCGCCGGCGCGGGCGAAACCATCGGCTGGGCGGGAATCGGCGCTGCGCGAACCGCGCGCAGATCGCCTTCGATCATCGCCAGGCGATCGACCACGTGGCCGAGCGTGCTGTGAACCGTCTCCAGCGAGTCCTGGGTGCGGCGGTCGGTTTCCGACTGACTGTAGCGGATGTCGGACAATTCGCGCTTGACGGCGTCGACGATGCCGGAGTCCATCGCCGGTACGCCGCCGCTGCGGCTGGTATCGGCGAGCGAGACCAGATTGGCGTGCTGGCGTTCGAGCGAGCGCTGAATGTCCAGCAGCCCTTCCTCGACCCGTCCGAGATCGACGGAGGGCGCGGCACTACGGTCGGTTGAAGCTTCCAGGCGTTCCAGCAGATAGGACACGCGTTGTTCGAGATGGGCAAACGCCGACGCATTGTCGTTGCCGACCGGCATGCGGTCGAGGCGTTCGGTCAGGGAGCGCAGCGCGCCTTCGACAAATTCCGAAGGTTCGCCGGCCGCGGGGCGTTCGCGGCCTTCCAGCGACGAGGTCAGCGCGGCGATGCGCTGCTCGAGAATAGCGAATGAATCACCCTGGCCATCGGCGCGGGCGATTTGATCGACCTTGGCCGACAGCGAATGCACGTCTTCGGAAAGCCGCGCCAGCGCATCATTGGAGGCGATGTTGGAAACGACCGAACGAAGCGCTGATATCGCGTCTTCGAGCTGATGGACGGTCGACGGGTCGTCGTTCGAGCGCAGGATCAGGTCGAGCTTGGTGCCGAGGCTGCGGATCGCCTCATCGTAGCCGGTGAGTTGCTCGGCCGGCGTCAGCTTGCTCAGCACGCCATGGATTTCGGCAAGCGCGCGCTCGATGCCGAGCAGCATCTGGCCGTCGCTGCCGCTCTGGCGGCTGTCGTCGATACGGCGTGACAACGAGCGGATTTCGTTCTCGATCGAATCGATGGCCCGGCGCGGCATCGCTTCGGTGATGGCTTGGCGGATTTCGCCGAGTTCGCCGCGGAACGCCGCGATCGACGCCTCGATGTGATCGGAGGGTCGCAGCGACTCGATCTGGCTCGTGATCTTGAGCAGATAACGTTCCAGCGAGGAAAAGTCCGGACCCGCGGCCTGAGCTGGCGCCATCGGCGGCGCGCTGCGCGGCGGCAACTGCTGTGGCGAACCGTCGAGTTCATTCTGTCGCGCCGCAATCTCGGCGATGGCGGCGTCGAACGAGATCGGGCTCAGCGGCGGCGAGGGGCGATAGACCTGGGCTGCGGCGCGCTCGACCATGGCGGCCTGGGCCTCACGGTTCGGCGGCGGCACTTGGGACGAGGCCTGGCGGGAAGCGCCTGCGCTCGTAATCTGCGATAGCCGCGCGTCGAGGCGGGAAATGGCGTCGTTGAGCTGGCGGGCGACCGTCGGCTCGGCGCGCACAGCTTCACCGCGCGGCGCGGGCTTTGAAATCTGTTCGATCTGCCGGGTGATGGCATCCAGCCGCTGGTGAATGTCGGCAACGTCGTGGCTTTCCTGGCTCGGCATCGCCGGGGCTTGATCGTAGGACCCACGGGAAGGCGCCGCGACGGGTTCGCCGACAGTGGAATTGAGCCACTCGCTCAGCGACATGCCGGCACGGCGCGCGGCTGCCTCGGCCCTTTCGCGAACCGAGGGATCGATGCCGTCAACACTCCACGAAACGCGCGAATTCATGCTCAGGTCCGGTTCCGAACTCCGGCGCTATACTTGCGCCATCAGCTTCCCCGCGCGTCCCCACCAAGAGACAATCGAATTCCGCGCAGGTCGTCTGCCTCAGATCCTGACTTTTTCGCGTTACGGTAAAGAACGGGTTAAGGATTGGGGTGGCCGGTCAGTAAAGTTGCCCGCTTAAGGAAAAACGGTGGGGTTGACGTTCCCCGGATGCTGCGCAGCGCGCCGCACTTGCGGCGTGGTGCGCAGCTGATCCGGGGTCGTCGGGACGGGGGAGGTCCCGGCTCTGCGGAGCAGCGTTGCACGCTGCACCGCGTCCGGGACACGGAAGCATACACGCCAAATCTAGCCGTTGTTTTCGCGCTGGCCGTTCCCGATCGGCACCACGTTGCTCGGGACCGCGCCGGCCGACAGCGCGTCGAGCGCTTCCTCGCACCATTCCACCACGGCGCGCTCGTGACGAACTCCGAGCCGAAGCGAGAGCAGCTTGCCGAGGTCGGCGGGCGATGCGGTGCCGTCGGGGAAGCGTTTGCCGAGAATCCGTTCGTAGCGGGAACAGCGGTCGCGGTGGTGTTCGAGCCGCGCCATCAGGTCGGCGCGCAGCGGTTCGAGGTCGACGCTGTCGAGCGCATAGAGCCGTACCAGGAGGTCGTCCTTGATCGAGGCCGGGACGCTCGGCCGGGCGGCCCAGTGCCGTAGCGCGGCGCGGCCCTCCGGCGTCAGGGTGTAGACCAGCTTGTTGGGCTTGCCGGACTGCACCACCTCACGGCCCTGGATATGGCCGCGATCGCGAAGTTTCGTCAGTTCGCGGTAGATCTGCTGGTGGTTGGCCTTCCAGAAGAAGCCGATCGACGCATCGAAGGTCTTGGCGAGCTCATAGCCCGTCATCGGACGTTCGGTCAGGCAGGCAAGGATCGCGTCGCCAAGCGCCAAGAAACTATCTCCGGACGGTCTTTCGGCTATGAGCAGCGTTGACATTATGCATAAAGTTGCATATGCGTCAACGCGCATAATGGGCCGGTCTGTGTCCCGGAGCCCGTCATCGCCCGCGCAGGAGACATGATGACCATGACCGCACTCGACAAGTGGTACGGCTACATGAAGTCCCACGACCACGCGGCGCTGTGGGAGCTGCTGCACCCCGATGCGGTGTTCGAAAGCCCGGTCGTGCACACGCCGCAACGCGGGCGCGACATCACCTTCAAATATCTGTCGAGCGCCGAGAAGGTGCTGGGCGGTCCGGGCTTCAAATATATCGGCGAATGGCGCAGCGACACCGGCGCGGTGCTCGAATTCGAAAACGAGATCGAAGGCATCAAGATCAACGGCGTCGACATCATCACCTTCAGCGCCGATGACCGCATCATTCATTTCAAGGTGATGGTGCGCCCGCTCAAGGGAATGAATCTGCTGCATCGCCTGATGGGAGAACAGCTCGCCAAGGAAACCGCGAAGCAGTGACATCAGGTCGTATCGCCCAAGGCCTTTATTTGCTGCCTCGGCGTAATGGAACCGGCTAAGGTCCGGTTCCGGAACGCCAGACTTCACCGATAGCTGCCCGCCAAATCCCACACCTCCACTCACTCAAGTCTGCCCTGCCGGGAGAACGCCATGCCGACCTACAAAGCCCCTGTGGAAGACGTCACCTTCCTGCTCAACGACGTCTTCCAGATCGATCGCTACGACAATCTGCCCGGTTTTACCGATGCCTCCGCCGACGTGCGCGAAGCGATCATCGGCGAGGCGGCCAAGTTGAGCGAAGAGGTGCTGCAGCCGCTCAATCGTACCGGCGATCTCGAAGGCTGCGTCCGTCACGATGACGGCAGCGTCACCACGCCGAAGGGTTTTAAGGAAGCCTTCAAGCAGGTCGCCGAAGGCGGTTGGCTCGGGCTGTCGGCGCCTGCGGAATATGGCGGGCAGGGACTGCCGGTGACGCTGAGCCAGGTCGTCACCGAATTCCAGAGCGCGGCCAACATGGCGTTTTCGATGTATGGCGGCCTGACCATGGGCGCGACCGCGGCGCTGATGGTGCACGGCAGGCCGGAACAGAAGAAGATGTTCGTGCCGAAGATGGTGGCGGGCGAGTGGACCGGCACCATGAACCTGACCGAGCCGCAATGCGGCACCGATCTCGGCCTGTTGCGCACCAAGGCGGTCAAGCAGGCCGACGGCAGCTACAAGATTACGGGCACCAAGATCTTCATCTCGGCCGGCGAGCATGATCTCGCCGACAACATCATCCATCTGGTGCTGGCGCGCATCGAAGGCGCGCCGGCCGGCATCAAGGGCGTGTCGCTGTTCGTGGTGCCGAAGATCCTGGTCAATGCCGACGGCTCGCTCGGTGCCCGCAACGGTGTCTCCTGCGGCTCGATCGAGCACAAGATGGGCATCCACGGCAACGCCACCTGCGTGATGAATTACGACAGCGCCACCGGCTGGCTGATCGGCGAGGAAAACAAGGGCATGCAGGGCATGTTTGTGATGATGAACGAAGCCCGCCTCGGCGTCGCCGTGCAGGGCCTCGCGCAATCCGAAGTCGCCTACCAGAACGCCGTGAACTATGCGCGCGAGCGCCTGCAGGGCCGTTCGCTGACCGGGCCGAAGGCGCCGGACAAGCCGGCCGATCCGATCATCGTGCATCCCGACGTGCGCCGCGTGCTGCTCACCATCCGCGCCTTCAACGAGGCGGCGCGCGCCATGGTGGTGTGGACCGCGCTGAAGAGCGACGTCGCCCATCGCTCCTCCGACCCCAAGGATCGCCAGGAGGCCGACGACCACATGGGCCTGATGACCCCGGTCATGAAGGGCGTGATGACCGACGTCGGCTTCTCCAATGCGGTGCTGGCGCAGCAGATGTATGGCGGCCACGGTTACATCGCCGAACACGGCATGGAGCAGTTCGTCCGCGATGCGCGCATTGCCATGCTCTATGAAGGCGCCAACGGCATCCAGGCGCTCGACCTCGTCGGCCGCAAGCTGCCGCGCGACGGCGGCCGCGCCGTGATGGCGTTCTTCGGCGAAGTCGCCGCGTTCGCCAAGGAGCACGGCGCCGACGACGCCATGAAGCCGTTCGTGACGCCGCTGTCGGCCGCACTCGGCCACCTGCAGCAGGCCACCGGGTGGCTGATGCAGAATGCGATGGCGAAGCCCGACAACGCCGGTGCCGCCGCCACCGACTACATGCAATTGTTCGGCCTCGTCACCTTTGGCTACATGTGGGCTCGCATGGCCAAAGTGGCGCAGGACAAGATGGCGGGCACAGGCGCCACGCCCTATCTGAGCACCAAGCTGGTGACCGGCCGCTTCTTCATGGAGCGGATGTTGCCGGAAACATCAGTCCATCTCGCGCGCATCCAGTCCGGCGCGGCGACCACGATGGAACTGGCGGCGGAAGCGTTCTGAAATTCCTCGCCGCGGACGAGACTCCGCGACGACTTCAGCCTATATATTATGATCCTCATATAAGGAGGGCGACATGCCCGAGGCATATATCTACGATCACGTTCGCACCCCGCGCGGCCGCGGCAAGGCCGATGGCTCGCTCCATGAGGTCACCGCGCTGGCGCTGGCGACGGTGCCGCTGCGGGCGCTCAAGGAACGCAACAACCTTCCCGAAGACGTCGTCGACGACGTCATCCTCGGCGTGGTCGATCCGGTCGGCGAAGCCGGCTCCGACATCGCCCGCTTTGCTGCGATGAAGGCCGGCCTCGGCGAGGCCGTGCCCGGCGTCCAGATCAGCCGCTTCTGCGCCTCCGGCCTCGATGCCGTCAATTTCGCCGCCGCCCAGATCATGGCCGGCCAGCATGAACTCGTGATCGGCGGCGGCGCCGAATCGATGAGCCGCGTCGGCATCGGCGCCTCCGGCGGCGCCTGGCCGATGGACCCGTCGATGGCGGTGCCGTCCTATTTCATGCCGCAGGGCGTCTCGGCCGATCTGATCGCGACCAAATATGGGTTTTCGCGCGACGATGTCGACGCCTATGCCGTGCAGAGCCAGCAGCGCGCGGCAAAAGCCTGGGACGAGGGCCGCTTCAAGAATTCCGTGGTGCCGGTCAAGGACATCAACGGGCTGACGATTTTGGCCAAGGATGAGCACATGCGGCCGACCACGACAATGCAGTCGCTCGGCCAGTTGCAGGCGTCGTTCGCGGCGGTGGGCCAGATGGGCGGCTTCGATGCTGTCGCGATCCAGGCGCATCCCGAAGTCGAGCGCATCAACTATGTGCATCACGCCGGCAACTCCTCCGGCATCGTCGACGGCGCCGGTGCGGTGCTGCTCGGCAGCAAGGAAGCCGGCGCCAGGCACGGCCTGAAGGCCCGCGCGAAAATCCGCGCCTTCGCCAATATCGGCTCGGAGCCGGCGATGATGCTGACCGGCCCGGTCGACGTCACCGAAAAGCTGTTCGAGCGTTCCGGCATGAAGAAGTCGGACATCGACCTGTTCGAGCTCAACGAGGCCTTTGCCTCGGTGGTGCTGCGCTACATGCAGGCGTTCGAGATCGATCCTTCCAAGATCAACGTCAATGGCGGCGCGATCGCGCTCGGCCATCCCCTCGGCGCCACCGGCGCCATGATCCTCGGCACCGTGCTCGACGAGCTCGAACGCACCAACAAACAGACCGCGCTGGTGACCCTGTGCATCGGCGGCGGCATGGGCACCGCTACGATCATCGAGCGGGTCTAAACGTAGGGTGGGCAAAGGGCGCGCTTGCGCCGTGCCCACCATTTTCACGGCGGTGGGCACGCTTCGCTTTGCCCACCCTACGATCAGAGACAACCGCCGCGCCAACGGGCAGTCGGCTTCGAGGGAGCAACACATGGCCTTCAAGAATTTCAAGACTGAGACCGACGCCGACGGCATCGTGCTGGTGACCTGGGACACGCCCGGCCGTTCAATGAACGTGCTGGATGAGACTTCGATCACCGAACTCGAGGCGATCATCAAGCAGACGTCCGAAGACGCCGCCGTCAAGGGCGTCGTCATCACCTCGGGCAAGGAAGCGCTGTGCGCCGGCGCTGACCTCTCGATGCTCGAGGGCATGGCCCAGACCTATGCCGCGCTGCTGAAGGACAAGGGCGAAGTTGCCGCCAATCAGGTGCTGTTCGACCAGAGCCGCCGGTTCTCGCAGGTGTTTCGCTCGATCGAAACCTCAGGCAAGCCGTGGGTCGCCGCCATCAATGGGCTGGCGCTCGGCGGCGGTTTTGAACTGACGCTGTCCTGCCACTACCGCGTCGCGGCGGATAATCCCAAGACCCGCCTCGGCCTGCCCGAAGTGAAGGTCGGCCTGTTCCCGGGTGCCGGCGGCACCCAGCGCGTGCCGCGCATCGTCTCGCCGCAGGATGCGATGCAGCTTTTGTTGAAGGGCGAAGCGATCAATCTGGCGAAAGCCAAGGCGCTGAACCTGATTCACGCGATCGTTCCTCCCGCCGAGATGATCCAGGCCGCCAAGGACTGGATCAAGGGCGGCGGCAAGGCGATCGCACCCTGGGACGAGAAGGGTTTCAAGCTGCCGGGCGGGCCCGTGTTCTCCAAGGCCGGCATGATGATGTTCCCGGCGGGCAACGCGATCTACCGCCGCGAGACCTATGACAATTATCCGGCGGCGCGCGCCATCATGAGCTGCGTCTATGAAGGCCTGCAGTTGCCGATCGACGCCGCACTGCGGGTCGAGTCGCGTTACTTCACCCAGGTGCTGCGCTCCAACGAAGCCGCCGCCATGATCCGCAGCTTGTTCCTGTCGATGCAGGAACTGAACAAGGGCGCGCGGCGTCCGCCGAACGTGCCGCCGACCAAGGTGAAGAAGCTCGCCGTGATCGGCGCCGGCTTCATGGGCGCCAGTGTCGGCTACGTCTCGGCACGCGCCGGCATCGACGTGGTGCTGATCGACCGCGACCAGGAGAGCGCCGACAAGGGCAAGGCCCACGCCAAGAGCGTGATCGACGGTCTCGTCGCCAAGGGTCGTGCCAAGCAGACCGAAGCCGACGCCATCATGTCCCGCATCACGGCGACCGCCGACTATGAAGCGCTCAGGGATTGCGACCTCGTCATCGAGGCCGTGTTCGAAGATCGCAAGGTGAAGGCGGATACCTTCACCAAGGCGCAGGAATATCTGAAGCCGGGCGTGATCTTCGCCTCCAACACTTCGACACTGCCGATCACCTCGCTGGCCGAATCCTTCAAGGACCAGGGCCGGTTCGTCGGCATCCATTTCTTCTCGCCGGTCGAGAAGATGATGCTGGTCGAGATCATCCTCGGCAAGAACACCGGCGATGCGGCGCTGGCAACCGCGCTCGATTATACCCGCGCGATCGGCAAGACGCCGATCGTGGTCAACGACAGCAGAGGCTTCTATGCCAATCGCTGCGTCGGACGTTACATCGCCGAGGGCAACGAGATGTTCCTCGAAGGCGTGCCGCCGGCGATGATCGAGAACGTCGCCAAGATGGCGGGCATGCCGGTCGGCCCGTTGTCGCTGTCGGATGAGGTCGCGCTCGATCTCGGCCTCAAGGTCATCAAGGCGACCGAGGCCGATCTCGGCCCCAACGCCATCAATCCCGATCAGAAGAAGCTGATGGTGGAGCTGGTGGAGAAGCAGAACCGCCTCGGCCGCAAGAACGGCAAGGGCTTTTACGATTATCCCGAGAAGGGCAAGGGTCAGAAGAGCCTGTGGCCGGGTCTCGGCGCGCTGCAGAAGACCCACCTCGATCCCGATACGCTCGATTTCGAGGAGCTGAAGCAGCGCTTCCTGGTGAGCCAGGCGGTGGAAGCCGCGCGCACGGTGGAGGATCACGTCATCACCGACATGCGCGAGGCCGATGTCGGCTCGATCCTCGGTTTCGGCTTTGCACCGTTCACCGGCGGCACGCTGTCCTATATCGACTTCATGGGCACGAAGAAGTTCGTCGAACTCTGCCACAAGCTCGAGGCCAAATACGGTTCGCGCTTCACGCCGCCGAAACTGCTGGTCGAGATGGCCGCCAAGGGCGAAACCTTCTACGGCCGCTTCCCGCCGAAGAAGCAGGCGGCGGCGTAGGATTGTGTTGTTGTCATTCCGGGATGGTGCGTAGCACCAGACCCGGAATCTCGAGATTCCGGGTTCGATGCTTCGCATCGCCCCGGAATGACTAAAGGGCCGGATCATCGATCCGGCCCCTTTCGTATCCAACGTAATGAAGCTTATGCCGCCTTCATCAGGCCTTCCTTGACGAGGGCCTCCTGCACCTTCGGGCGGGCGCCGACGCGGGCCTTGTAGGCCATCAGGTTCGGCATGCCGGACAGATCGAACTTCAGGCGATCGGCCCAGGCCAGCATCGTGAACAGGTAGGCATCGGCGACGGTGAACTGCTTGCCCATGATATAATCATGGCCGGCCAGTGCGGTTTCCAGATACTTGAACTTGCCCATCACGCGGTCCTTGAAGAACGCCTTGGCGTCGTCGGCCAGCACCGTCGAGAACATCGGGCCGAAATTCTTGTGCAGTTCGGTGGTGATGAAGTTGAGCCACTCCAGCAGCTTGTAGCGCTCGGCGCTGTCGCGGGCGGGCGCCAGGCCCTTGCCGACCTTGTCGGCGATCATCTGGACGATGACCGGTCCTTCGGTGACGATTTCGCCGGAGTCCAGCGCCAGCGCCGGGACCTGGCCCTTGGGGTTGATCTTCAGATAATCGTCGCCGTTTTCCAGCTTCTTGGCGCGCAGGTCGACCTTGACCAGGTCATAGGGCAGGCCGGCTTCCAGCAGCGCGATATGGGGGGAGAGCGAGCAGGCGCCGGGCGAATAATACAGTTTCATCGGATTTTCCTTCCCTGGAAATTTATGGATTGCGGCTTTTGGGCCTGAGGTCCCGAGCGTATCAGAACCAACCGGGCTCAAAACCGATATTGTGTGACGTTTTCTTTACGGGATCAGGTGTTTGAAAACGTTCCGGAATGACTAAATGCATCTGCATGAAATAGTCAAGATTGATGCAGCTGCATTTAGTGCGGTACACTGATCGTGACAGAGACGGACTGAACGATGAAACGCAAACCTTCGACCGAGGCGACCGCCGCGTGGATCCGCCTGATGCGGGTCCAGAGCCGGGTGCTCGATGCCGTCGAGCAGGATTTGAAGAAAGCCGGCTTCCCGCCGCTGGCCTGGTATGACGCGCTGCTGGAATTGTCGCGCGCGCCGTCGGGCGAGATGCGCCCGGTCGAGCTGGAGAAGCAGATGCTGATCCCGCAATATTCGACCTCGCGGCTGATCGACCGGCTGGTGGACGAGGGACTGGCGGCGCGGCGCGAATGCAAGATCGACAAGCGCGGCCAGTTCGTCGAGATCACCGAGGCCGGGCGCGAGCTGCAGAAGAAAATGTGGAACGCCTATTCGGCGGCGATCGAGAAATACGTCGGCTCCAAACTTTCCGATGCCGATTCCATCAAGCTGTGCGGTCTGCTCGACCGGCTCGGCTGCTCCTGCGGGGATATCAAGGCCGTGGCCGTCCGAGACGGCGTGCCTGCGCGATGATAGCCCCGATACCTTTCGTTGCTGCGGACAACGCTGTCCGCATCCCCCTTGGCCATACGGCGCGTTCGGTCGAATCGCCCCACATCCGGATTTTCTATGGCGCGTGACCAGATCGATATGACGCCGCTGCAATCGCGCGACGAACTCGTGGCGTGGCTGGCGGACGGCGTGAAGCCGCCGAGCGAATTCCGCATCGGCACCGAACACGAGAAGACCCCGTTCACGCTCGAGGGCCACCATCCCGTGCCCTATGAAGGAGCTAAGGGCATCGGCGCGCTGCTCGAAGGCATGAAGCTCCTGCTCGGCTGGGAGCCGATCACGGAGCGCGGCAAGATCATCGGGCTGTACGACGTCACCGGCGGCGGCGCGATTTCGCTGGAGCCCGGCGGCCAGTTCGAATTGTCGGGCGCGCCGGTCGAGACCGTGCACCAGACCCAGTCGGAGCTGATGGCGCATCTGGCGCAGGTGCGCGAGATCGCGACGCCGCTCGGCATCGGCTTTCTCGGGCTCGGCATGACGCCGTCCTGGTCGCGCAACCAGATCCCGATAATGCCCAAGGGCCGCTACAAGATCATGACCAATTACATGCCGAAGGTCGGCCAATACGGCCTCGACATGATGTACCGGACCTGCACGGTGCAGACCAACCTCGATTTCTCCTCCGAAGCCGACATGGTCAAGAAGCTGCGGGTATCGGTGGCGCTGCAGCCGGTCGCGACCGCGCTGTTTGCCAATTCGCCCTTCACCGAAGGCAAGCCCAACGGATACCTCTCGTTCCGCTCCGAAATCTGGCGCGACACCGACAACGCGCGCTCGGGCATGATTCCCTGGGCGTTCGAGGACGGCATGGGGTTCGAGCGCTGGGTCGATTACGCGCTGGATGTGCCGATGTATTTCGTCAAGCGCGGCGACGAATATATCGACGTGTCGGGTTCGTCTTTCCGTGCCTTCTTCGATGGCAGGAACCCCGCATTCCCCGGCGAGCGCCCGACGCTGTCGGACTGGGCCAACCATCTGTCGACGATTTTCCCGGAAGTGCGGCTGAAGCGCTATCTGGAAATGCGCGGCGCCGACGGCGTGCCGTGGGGCCGGCTGCCGGCGTTGCCGGCGTTCTGGGTCGGCCTGTTGTACGACGACGACACCCTGAACGCGGCCTGGGATCTGGTCAGCCACTGGAATGCCTATGAGCGCCAGGCGTTGCGCGACGATGTGCCGCGTCTGGGCTTCAAGGCCAGGATCAGGGATCGCTACCTGTTTGAGGTCGCAAGGGAATGCCTGAAGCTGTCGCATGCCGGTTTGCGGCGGCGCAACCGCGTCGACCATTCCGGCCGCGACGAGAGCCGGTTTCTCGAGCCGCTGGAACGGATTCTCGATTGCGGCCGGACCCCTGCGGAAGAGATGCTGGAGAAGTATCAGGGCGTCTGGGGTGGCTCCGTGGAACCGGCCTATCAGGAATACGCGTTCTAGGCGACCGGTCCGACGACGCTCCCGAATGCCGCATTTTTGAGCCGTTCATCCACCGTACAGGTTGAGGCCGCTCAAATGAGGCCTCTCGACGCGGACTCGGAAGCAATCGCAGATGGGGATAGGCCGCCTGCTCAGGGCGTGTGTGGTGGCGCTCGCCCTTCTGGCGGCGACCGCATCCGTGCGCCCGGCGCTGGCGCAGGCCAATTTCGACCGTCCGGGCGGCGATTATCTCAGTGCGCCGGTCACCTCGGGCGACCCGGCCGATTGTGCGCTGGTCTGCGAGCGCGACAAGCGCTGCCGGGCATGGAGCTTCAGCTACCCGACCGACACGACC
This sequence comes from Bradyrhizobium ottawaense, assembly GCF_900099825.1. Lineage (NCBI taxonomy): Bacteria > Pseudomonadati > Pseudomonadota > Alphaproteobacteria > Hyphomicrobiales > Nitrobacteraceae > Bradyrhizobium > Bradyrhizobium ottawaense. Next base: position 3,133,614 of record NZ_LT629693.1, on the reverse strand, counting down.
AACGGCGCGACCTGCTGGCTCAAGAGCAATGTGCCGGCACGCACGCAGGATAATTGCTGCGTCTCCGGCGTGCGCGGCGCCGGGGTGGTTGAGCCGAAGAACAACACGATCGAGACCTCGATCGACCGTTTCGGCGGCGACTACAAGAATTTCGATCTCAACGGCTCTGACGGTGACGACGCCTGCAAGGCCGCCTGCGCCGCCGACAACAAATGCCGGGCCTGGACCTACGCCCGGCCGGGCTATGCCGGCCGCGACGCCCACTGCTACCTGAAAAAAGACATCAAGCCGCCGCGCCGCAAGGCCGGGTTTATTTCGGGCGTGGTGAGGTAGGAGCGCGAAGCGCTAACGCCATCCTCTGTCATTGCGAGGAGCGAAAGCGACGAAGCAATCCACTCTTTCTTTGCGGCGCGATGGATTGCTTCGCGGAGCCTGTCATCGGGCGCGCATTCGCGCGACCCGTTGGCCCGCAATGACGGCTCATTCCACGCCCAGCACCGTTACCTCCGGCCACAGCGCCTTCCAGCGCGCCGCCTTCTTCTCGTAATTCTCCGCCGAGAAATTCGCGCCTGGATTCGGCCGCACGATCAGATTGGCGGCATCGTCAAATCCATCGGGCGCGTAGACGTCGTAGCCATCCTGCGTGCGGCGGATACCGACGCGGGTGTTTTTCGTCAGAAAGCGGTCGATGCCCTCGGTCGAGCCGTGCAGCGGCGGGTAGGGCAGGCCGTGTTTTTGCGTGTACCAGAGATGGACGCGCGCCTGGTTGCGCACTTCAACGGTGACGCCGAGTTTGGCGAAGTGTTTTGCCAGAGTGCGGATCACGGCGTCTTCGGCTTCCCAGGAAGTATCGGCATCGAAATAGAACACGTCGTAATCGCTAATTCCATGGTCGACGTTACGGCCGGTCTTGATGTTCCACACCGTCTGCACCAGACAGCCGGAGACCAGCCAGGCGTCGGGAAGTGCGAGCGCGAACAGTTCGTCGACGATGAATTCGTTATTTAGATTGCGTAGCGCGGCGGCGAGGAATTCGTCTCGGGTCATCAAGTCCTCCCGCCGTCATTGCGAGGAGCGATAGCGACGAAGCAATCCAAACTTCCTTCGCAGCAAAATGGATTGCTTCGCGGAGCCTGTCATCGGGCGCGCATTCGCGCGACCCGTTGGCTCGCAATGACGGAAGAAACTATTTCGAATCGTATTCCTTCACCGCCGCCTTGGACGCTAGCGTGCGCCAGTGCCGGCGCAGCAGCGGTTCGACGATGGCGCGCTTTGCCTTCGACAGGCGGATCAGCGCCATCGGATAATCGCGGTAGTGATCGGTGAAGTAAAATATCTTCGGCGCGCTTTCCACCAGCATCGCGCGCTCATCCTGCGGCACGCCCGGCATCACCAGGCTGTCGCCGTCTTCCTTCAGGCGCGCCAGCAGTTTCTTGCGCACCTTCAGCGCCGGCGTGCCGTAGGAAGTGCAGTCCTCAACCTCCGGCCACAGAAGCGCAAATTTTCTGACGTCGTCGAAGGTCATGACAGCAGCACTCTCCGTCGTCATGCCCGGGCTTGTCCCGGGCATCCACGTTCTGACTGTCTATGATTAAGCAAGACGTGGATGGCCGGGACAAGCCCGGCCATGACGGAAAGTGGAGTTAGTGTCGCGCGCTCAATGCACCGAGGTGAAAAACCGCGCCATCCGGAAGCCCGACAGCCAGGTCCAGACCGGCTGACTGCGAACGCCCATGTCCCAGGAGCCGACCACCGCATCGGCGCGGCCGACCAGGTTGTCGATCGGCAGCAAGCCGACGCCGCCGTCGCGCAGCGAGACGCGGCTGTCGGCGGAATTGTCCCGGTTGTCGCCGAGCACGAACAGCTTGCCCGCGGGCACCGTCACTTCGGCCGTGTTGTCGTACTGGCCATTGTCACGCATCTTGAAGATCGCATGCGTGACGCCGTTCGGCAGCGTCTCGATGAAGCGATAGGCCTTCTCGCTGCCGCCGCGGTCGTCTTCGGCTTCGCCGATGCCGTCAGGCGTCAGCGTTGCGGCATGGTCGTTGATGAAAAGCTGGCCCTGACGCAACTGGATGCGATCGCCGGGCAGGCCGACGACGCGCTTGACCCAGGCCTGCGAGCGGTCGCCGGGCCAGCGGAACACGACGACGTCGCCGCGCTTCGGCGTTTCGCCGAACAGGCGGCCGGTTTCCGGCAGCGTGATCTGGATCGGCAAGGAGGCCGCGCCATAGCCATAGGGGAATTTCGACGCCAGCAGCGCGTCGCCGATCAGGAGCGTCGGTTCCATCGAGCCGGACGGGACATAAAAGGGTTCGGCGAGCGCCCCCTTGGCGATGAACACGACGGCGACGATCGCCGCGAGCTGGACGGCCTGCGCGCGCCAACTGATCGGCTTGGCGACGGCTGTTTCCTGTTCCGTGCTCACGAGCTCGTTCTTCTCGATGCTCACTAGCCTGTTCCTCCGACCGTAATCCGTTCCATCCGCAGCGTCGGCTGGCCGACGCCCACCGGCACGCCCTGGCCGTTCTTGCCGCAGGTGCCGATTCCGGTATCGAGCGCAAGATCGTTGCCGATCATGGTTATTCTGTGCAGGTCGGTCGGCCCGTTGCCGATCAGCATCGCGCCCTTCAGGGGGGCGCCGAGCTTGCCGTTCTCGATCTTGTAGGCCTCGGTGCACTGGAACACATATTTGCCCGAGGTGATGTCGACCTGTCCGCCGCCAAAATTCGCGGCGTAGATGCCGTTCTTCACCGACGCCAGAATCTCCGCCGGGTCGCGCTGACCGGCCAGCATGTAGGTGTTGGTCATCCGCGGCATCGGCACATGGGCATAACTTTGACGTCGCCCGTTGCCGGTCGGCTTCATGTTCATCAGCCGCGCATTCTGGCGGTCCTGCATGTAGCCGACCAGAATGCCGTCCTCGATCAGGACCGTGCGGTTGGTCGGCGTGCCCTCGTCGTCGATCGACAAGGAGCCGCGCCGCGAGGCCATGGTGCCGTCGTCGACGACGGTGACGCCCTTGGCCGCGACCTGCTTGCCCATCAACCCTGCGAAAGCTGACGTCTGCTTGCGGTTGAAATCGCCTTCAAGCCCGTGGCCGACCGCCTCATGCAGCATCACGCCGGGCCAGCCGGCGCCCAGCACGACGTCCATCTCGCCGGCAGGCGCGGGGATCGATTCCAGATTGACCAGCGCCTCGCGGATCGCGCCGTCGGCGGCCTCGCGCCACGCCTTGGTTTCGATGAAGCGGGCATAGCCCTCACGGCCGCCATAGCCCTTGCTGCCGCTTTCCTGGCGGTCGCCCTGGCCGGCGACGACGGAAATATTGACCCGCACCAGCGGGCGGATGTCGCGATAGCTTTCGCCGTCGGGGCGGAGGATTTCCACCACCTGCCAGGTGGCGCCGAGGCTGATCGAGGCCTGCCGCACCCGCGGATCCTTGTCGCGCACGTAGGCGTCGATCTCGGCCAGCAGTTTCACCTTGGTCTCGAAGCCCGGCGCATCCAGCGGATTGTCGTCGCCATAGAGCCGCACATTGGTGTGGGCAGGCGCGGCCGCGAATTGCCCGCTGTAGCCGCCGCGCACGGCTGACACCGCGTCGGCGGCGCGGATCAGCGCCGGCAGCGACACGTCGGAGGAATGCGCATAGCCGACCGCATCGTCCTTGACCGCGCGCAAGCCGAACCCCTGCGAGGTGTCGTAGGTGGCCTGCTTCAGCCGGCCGTTGTCGAAGGCCAGGGCTTCGGTCTGGCCATATTCCAGGAACAGCTCGCCGTCGTCGGCGCCATCAAGCCCGCGCGCGATCTCGCGGCGGACGGAATCTCGGTCGAGGTTGGCGCGGTCGATCAGGGAGGTTGTGGCGAGATTGGTCATGAAGACTCCGGTGCGACTACAAAATCTCTGTCGTCCCTGCCTAGTGCGCAATTGCGCACGGGCGCAGGGACCCATAACCACAGACGCCAAAGTCTTAAGCACAGACTGGCGGCGCGCTCATCTCACAACACAGGCACCTGTGGTTATGGGTCCCGGCTCGCGCTTCGCTTGGCCGGGACGACGATGATTGGAAGATAGTCATGGCCGCAACAAAAGGGGAGACCCCCTCACGGCAGCTTGTCGTAGCCCTCGCCGAGCCCGTTCAGGCTGAGCGGAAAGCCGATGCCCTCTTCGGGGGTCTCGAAGATAATAAAGGTCGCGGTCTTGGCGGTGCGGAGCTGGCCGAGCAGCTTTTCGTCCATCACGACCTCGGCGACGCAGCCGTTGGGCAGGCAGCGGACGAAACCGGCGCGGCCGACGTCCTGGTTGTCGAGTTTCAGGCCGAGGCCGGAGGGTAGCAGCACGCCCAAGGGCGCCACCACCCGCATCAGCTTGCTCTTCTGGTCGGCGGTTTTCAGCACGATCACGGTGAGGCCGGCGTTGGAACGGTCTTCGGCTACCACGCTCTGGATCAGGGCGCATTGTTCCGCCTGCGCGCCCGGCGGGGTGTCGCAACGGATCTGCCAGTCGCCATGGACCGACCGCACCGCGCCCTGCGCACTCGCCGCCCCGGTCAGGCCGAGCAGGCATGCCGCGGCGAGCAGGCCGCGCAGCCAGAAGCGGCCAAAATCACGTCTCACCTGATGTGTCGAACGCCCCATCCGGGTCGATCCTCTGACGTTTGCCGGCACCTGCCGGAACTGTATTCCCGGCGGAAGCCGGGTGCACGCGCACCAAACTGGTTTGACCCGGACTGATACCGCAATGACGGCACCTTGAAGGCGGTTCTGGCACCGGGACAGCCGTCACGACAGGCGAATCAGGCATCCCGGGAGCGCCCCGCCTGTGCCTACATCCGGCAATCCGCCTGTCAAGCGTAGCCGGGCGCCATTCGGGCGGGGTTGGCCTGATTTAGCGGGAAAACCTGACATCCGGCGATTAGCCGGTGACGCATGGCTTGGCGTCTCACTACTGCATTGCGAGAGCCCTAGAATTATGGTTTGAGAGGCTTGATTTCGACGCGTTCTAACGATCTGGCCCGAGTACTGCCGCAACGACTGTTGCAGGTACTTTTGCAAGGTACTTTTGCAAGGCACCTTTGAAGGTGTACTTCTGAAGTACCTCCGGTTAGCCGTTTGTCAGGGCGGATCGTGCGGCATTTCCGGCTATCCGGCGGGAGTGCTTTGGGGATTTATTCAAGGGAGCGCGAGCGGCATGAAGATGTCGAAGGGCCAGATCGGCCGTCGGTTGCTGGGATTGGCGGTTGCAGGCATGGCGCTTGTCGCCGGTGGAACGGCATTCGCCGAATTGGGACAGCCTGCGCCGTGGGAATTCAAGCTGCAGGAAGCGGGTTCGCCGGTGATGGAAAACATCACCTGGTTCCATAACTTCCTGTTCGTGCTGATCACGGTCATCACGCTGTTCGTGCTCGCGCTGCTCATCATCGTCGTGGTGAAGTTCAACGCCAAGGCCAATCCGGTTCCCTCCAAGACCACGCACAACACGCTGATCGAAGTGGCGTGGACGCTGATTCCGGTGCTGATCCTTGTCGGCATCGCGGTGCCGTCGTTCCGCCTCCTGTTCCAGGAGCTCGACATTCCCAAGGCCGACCTGACCATCAAGGCCACCGGCAAGCAGTGGTACTGGAGCTACGCCTATCCCGATAACGGCAAGTTCGAGTTCGATTCGCTGCTGGCGCAGGACAAGCAGCCGCGCCTGCTCGGCGTCGACAACGAGATGGTGGTGCCGATCAACAAGGTGGTCCGGATCCAGACCACCGGCGCCGACGTGATCCACTCCTTCGCGGTGCCGGCCTTCGGCATCAAGATCGACTCGGTGCCCGGCCGTCTCAACGAGACCTGGTTCAAGGCCACCAAGCTCGGCATGTTCTACGGCCAGTGCTCGGAACTGTGCGGCAAGGATCACGCCTTCATGCCGATCGCGGTGCGGGTCGTGAACGACCAGGAATTTGCGGCCTGGACCGAGGCTGCGAAGAAGAAATTCGCGACCAATCCGGCGAACTCGTTCGCCTCGGCGGGCGCTGCCGCGCAGTAATCGCGCGGCGACGGGACAAGGGCGACGGGACCTGAAAGGTCCGACAAAGGGACTGCAAGGCAGGATTTGAACATGGCAACGAGCGCAGCGACACACGACGACCACGCCCATGACGATCACGAGCACGCCCATCCGACCGGATGGCGGCGCTTCGTCTATTCGACGAACCACAAGGACATCGGCACGATGTACCTGGTGTTCGCGATCATCGCGGGTGTCATTGGCGCGGCGATGTCGATCGCGATCCGCATCGAGCTGATGTATCCCGGCGTCCAGCTGTTCCACGAAACCCATACCTATAATGTGTTCGTGACCTCGCACGGCCTGATCATGATCTTCTTCATGGTGATGCCGGCGATGATCGGCGGTTTCGGCAACTGGATGGTGCCGCTGATGATCGGCGCGCCCGACATGGCGTTCCCGCGCATGAACAACATCTCGTTCTGGCTGCTGCCGGCGTCCTTTGCGCTGCTGCTGCTGTCGACCTTCGTCGAGGGTGAACCGGGCGCCAACGGCGTCGGTGCGGGCTGGACCATGTACGCGCCGCTGTCGACTTCCGGCCATCCGGGACCGGCGGTCGATTTCGCGATCCTGTCGCTGCATCTGGCCGGCGCCTCGTCGATCCTCGGCGCCATCAACTTCATCACCACGATCTTCAACATGCGCGCGCCGGGCATGACCCTGCACAAGATGCCGCTGTTCGTCTGGTCGATCCTGGTGACCGTGTTCCTGCTGTTGCTGTCGCTGCCGGTGCTCGCCGGCGCCATCACCATGCTGCTGACCGACCGCAATTTCGGCACCACCTTCTTCTCCGCCGACGGCGGCGGCGATCCGGTGCTGTTCCAGCATCTGTTCTGGTTCTTCGGCCACCCCGAAGTGTACATCCTGATCCTGCCGGCGTTCGGCATGGTCAGCCAGATCGTCTCCACCTTCTCGAAGAAGCCCGTGTTCGGCTATCTCGGCATGGCCTACGCCATGGTCGCGATCGGCGGCATCGGCTTCGTGGTGTGGGCGCACCACATGTACACCGTCGGCATGTCCTCGGCGACGCAGGCCTATTTCGTCGCCGCCACCATGGTGATCGCGGTGCCGACCGGCGTGAAGATCTTCTCCTGGATCGCCACGATGTGGGGCGGCTCGATCGAGTTCAAGACGCCGATGATCTGGGCGATCGGGTTCATCTTCCTGTTCACGCTCGGCGGCGTCACCGGCGTCGTGCTGGCCAATGCCGGCGTCGATCGCGTGCTGCAGGACACCTATTACGTCGTCGCGCACTTCCACTACGTGCTGTCGCTCGGCGCCGTGTTCGGCATCTTCGCCGGCTGGTACTACTGGTTCCCGAAGATGTTCGGCTACATGTACTCGGAGAGGATCGGCAAGCTGCACTTCTGGTTCACCTTCATCGGTGTGAACCTGGTGTTCTTCCCGCAGCATTTCCTCGGTCTCTCGGGCATGCCGCGCCGCTACGTCGACTATCCCGATGCCTTCGCCGGCTGGAACCTGGTGTCCTCGCTCGGCTCCTACATCTCGGGCTTCGGCGTGCTGATCTTCATCTATGGCGTGATCGATGCCTTCGTCCGCAAGGAGCAGGCGGCCAACAATCCGTGGGGCGCTGGCGCTAACACGCTGGAATGGACGCTGTCGTCGCCGCCGCCGTTCCATCAGTTCGAAGTGCTGCCGAAGGTGCAGTAACGCTTAATTCACGGCGCGCGCCCGTCGCGCGCCGTGGTCTTTGCAACCAAGCGAGATCGATCTTGTCGGTAGTCGACCACCACGCCATCGAGTTTCCGCGGATTTCCGAGGCGGAGGTCGGCGACTACCTCGCGCTCTTGAAGCCGCGGGTGATGTCGCTCGTGGTTTTCACCGCGCTGGTCGGCCTCGTGATCGCGCCCGGCCATTTCCATCCCGTGCTGGCCTTCACCTCGATCCTCTGCATCGCGGTCGGCGCCGGTGCCTCGGGCGCGATGAACATGGCCTATGAGAGCGACATCGACGCCCTGATGTCGCGTACCGCCAACCGGCCGATCCCGCGCGGACGCATCACCCCGCCGGAAGCGATGGCCTTCGGCATGGTTCTCGCGTTCTTCTCGGTGATGACGCTCGGCATCCTCGTCAACTGGGTGGCCGGCGCGCTGCTGGCGTTCACGATCTTCTTCTACGTCGTGATCTATACCATCTGGCTGAAGCGCTGGACCGCGCAGAACATCGTGATCGGCGGCGCCGCCGGCGCGCTGCCGCCGGTGGTGGCGTGGGCCGCGGCCACTGGTTCGCTGTCGATGGAGCCGGTGCTGCTGTTCCTGATCATCTTCTTCTGGACCCCGCCGCACTTCTGGGCACTGGCGCTGTTCCGCAACGACGACTATGCGCGCGCAGGCGTTCCGATGCTGCCGGTCGTCGCCGGATCCGATGCGACGCGGCTGCAGATCCTGCTCTATACCATCGTGCTGGTCGCGGTAGCGGTCGCGCCCTGGCCGCTCGGCTATTTCGACGCGATCTATGGCATCGCCTCGCTGGTGCTCGGCGCCGGCATGATGGCGCTCGCGATCAACGTCTACCGTCACCGCGAAGGCAAGGAAGCGGGCCGCGCGACGCGCCGGCTGTTCGCCTTCTCGATCGTTTATCTGTTCGCGCTGTTTGCGACGCTCCTGCTCGAGGTCGTCGTCCGCGCTGTCGCGCCTGCGATCAGCGCGGTCGCACCCGCGATCCGCGCCATCATGCCCGTGTTCGGGTAGGGGGCGAATGGCGAAGGCATGGATAAACCGCAGCCAGATGGAATCGTCCTCACCGAGGCGCAAAAGCGAAGCCGCCGTTCCCGCTCGATCGCCATCGCGCTCGCGCTCGGTGTGCTGGTCGTGCTGTTTTTCGCCGTCACCATGGTCAAGGGACCGGGTGTCCTAGTCAGGCCGATGTAACCAGATGGAAAACCTACCGACGATTCCACAGGATCCGACCGCAGGCCCGAAAAAGGCTTCGCGTCGCGGCCTGACGCGTGATGCGGTGGTGGCGTCGATCTGCGGTTTCGTCGTGGTGCTGATGCTCGGCGCCGCCTATGCCGCGGTTCCCTTCTACAACTGGTTCTGTCGCGCCACCGGCTTCAACGGCACCACCCAGGTCGCGACCTCGGCGCCGTCGGGCGCGCCGCTGGCGCGCAAGATCGCCGTGCGGTTCGATGCCAACGTCGCCCCGGGCCTGCCCTGGAAGTTCGAGCCCGAGCAGAACGAGGTCGAGGTCAAGATCGGTGAGGTCGTCACCATCTTCTATACCGTCACCAACCAGTCGGCGCGGACCACCGCAGGCCAGGCGGCCTACAATGTGGCGCCGCTGACGGTCGGGGCTTATTTCCAGAAGATCAACTGCTTCTGCTTCACCGAACAGACCATGGCGCCGGGCGAGAAGCGCGAGATGCCGGTGGTGTTCTACGTCGATCCGGCGCTGGCCGCGGATTCCGAAAACGACGACCTCAAGACCATCACGCTGTCCTACACCTTCTATGCCGTGCGCGATCCGGCGCCGAAGCCTTTGGCTGCGAGCGAACCGGACAAGCGCAAGGGAAACCTGTAACCGGAAACCTGTAGCCGCCGATTTCCGTATCTTGCGTGATTTCGGAGTTTGATTTTTGAGACGAAGACGTGCCGACGAACCCGGCACCGCTAACGGAGAGACCGCAATGTCCACGGCGCAAGTCAAGCACCACGACTACCACCTCGTCGATCCGAGCCCGTGGCCGGTGGTCGGCTCGATCTCGGCCTTCATCATGGCCGTCGGCGCCATCACCTGGATGCACCACATGTTCGCGGCCGCGCCGATCATCTTCGGTATCGGCACCATCGGCGTGCTCTACACCATGGCGAGTTGGTGGGGCGACGTGATCCGCGAAGCCCAGTACAAGGGCGACCACACCCGCGTGGTGCAGATCAGCCACCGCTACGGCATGATCCTGTTCATCGCCTCCGAAGTGATGTTCTTCGTCGCTTGGTTCTGGGCCTTCTTCAATTCCGCTTTGTTCCCCGCCGACGCGGTTCACGCCACCCGCGACGCCGTGTTCGGCTGCGGCGCCGGAACCGCGATGGGCGCCTGCAGCGTGCCGGGCACCTGGCCGCCGCACGGCATCGAGACCTTCGATCCCTGGCATCTGCCGCTGCTCAATACGCTCTTGCTGTTGACCTCGGGCACGACCGTCACCTGGGCGCACCACGCCCTGCTGGAAGGCGACCGCAAGGGCTTGAAGTACGGCCTGATCCTCACCGTCGTGCTCGGCGCCTGCTTCACCTGCGTGCAGGCCTATGAATATGCCCACGCCGCGTTCCACTTCTCCGGCAACATCTACGGCGCCACCTTCTTCATGGCGACCGGCTTCCACGGTTTCCACGTGCTGGTCGGCACCGTGTTCCTGCTGGTCTGCCTGATGCGCACCTATGCCGGTCACTTCACCCCGACCCAGCATCTCGGCTTCGAATTCGCCGCCTGGTACTGGCATTTCGTCGACGTGGTGTGGCTGTTCCTGTTCATCTGCATCTACGTCTGGTTCCGCGGCCCCGAAGGCCTCGCCCACGGCGCGCACTGATCGCAGCTTTAAGTGCTAGAAGGGGGCGGTCTTTGGGACCGCCCCTTTTTCATTTGTGAAGGCAAACCATGTCGGACGAGGCGGTACCCACCCTGACCCAGAGCGCGCTGCGCGGCATCGCCTGCCGCTGTCCGCGCTGCGGCAAGGGCAAGCTCTATGCGGGCTTCCTGCATCTGCGGCCGAGCTGCGAGACCTGCGGGCTCGATTACACCTTCATCGACACCGGCGACGGGCCGGCGATTTTCCTGATCATGCTGGCCGGCGCCATCGTGGTCACCGCCGCTTTGATCGTCGAGGTCAAGTACCAGCCGCCGTTCTGGGTTCACGCCGCGCTCTGGCTGCCGCTGATCCTCGTGACCACGCTGCTACCGATGCGCTCGATGAAATCGCTGCTGATCGCGCTGCAGTTTCACCACAAGGCCGCGCCCGGCCGCCTGATCGACCGCGAGCCGAAATGACCGGCGAGCTTGCACGACCGCGGGGCAGGGCCGGCTTTGCCATTTTCACGCTTGTCATGGTGGCGATCTGCGTCGGGCTCGGCCTCTGGCAGCTGCAGCGCAGGCTTGAGAAGCATGCGCTGATCGCAGCCCTCGACGAACGGCTCGCCGCCTCGCCCGAAGCGCTGCCGCAGCCGTCGCAATGGCCCGCGCTGACACCGGCGCGGGACGAATTCCGCCGCGTCAGCTTCACGGCCACCTATGCGCGGTTGCCGGATGCGATGGTCTACTCGTCCGGCTCCGCCGTCCGCGACGATGTCTCCGGTCCCGGCACCTGGGCGTTTCTGCCGGCGCAACTGGCCGGCGGCGAGACGGTCGTGGTCAATACCGGCTTCGTGCAGAACACGATGCAGGATCGCGCCCAGGAGGATCGCGCGGCGGGCCGGCTCGTCACCGGCAAGCCCATGAAACTCGCAGGATATCTCCGCTTTCCCGAGGCCGCGGGCGCACTAACGCCGCGCCAGGACACCGTCAAGCGGCTGTGGTTCACCCGGGATCATCTGGCGATGGCGCGCGCGCTTGGCTGGAATGCGGACGGCCACACCGTGGCGCCGTTCTATATCGATCTGGAAGGCCCGGCGCCCGAGAGCGGCATTCCAAAGCCCGGCGCGCTCTCGGTCCATCTCAAGGACGACCATCTGCAATATGCCGTCACCTGGTTCGGGCTGGCGGTCGTGATGGCGATCGCGTTTGCGGTGTGGTGGCGCGCACAGCGGCGGGCGGCGTAAGCGCTGCGCAGGCCAGGTTAGGCGAAGCCGTAACCCGAAGCCTACGATTGAACCCAATCCCGTCGGCTGCCGTCCAAGGGGCAGCCAAGGGAGCCCCTTATGAAGTATGCGCTTGCCGTGTTGATGCTTTTGCTTCCGGGTATCGCCTGCGCGGAAGAAACGCTGACCGAGAAGTGCACGTCCGACGCAGCCTCCTCCTACCGCAGCGACGGCGACCGCGAACTCTTTGTCTATGACATCGAGAACACCTGCGACTATCGCCTCCGCTGCGAACTCAACATCGCCCTCCTCAATGCGTTCGGCTTGAAGGTGGACCACAAGATACTGACGATCGAGCCGAAGTCTCACGGCAGCCTGGTGCTGTGGGTCAAGTCGGCCGGCGGCATGAGCACGCGCAGGCATACGTGCAAACAGACATAGCGCGCTGTCTCCTGCTTGCCGCAATGCTGCGGCGGCGGATCGGGCAGGATGGTCTGGATCTTCGGCTGTCTTGCGGAAAAGATCCGCGAGCGGATACGAGAACTCAACGCGCCGTTTTATCAGCGGTAGCGCAGCGCTTCGGCCAGCACGGCAAAAGCCGGCGCGGGCTGCCGGCGGCTTGGGTAGTAGAGGTGGTAACCCGAAAACGGCGGACACCAGTCGGCGAGCACGCGGATAAGGCGTCCCTCGGCAATGGGTGCCCGCACCTGGTCCTCCGGCAGATAGGCGAGGCCAAGGCCGGCGAGCACCGCATTCAATCGCAGCGCGGTGTTGTTGAAGACAAGCTGGCCCTCGACCCGGACCTTGAGTGCCCGCCCGCGCTTCTCGAATTCCCAGGCATAGATCCCGCCATAGGTCGGCAGCCGAATGTTGATGCAGTTGTGCGCGGTCAGGTCCTGCGGCTTGTTGGGGATGGCGTGTTTGGCGAAGTAGCCGGGCGCGCCGACCACCGCCATCCGGAAATCCGGGCCGATGCGCACCGCGATCATGTCCTTGGCGACCTGCTCGCCGAGACGGACGCCGGCGTCGTAACGCTCGGCGACGATGTCGGTCAAGCCGTAATCGATGGTCAGCTCGACCTTGATGTCGGGATAGCGCGGCAGCAGTTTTGCCAAAGCAGGCCACAGGATCGCTTCCGCCGAATGTTCGCCCGCGGTGATGCGGACGGTGCCGGCGGGCTTTTCGCGCAGCTCGGTCAGTGCGGACAGTTCGGCGTCGATCTCTTCCAGCCGCGGCCCCACATTGCGCAGCAGGCGCTCTCCCGCTTCGGTCGTTGCCACGCTGCGCGTGGTTCGGGTCAATAGCCGCAGGCCGAGCCGCTCTTCGAGCCCGCGGATGGTGTGGCTGAGCGCGGATTGCGACACCCCGAGCTGCTCCGCCGCCCGGGTAAAGCTGCGCTCCTTTGCTACAGCAAGGAAGGCGAGGAGGTCATTGACGGAAGCGCGCGTCATTCATGAATCCATCTCATAAGTTCATGCTGATTATACCACCTAATCCGCTGCCATAGCGCTCCCTAAATCATCGGCACGGGCAGCCGCAGCGGCTGCCGACCAGGAGAGCCGATCATGGAAATCAAGCGAAGCGGCTCACGGCCGTCCGGAAAGGGACCGGCCGCCTATTTCACCGGCGCTGTCCGCATCGATCCCTTGTTCGATGCGCCTGATCCGGCGCGGGCGCGGGGTGCCAGCGTCACCTTCGAGCCGGGCGCCCGCACCGCCTGGCACACCCATCCGCTCGGTCAGACCTTGGTCGTGATGTCAGGCGCCGGCTGGGTACAGCGCTGGGGCGGACCGGTCGAGCAAATCCGGCCCGGCGACGTCGTGTGGTTCGAGCCGGGCGAAAAGCACTGGCATGGCGCCATGCCGGCGACGGCCATGACCCATATCGCCATTCAGGAGGCGCTGAACGGCAGCCCCGTCGACTGGATGGAACAGGTCCCTGACGAACAATACCGGGCCTGACGGCCTCACGAACTTTTTGGAGAATAGACGATGCAAAAGCGCAAACTTGGAAACAGCAATCTGGAAGTCTCAAGCCTCGGCCTCGGCTGCATGGGGTTGAGCTTCGGTTACGGTCCGGCGGTCGAGCAGCAGCAGGGCATCGCGCTGATCCGCTCAGCCGTCGAGCGCGGCGTCACGCTGTTTGACACCGCCGAGGTCTACGGCCCCTTCACCAACGAGGAGCTGGTCGGCGAGGCGCTGGCGCCGTTCCGCGCGCAGGTCGTCATCGCGACCAAGTTCGGATTCGATATCGATCCGGCGACCGGCGCTCAACGCGGCCTCAACAGCCGGCCGGAGCATATCAAGGAGGTCGCCGAAGCCTCGCTCAAGCGGCTCAGGACCGATGTCATCGACCTGTTCTATCAGCATCGCGTCGATCCGAACGTGCCGATCGAAGACGTCGCCGGCGCGGTGAAGGATCTGATCGCCGCGGGCAAGGTCAGGCATTTCGGCCTGTCGGAGGCCGGCGTGCAGACGATCCGCCGGGCGCATGCGGTGCAGCCGGTCACCGCGCTGCAGAGCGAGTATTCGCTGTGGTGGCGCGAGCCCGAGCAGGAAGTGCTGCCGGTGCTGGACGAATTGGGAATCGGCCTCATTCCCTATAGCCCCCTGGGCAAGGGCTTTCTCACTGGCGCGATCACCGAAAGTACGACATTCGACAAGTCGGATTTCCGCAACGTCGTGCCGCGCTTTGCGCCGGAAGCGCGCAAGGCGAACCAGGCCCTGGTCGACCTGCTCGGCAAGATCGCGGCCCGCAAAAAGGTGACGCCGGCACAGATCGCGCTCGCCTGGCTGTTGGCGCAAAAGCCGTGGATCGTTCCGATCCCCGGCACCACCAAGCTGCATCGTCTCGAGGAAAATGTCGGCGCGGTCGATGTCGAACTGACGTCGGGGGATCTCGGCGAGATCGGTAGTGTTCTCTCCGCGGTCGCGGTCCAGGGCGCCAGATACCCCGAACATCTGCAGCAGCTGGTCGGCCGCTGATATCAGGCGAAAGGGCCGCAGCATTGCGGCGGCCCTTTTCCGCTGTTTCGCCCTCGCTCTTTGGGAGCGGGGGTGCGCCATCGCCCGATGTGGAACTTCCGTCGAGGAAAGCTGTTGGTGGTTTCTCAGTGAACCCGGACTAACGCGCTGCTCATGTTGATTCACGGCCAAAGTTGTGAAGATCGTCGATCCCAGCCATCATCGTTTCTATCGAGAGTGGACTAGCTGCATTTGCCAAATGATTTCGACCAGATTGCCGTCGTCGTGGATTGGCTCGACGCATGCCGGCGGCGCGATCTCGATGCGCTGCTGGATCTCTACGCGCCGGAAGCGAGCCTCGAATGCCAGTGCGATGGCGCCATGGTGAGCGAGGGCCGGGCACGCCTGGCATCCTATTGGGGACCGCGGCTCGACGGCTTTGCTCCCAACGCTTTCGGGCTGGAGGAAATCCAGCCGACGCCGGACGGGGTTCGACTTGACTACGTGAGCCACGACGGCCTGCCGGTGCGCATGGTGTTCAGCTTCACGGCCGACGGAAAAGTTTTGCGGACGTATTGCGCGCCTGTCGCGCAGCCGCTCCGAAAAGATATCCCTAGCGTTCAGGGTACGGCCGGATAACGAACCGGTTGCCGCTCCAGAGTTCGATGGTTCGCTCCAGCAGAAACGTGCTGGCCTCCGCGACCGCCTCCTCGTCGTTCTCGCAGACCAGCGCTGTTGCGCGGACGATATGGCCATCGCTTCCAATCACATAGGCGCGGTACTCGGTCATGGACTCTCTACGCCGTGCAACAAATTTCGAGAAAGATCGTCCGGCAATTTTTGCCACTTTATCCCGATCTTGATCGGGAACAAGTGGCAATTCGATCGGTTATTTCTCCGTACATCAACAGAGGAGAGAGACATGCCATTATTGCTGATCTGGGCTGTGCCTGCGGTGATCGTGATTGGTGGGGCCGGCTATTGGCTCGTTCACCTGCATTGAGGCTTGCCTGTGGGAAGCCTGACCTGACGCTCTCGAGTCAGGCTTCCCGTGGGGCTGGAATCTCGGACGAGATTGCCGGAAGCCGGCAACGAACCAGGCTCCGTCCGTTTTCCCGCAGCAATTCAAACGTTCCGCTCAGCGCGCGAACGCGCTCCTGCATCCCGGTCAATCCCCGGCCGAATACCTGACCGGCGGCAAAGCCTATTCCATCGTCCGATATCTCGACGGTCAATTCGCGATCCTGCCGGGTTGCCGTAACCTGCACCGAACGCGCGTTGGCGTGGCGCAGCACATTCGTTACCGCTTCCTGGATCACGCGATAGACCGTCTGCGACAGCAAACCGTCGATCGCGTTCAATCCGGGATCGATGCGCGCGGACAGCTGGAGGTCAGGCGCCTGCGCCCGGGCGTTGTGCAGCAGCGTGTGGATGCTGCGCTCGAGCCCGAGCTCCTGGATGTAGAGCGGCCGCAACCGGTCGAGGATGCGGCGATTGGCGTATTGCAACGCTTCGACCGATTGCAGAATGCCCTGCGCGGAAGCTTCCGGCCCCGCTCTGTCCGGCGGCAGGCTTTCCATCAGGGCTACGGTGTTTGCCCGAATTCCGAACAGCAGCGGGCCGAGTTCGTCGTGCAAGTCCCGTGCGATGTCCTGGCGCTCGTCGTCCTGCAGCGACACGATCTTGCGCAGCAGGCTGCGATTGTCCTGGCTCAATTTTCTGAGCGTTTTGGCAAGTTCGTTGGCCTCCTCCGAGCTGCGCCGAATTTCGGGAGGGCCGGACGACGGAATCAGCCTTGCGTAGTCGCCGGACCGCATGCGGGTCAGGCCTTCGCCGAGGTTCTGCAGGGGGCCGACCGCGGCACCCGTGATGAAATAGGCGATGCTGCCCGTCAGCAGCATCAACGCAATCCCGGACGAGAGCAGGGCAAGAAAGCCGATCCACTTCTCATACAAGTCGGCGGAGATGTCGGGCGCGAACATGATTTCGCCGATCTGCTTGCCCTTGATCGTTACCGGGAACGACGCGCTGACGTCAGGCATGGCCATGATATCGATGAACCAGTGCGGTACGCGCCCGAGCGGGGTACGGATATCGACCGGCCCGGCCGACAACGGCGTTCCCGCGCGCCTGAACCGGATGGCTTCGGATGTTCCGAGCGCCTGCACGAACGCATCGAGGGTCTGCTCAGGATTGGCCGACATCCGCAGCGCGCTGTCGAGCGCTTCCGCGACCGCCTTGGCCGAACGTTGCGCCGGCTCGTTTTCGTCCATCAATTGGGCCGGCGCAAACAGCTGCAGCGCCAGACCGCCCAGCAGCAGTGCGGCGAGGAACATCGCGCCGAGCGGCAGCAGCAGGCGCATGCGAAGCGAAAGGTTTTTCCACATTCGGACTATTCTAACCCCGTTGCCGAGTTTTCCCTTTTCAATCTGAGCGTAAAACCTGTCTACTCGGAAAGAGACTTGATGATGCAAAATTTTGTCAAATCGACCACGCGAGTATTGATCGTCGACGACCATCCGGTGGTCCTGTCGGGCTGCCGCTCGCTGTTTGCATCCGATGCTTCGGTAAAGATCGACGAGGCTGCGGACGCGAAATCCGGGCATCGGGCATTTACCGCCAGGAAGCCCGACGTTACCGTCATCGATATCAAGCTGCCTGATGTCTCGGGTTTCGAACTGATGCGGCGAATCCGCAAGGACGACCCCGACGCCAAGATTATCATGTTCAGCATGAACGACGATCCGGCTTTCGTGGTTCGCGCGATCGAGATGGGCGCGCAGGGCTACGTTTCCAAAGGTGACGATCCCCGGGTGCTGGTGAAAGCGGTTCGCAAGGTTGCGGCCGGAGAAAACTTCATTTCGCCGCAACTGGCGGAAGCCGTGACCTTCTCCAGCGCCGCCATCAAGGCCAATCCGGCAACCCAGATGAGCGCCCGCGAGCTGGAAATCCTGAGACTGCTTGGCCGCGGCGACAAGATCGTCGAAGTCGCCGATGCCCTCGGCATCTCCTACAAGACGGTCGCCAACACGACCTCGCTGCTCAAGCAGAAGCTCGGGGCCAAGAACCACTCCGACCTGATACGGATCGCGGTCGAGATGGGCCTGGGCTGACCATCGACACTAGCCATAAGAAATTGACCGGTCGCGCTGGGCGCGACCGATCATCGTCAGGAATTCGCCCCCGCCCGGGCAACGATATTGCGAGCGCGAATTCCGGTCAAAGCCGGCTCAGCGATGATGGCGCCAGCCATAATGATGCCCGCGACCCCGGCCCCAGCCGTAATGGTGGCCGCGCCCGCCGCGGCCCATATGGCCGTGACCGTGTCCGTGACCGCCGCCCCGGACCTGAATGACCGCGCCGTCCTGGGCTTCGAGCGGAGCCATGCCCAATCGCGCCGAGGCGGACGCCGTCAGCGCCAGCATGGACGCGAACAGCGCGACGCCAATCATCAAAATACGCTTCATGCGGTTTTCCTCCCGATCGCAGGATTGCGATTTCTCCAACAAGCTCCCGCTGCAGGCTTTGTTCCGCTACGTCGACCGTTGATTGCCATTTTTCCCCGCTCGCATTCGGTCCGCCGTCACCACCCGGCTGGCAGCACGGTGCGGAAGTCGCCGGTCTCGTAGCTGGCAATCCGTCGCGCACTTGCAGCCGGTGCTCGCGCCCGGCGCCTTTGAATCTGTTTCCGTGCAACGGCGGCCACGTCGGCCCGGACCGGCGTTACCTCGGGTAATGCCAAGGCAAACGCCTGCTTCGGTGATCGTGCGATTGCTGGCGGGGGAAGCCTTTCGGCGACGGCTAGCGAAGGCGGCGGAACGATCGTCGGCAGACTCGTGTCGAAGACGGTCGCCTCGGGCCATTTGTGGGCCGAATGCAGGCGGATGATGGTCCTGTCGACCTCGGCTCTGGCGGGGGCTGCTGCCAGCTTCGGAAAATACCAGTCGGCCAGAATGAACAGCGCCAGCAGCAGGCTGCCGGCAAAGGCGAAGTATCGAGCAAGGGGCATTTACCACCACTATTGTTGTCTGTTTTCCGCCCCGACTTGCAGACCCAACGGGAAAAACAGGCAATGGTTCCCGCCTTCGAACCTCACTGGCGTGGATCAGGAAAAAGTGGCAATTTGATTCACCAATAGACGCCTGGTTTCGATTGTGGGGAGAGAAATGAATGGTTGATCCGGATGTTGCGAGCGCCGCCCTCGTGCGGGCCTGGAGCGCCTATCGGCTTATCAATCAGGGGATACATGAGAATGATGAGCGCCGTACCAGCCTGGAACGCTTCATCCGGCAGCGCCGTGAGGCGGGTATCGAGGATGTGGAAATGCTGGCTGTCGCCGGGCTCAAGTTTCTCAAGCAGCTGGATCAGTCCGGAATGTCGTCGGGCGACTAGGGGCAGACAAGGCAGCGATCGTTTTGTACTCGGGAAAAAGCGGAACATTTGATAGGGGCGTGGGTTACCGGTGGCAATTGTGCAAACGGAGGACGACCCCATGAAGAAACTTCTGATGATCGGCGCACTGGCTTTCGCTGCGACCACCGTTGCCAACTCCGCGATGGCGGCTGAATTCTATGTGGTTCGCGACGCCACCACCAAGAAATGCACCGTTGTCGATACCAAGCCGACCACCACGACCACCACCATCGTGGACAACGGCACCTACAAGACCAAGACCGAAGCCGAGAGCGGCATGAAGACCACCAAGGTCTGCACCGAGTAACGGCAGAACCTTTTCGGCGAAAGGACCGCGGCGGTGTCGCGGTCCTTTTTCGTTGTGAATTTGCCCGACGGGCAAATCACCAAAAGGCTGTCCAGCCCCTCGCGCAAAAATATTCCGCTGGTCCCGTCGGGCAAATCAGACTTACGACTCCCGCCATCCTGTCCCACCAGAGGGGCGTAGGCCATCGTCGCAAACGAGGGACAGGGAGCGGTGGACGTGAGGCAGCGACTGACGAGCGCGGCACTTGCGTACGGTGAAATCGTTTGGGTCCGACGCCCCGGTGCTGGCGTCAAGTAAGCGGAGCAATCCGCAAGCGATGGTGGCAAGAAAGCCGGCCACCAGGGCGATTACGTATAAGCCGTAAAGCCATTGCGCAGGGAAGGCCGGTGTGTTTCCGCCAAACCTGTATGCTCGTGCGCGTGTTTGATGCACAGTTTTGCGCGCGAGACCGCGGGTGCGGCGCGCACCCGGTCTTCCCTGCGCCCTCTGATTTCGAGGGCAAGGTTTTCTGTTAAAACTTCGGGCGCATCGCGCCGCGAGAATGCGAAGTCGTATTTTGGAGTTCGAAGCTGAGCTCAGTTACTTCGTCAAGCCCGGCCATGACGGGTTGCAAGAGCTCGGCCCAACCCCGTTCTTTCCGCCCATCCGGCATTTCCCCTTGGCCGCAAAACGCTCTATGGTGCCCGGCGCTTCACGGTAGGTGGAGGCGTATAACTCATAAATATCAAAGGCTTGGCGTAGGGGTCGGGCCTTTGGAGGGCGATTTGACGCGGTATATTTCGACCAGAGGCGAAGCCCCCACGCTGGGTTTCTGCGATGTGATGCTGACCGGGCTCGCCCGCGACGGCGGGCTCTACGTGCCGGAAGTCTGGCCGCAGCTCTCGCACGAGACCATCGCCGGATTTTTCGGACGGCCGTATTGGGAAGTCGCGGTTGAGGTGATCCGGCCGTTTGTCGCCGGCGAGATTTCCGACGCCGATCTCGGCCGCATGGCGAACGAGGCCTACGCCACCTTCCGCCACCCCGCGGTGGTGCCGCTCGACCAGACCGGGCCCAATCAATTCATGCTGGAGCTGTTCCACGGCCCGACGCTGGCGTTCAAGGACGTCGCGATGCAGTTGATCTCGCGGCTGATGGATCATGTGCTGGCCAAGCGTGCGCAGCGCACCACCATCGTGGTCGCGACCTCGGGCGATACCGGCGGTGCGGCGGTTGATGCGTTTGCCAACCTCGACAATGTCGACCTGATCGTGCTGTTCCCGAACGGCCGGATCTCCGACGTGCAGCGGCGCATGATGACGACGTCGGGCGCCGGCAATGTCCACGCGCTCGCGATCGAAGGCAATTTCGACGACTGCCAGGCGATCGTGAAGGCGCTGTTCAATCATCACGGCTTTCGCGATGCGGTGTCGCTGTCCGGCGTCAACTCGATCAACTGGGCGCGCATCGTGGCGCAGGTGGTGTATTATTTCACGTCCGCGGTGGCGCTCGGCGCGCCCGCGCGCACCGTCGACTTCACCGTGCCGACCGGAAATTTCGGCGACATCTTTGCCGGCTACGTCGCCAAGAAGATGGGGCTGCCGGTGCGCTGGTTGCGGATCGCCTCCAACGTCAACGACATCCTGCCGCGCACGCTCAAGACCGGCATCTATGAAGTGCGCGAGGTTCACGCGTCAGCCTCGCCGTCGATGGACATCCAGGTTTCCTCGAATTTCGAGCGGCTGCTGTTCGAGGCCAGTGGCCGCGATGCCGACAGCATTCGCCGCCTGATGGCCTCGCTGAAGCAGTCCGGACGTTTCGTGCTGCCGGATTCCGTGCTCGCCGCCATCCGCGAGGAATTCGACGCCGGACGCGCCGACGAGACCGAGACGGCGGCCACGATCCGCGCCGCCTGGCGCGAGGCCGGCGATCTCGTCGATCCCCATACCGCGGTGGCGCTGGCGGTGGCCGATCGGGACACCTCGGATTCGAAGATCCCCAATATCGTGCTGTCGACCGCGCACCCGGCCAAGTTTCCCGATGCGGTCGAGGCGGCCTGTGGCGTGCGGCCGCAATTGCCGGCCTGGCTCGATGGTCTCCTGACCAAATCCGAACACATCACGGTGATGAAAAACGATTCCACCGAAGTCGAGAAATTCGTGCGCAAGGTCAGCCGTGCCGCGAAGCAGGGAGTTGCCGGATGAGCGTCGAAGTTACCAAGCTGCCGTCCGGATTGACCGTCATTACCGATACCATGCCGCATCTGGAAACGGCGGCGCTCGGCGTCTGGACCGGCGTCGGCGGTCGTGACGAAAAGCCCAACGAGCACGGCATCTCGCATCTGCTCGAGCATATGGCGTTCAAGGGCACCACCAAGCGTTCCTCGCGCGAGATCGTCGAGGAGATCGAGGCGGTCGGCGGCGATCTCAACGCCGGAACCTCGACCGAGACCACGGCCTATTATGCGCGGGTGCTGAAGGCCGACGTGCCGCTGGCGCTCGACGTGCTCTCCGACATTCTCGCCAATCCGTCCTTTGTGCCGGACGAGCTCGAGCGCGAAAAGAGCGTCATCGTGCAGGAGATCGGTGCGGCGCAGGACACGCCCGACGACGTCGTGTTCGAACATCTCAACGAGCTCTGCTATCCCGATCAGCCGATGGGGCGCTCGCTGCTCGGCACCGCCAAGACGCTGCAGAAGTTCGATCGCGACATGCTGAATAACTATCTCTCGACGCATTATCGCGGACCCAACATGGTGGTGGCGGCCGCAGGTGCCGTCGACCACAAGCGCGTCGTCGAGGAAGTGGCGCAGAAATTCGCCAGCTTCGATGCCGCGCCGTCGCCGAAGCCGCAGCCCGCGATGTTCGGCAAGGGCGGCTCGCGCGTGGTGCATCGCGACCTCGAACAGGCGCATCTGACCCTGGCGCTGGAAGGCGTGCCGCAGACCGACCTGTCGCTGTTCTCGATGCAGGTCTTCACCAACACGCTCGGCGGCGGAATGTCGTCGCGGCTGTTCCAGGAAGTGCGCGAAAAGCGCGGCCTGTGCTACTCGATCTACACCTTCCACGCGCCCTATGCCGACACCGGGTTTTTCGGCCTCTATACCGGCACCGATCCGGCCGACGCGCCGGAGATGATGGAAGTGATCGTCGACGTCATCAACGACGCCGTCGAAACCCTCACCGAAGCCGAGATCGCCCGCGCCAAGGCGCAGATGAAGGCAGGGCTCTTGATGGCGCTGGAAAGCTGTTCATCGCGCGCCGAGCAGCTGGCACGCCATGTGCTTGCGTATGGCAGGCCGCTGACGGTGGAAGAGCTGGTGGCGCGGATCGACGCGGTCAGCGTGGAATCGACCCGCAACGCCGCGCGGGGCCTGTTGTCCCGCAGCCGTCCGGCGGTCGTGGCGCTTGGCAGCGGCAGGGGTCTGGACACGGCGGTATCTTTTGCGGAAGGATTGACCCGGTCAAAGGCGAAGACGCTGCTGCATTGAAGTTTGCTCTTTGCGGGGGAGTGTAGGGCATGGCCCTGTTTCGTTTGCCAACCAGCGGACCGGCCGCGCTCGTGCCGCGCGGCCACGGTCTGTTGCTGCGCGCCCCGCAGATGTCGGACTTCCCGCAATGGGCGCACTTGCGTGAAACCAGCCGGGCCTACCTGACGCCGTGGGAGCCGATCTGGCCGTCGGACGACCTGACCCGGGCCGGTTTCCGCCGCCGGCTGCGCCGTTATGCCGAGGATATTGCTTCCGACCGCTCGTACCCGTTCATCGTCTTCCGCGAGTCCGACGGCGCCATGATCGGCGGCATCACGCTGGCGAATGTGCGCCGCGGCATCGTGCAGGCCGGCACCATCGGCTATTGGGTCGGCGAACCCCACGCCCATCGCGGCCATATGACCACGGCGCTGCGCGTGCTGCTGCCGACGCTGTTCGGCGAGCTCAATCTGCACCGCATCGAGGCCGCCTGCATTCCGACCAATGCGCCTTCGATCCGGGTGCTGGAGAAATGCGGCTTTACCCGCGAGGGACTGGCGCGGCGCTATCTCTGCATCAACGGCGTCTGGCAGGACCACCTGCTGTTCGGCATTCTGCACGAGGATTTTCGCGGCTGAACATCGATTCGGGTGCCTTGGGTTCGCCGCCATTCGCCTGCTATAAGGCCGCCGTGGATAGTGACGATGAAATGACGTGGATGCCAGGAACGTCGCATGGGTGACAATCGGTTGGTCAAAGTCGCGATCGTGGCCGGGATGGCTTGCAGCCTGCTGGCCGTGCCGGCGTCGGCGCAATCGCTGGGCGATCGCTTCAAGAGCCTGTTCGGCGGCAAATCGGACGAGCCGGCCACGGCCGCGCCGGGAGCGGCGGCCGTGCCGGAAGACACCGGCGATTTGACCTGTCCGCCGGTTACGGTCCGCGCCGGTGCCTCCACCTATGCGGTGGCGGCGCCCGGCAAGCAGCCGGTCGGCAACGACCTGCGGTTTCAGGCAACGATTACCAAGATGGCCCGCGAATGCAGCGTCAATGGCGGCACCATCACTGCGCGGATCGGCATTCAGGGGCGCGTCATTGCCGGTCCCGCCGGCGCACCGTCCTCCATCCAGGTTCCGATCCGCGTCGCCGTGGTGCAGGGCGGCGTGTCGGAAAAAACCATCGCCACCAAGGCCTACCAGACCACCGTCAACATGTCGGAAGCCGGCAGCGAGCCCTTCACGTTGGTGGCCGAGGATCTGGTCTATCCGACCCCGCCGGGTGCGCTTGGCGACAGCTACATTTTCTATATCGGCTTCGACCCGCAGGCGCTGAAGCCCGAGCGCCCCGCGCCGGCGCCGCGAAAAAAGAAGCAGCCATGAAAAAAGCCGGCGCGATCATCTCGCGCCGGCTTTTTGGTAGATCTGGATTGGTCTAGTTCAGCTTGGCGCGAACTTCGGCGATGCCCTTGGCGAGCAGGTCGTCGGCCACCGACCCCTTGACCGACTGCGACAGGATGGTCGAGGCGGCCGTGACGGCGGCGTTGGCCGCAGCAGAACGAACGTCCGCCACCGCCTGCGCTTCGGCGAGCGCGATCTTGCCCTCGGCGGTCTTGGTGCGACGGACGACGAAATCTTCCATCTTGGCCTTGGCTTCGGACGCGATGCGCTCGGCTTCGGCCTTGGCGTTGGCGATGATCTCTTCGGCCTCGCGCTCCGCGCTGGTTCGCTTGGACTTGTAGTCGGCGAGCAGCTTGGCGGCTTCTTCCTTCAGACGGCGGGCGTCGTCGAGTTCGGCCTTGATGCGGTCGGCGCGGGTATCGAGCGCCTTCAGCACCGTGCGGTGGATGCCCAGATAGGCAAACAGCACCATCAGGATGACGAAGGCTACCGCGACCCAGGTTTCCGGTTCGAAGAACATCAAACTATCCCTTCAACGAAGCGTCGACCGCGCTGTTCAGCGTGTTGCCGTCGGGCAGCACGCCGGTGAGGCGCTGGACGATGGCGCTGGCCGCATCCGCGGCGATGCCGCGGACGTTGCCCATCGCGCTCTCGCGGGTCGCCGCGATCTGCTTTTCGGCGGCGGCAAGCCTGGCGGAGAGCTGGTCTTCCAGCGTCTTGCGCTCGGCTTCCGCAGCCGCGTTCAGCTTCTCGCGGGTTTCGTTGCCGATCGCCTGGGCCCGCGAACGCGCCGAAGCGAGTTCGGTTTCATAGGCTTTCAGCGCCGCATCCGACTCGTCCTTCAGCTTCTGCGCTGCCGAAAGATCGCCCTCGATCGCGTTCTGACGTGCATCGATCACGCCGCCGACACGCGGCAGCGCAATACGCGACACGATCAGGTAGAGGGCGACGAACGCGATGACGAGCGACACCAGTTGCGAAGCGTAGCTCGACGACTCGAACGGAGGAAATCCTCCGCCGTGGCCGCCTGGGGCTTCGGTGTGGGCGCCGGTCTCGTGGCCCTTTGCCGGGGTACCATGACTCTTTTCAGCCACGGGGTCCTCCTGTTGCTGTCAGACGCGCCGCCCGGAACGGACGGCGCGATAGGGTGCCGCTCAGAGCGGAACGAACAGCAGCAGCAGCGCGATCAGCAGCGAGAAAATGCCGAGCGCTTCGGTCACGGCGAAGCCGAAGATCAGGTTGCCGAACTGGCCCTGGGCTGCGGACGGGTTGCGCACTGCTGCGGCAAGGTAGTTGCCGAAGATCACGCCCACGCCCACGCCTGCGCCGCCCATGCCGATGCATGCGATGCCCGCGCCGATAAGTTTTGCTGCTGCCGGTTCCATTTTCTTGAGCTCCTTGAGAGGTAAGACAAAGTGTGGGTGGAAATTCCCCGGACCGTTTAGTGTCCCGGATGAATGGCGTCGTTGAGGTAGATGCAGGTCAGGATCGCGAACACGTAGGCCTGCAGGAAAGCGACCAGCAGTTCGAGCGCGGTCAGCGCCACCGTCAGCGCCAGCGGCAGCATGCCGCCGGCCCAGCCGAGCGCGCCGAGCGAGGCGCCGAGCATCGCGACGAAGCCCGCGAACACCTTCAGCGCGATGTGGCCGGCCAGCATGTTGGCGAACAGACGGACGCTGTGCGAGACCGGCCGCAGGAAGAACGACAGGATTTCGATGAACATGACCAGCGGCAGGATGTAGATCGGAACGCCGGAGGGTACGAAAATCTTGAAGAACTTGAAGCCGTTCTTGTAGAGGCCGTAGATCAGGACGGTGAAGAACACCAAAAGCGCCAGCGTCGCGGTGACGATGATGTGGCTCGAAATGGTGAAGGTGTAGGGGATGATGCCGATCAGGTTCGAAACGCAGATCAGCATGAACAGCGAGAAGATCAGCGGGAAGAACTTCATGCCTTCCGAGCCGGCGGTGCTGCGGATCGTGCTGGCGACGAACTCGTAGCTGATTTCGGCGATCGACTGCATGCGCCCGGGCACCAGTTGCCGTCCGGTGCCGATCATCAGGATCGAGATCACCGCTACCGCAATGAACATGTAGAGCGACGAATTGGTGAAGGCGATCGTCTGGTTGCCTATATGGCCGATCGTGAACAGCGGCTCGATGTTGAACTGATGGATCGGGTCGATTTTCATCCGCGCGGCTCTTTGTCCACCGGCCTGGCCGGCAATCGAATTTCAAATGTCGTGACTTCCCGTCGACGTTCAGCGCTTGCCCTGAGATACGCCCGCAGACCTCACCACGTTGACCACGCCGGCGGTAAAGCCGAGCAGCAAGAACACGATGAGACCGAACGGCGATGTCGACAACAAACGGTCGAACCCCCAGCCAATCGCCGCCCCGACGACAACGCCCGCGACCAACTCCGAGGAAAGGCGGAAACCGATCGCCATAGCCGAAGCTCTGGCAGCCGCATCTCCGCTTTCGGTTCCGGGTTGGTCAGTCCTGATTTTGCGGTTGTCACGAATTGCGGACAACCGGTGATCCAGACTTCCGAGCCTTGCGGAAAGCGCAGCTTCGTCGGAGGACGAATGATCGCGTTTTCCACTTGCGTTGTCGTTGTTGTCTTCGGTCATGCCCAAGACAGTAAACGATGCCGCGGTTGATGGAAATTGCGCCCGTCACCCTTAAAGCCGCGCGGACCATACTTACCGCGTCTAATCAAGTCAAGATTACGTCGTAACCAGTTAGTGCATTGATTTGACTGGATTTATTTGGAGATCGTCCACGGCCCTGTGGACCCGTCATCGCAGTGCAGCAGCTAGCGCATCACGGATCGATCTTGCGTGGATTTGGCCGGTCTGTTGGGATGCCCGAAGCGATCAGCAGATCCTCGCTCCGGAGCCCGTATGCCGCGTCAGGTCGACTACTATTTCTCGTTTCAATCGCCGTGGGCCTATGTCGGACATCGGGCCTTTCGGGACATCGTAAGTACCTACGATCTCGAGGTAAATTACAAGCCCGTGGTGCTGGTCGACTTGTTCTCGGAGACCGGTGGGCTGCCGCTGATGAAGCGCCACCCGGTGCGGCAGCGCTACCGGATGGTCGAGTTGCAGCGTTGGCGCGACAAGCGCGGACTGAAATTCCACCTGCGGCCGGCGAATTGGCCGTTCAACGCCCGGCTCGCCGATGGCGTCGTGATCGCCGCGATCGAGTCCGGTCTCGACCCCGACCGATATCTGGCGCGGGGTTTTGCCGCAGTTTGGGAAGATCAGCTCAGTCTCGCTGATCCCGCGACGGTTGCGAAACTGGCCGACGAATCCGGTCTGCCCGGCAAAGAGTTGGTGGAGCGATCGGAGCAGGAGGCGATCAGCGCGGCCTACGAGCAGAACCGCCAGGATACGCTGGCGAGCGACGTGTTCGGCTCGCCGGCCTATGTGCTGGATGGCGAAGTGTTCTGGGGACAGGACCGGATCGATTTGCTCGAAGACGCGTTGAAGTCCGGCCGCGCGCCCTATAGCTCACACGTTTAGAGCGTACTGGTACGAACCGGAGGCGGGAGCAAGCTCATGAGCACAGCGACGTCGTCCTCGAAACTACTGTCGATCATCGCGGTCGCCGCATTGACGTTTTGTGTCACCGGCCACGCGCGCGCCGGCGCGCTGCCGGACACCGATAACGGCCGCTACGCGCTGTCGCCGCTGGCGGACGGCGTGCTCCGGCTCGACACCAGAACCGGCGCGGTCTCGACCTGCAGCAATTCGGGCGCGGGCTGGGCCTGCTACGCCGTGCCCGACGAACGCGCGGCGCTGGATGCCGAAATCGGCCGGCTGCAGGCCGACAATGAAAAGATGAAAGCCCAACTCGCCGAGCGCGAGCCCACGGTGTCAGGCAAGATCGAAGAGCCGCTGCCGAAATCCGACTCGCTGAAGAAAGGCGAACCGAAGGTCGCCGAGGGCGAACGCAAGATCGAAATCCCGCTGCCGAGCGATCGCGACATGGACCGCGTGATGTCGTTCCTGGAGCGGGCCTGGCGGCGATTGATCGAGATGGCCAACCGCATGCAGAAGGACGTCGGCGGCAAGATTTGAGTGCTGTTGTTTGATGCTGTCGTCCCGGCGAACGCCGGGACCCATACGCTGCGGCTTCTCGATCTTGCACGACGACAGTTGATACCTTCCGTAACTACTAACGTCGGTGGTTATGGGTCCCGGCCTTCGCCGGGACGACGTGAGGAATCGAGCCAAATGACCGCACCCAAATCCCTCTCGCGCACCACCCCCTCGGCCGTCAGCGCCACCACCATCGTGTCCTTGCTGTTGACGGTGCAGACGCGCGGCGCCGGCTTCACCGATCTCACCGCCGAAGCCGCAAAGTTCGTCGCCGATGCCGGCGCGCGCGAAGGCACGGTGACGCTGTTCATCCGCCACACGTCGGCATCGCTGACGATCCAGGAAAATGCCGATCCGACCGTGCTCGCCGATTTGACGACGGCACTGAACCGGCTGGCACCCGAGAATGCCGGATGGCGGCACGACACCGAAGGTCCGGACGACATGCCGGCGCATATCAAGACCGTGCTGACCGCGACCTCGCTGCAGGTTCCGGTGCTGCAGGGCGCGCTGGCGCTCGGCACATGGCAGGCGATCTATCTGGTCGAGCATCGTGCGCGGCCGCATCGCCGCGAGGTGGTGCTGCAGTTCATCGGCAGCGTCGATTAAAAAGAAACGGCCGCGGATTGCTCCGCGGCCGTTTTGTTCGAGGTCGCCGGCGATAGTCGCCGGATCAGGCTCAGGTCTTGGTGATGTCGACGTCCTTGGTCTCGGGCAGGAAGAAGAACCCGACGACGGCGGTGATCGAAGCGAAGATGATCGGATACCAGAGGCCGGCATAGATATCGCCGGTCGAGGCCACGATCGCGAACGAGGTCGCGGGCAGCAGTCCGCCGAACCAGCCGTTGCCGATGTGATAGGGCAGCGACATCGAGGTGTAGCGGATCTTGGTCGGGAACAGTTCGACCAGCATCGCCGCGATCGGCCCGTACACCATGGTGACGAAGATCACGAGGATGAACAGCAGCCCGATGATCGCCGCAACCTGCGGACGGAAGATATCGAACGGGTTCGACATCTTCACGATGCCCGCATCGCCGGCCTTGGGATAACCCGAGGCTGCGACCGCGGCGGCGACCGCCGGGTTGCCGGCCTTGGCATCCGGATACGGCACGTCCTTGCCGTTGATCACGACCTTCACGCCGGAGCCGGCGGCACCGTAGCTGGTCGAGTACTTGACCGACGACTGGGCCAGAAAGGCGCGAGCGACATCGCACGGAGCGGTGAAGACGCGGGTGCCGACCGGATTGAACAGATCGCCGCAGCCTGCGGGATCCGCCACCACCTCGACCTTGGTGGATTCGATTGCCTTTTCCAGCGCCGGGTTGGCGTTGGTGGTGATCATCCGGAAGATCGGGAAGAAGGTCAGCGCCGCGATCAGGCAGCCCGCCAGGATGATCGGCTTGCGGCCGATCTTGTCGGAGAGGGCGCCGAACACCACGAAGAAGCCGGTGCCGAACAGCAGCGACCAAGCGATCAGCAGGTTGGCGGTATAGCCGTCGACCTTGAGGATCGATTGCAGGAAGAACAGCGCGTAGAACTGGCCGGTGTACCAGACCACGCCCTGACCCATGGTGCCGCCGATCAGCGCCAGGATGACGATCTTGGCGTTGCTCCAGTTGGCGAAGGCTTCGGTCAGCGGCGCTTTCGAACTCTTGCCCTCATCCTTCATCTTCTGGAAGATCGGCGATTCGTTCAGGCGCAGCCGGATCCAGACCGAGACGCCGAGCAGCACGACCGACACCAGGAACGGAATGCGCCAGCCCCAGGCCGCGAATTCAGGTTCGCCCAGCGCAGTACGGGTGAACAGGATCACCAGCAGCGACAGGAACAGGCCGAGCGTCGCCGTGGTCTGGATGAACGAGGTGTAGTAACCGCGCTTGCCCTGCGGAGCGTGTTCCGCAACGTAAGTCGCCGCACCGCCATACTCGCCGCCGAGCGCGAGGCCCTGCAACAGGCGCAGTGCGATCAGGATGATCGGCGCCGCGATACCGATGGTTGCGGCATTGGGCAACAGGCCGACGATGAAGGTCGACAGGCCCATGATCAGGATGGTGACAAGGAATGTGTATTTGCGTCCGACGATGTCGCCGATGCGTCCGAACACGATGGCGCCGAACGGGCGCACCAGGAAGCCGGCGGCGAACGCGAGCAGCGCGAAGATGTCGCGTGTTGCCGGCGGATAGGCCGAGAAGAACTGCGCGCCGATGATGCTGGCGAGCGATCCGTAGAGGTAGAAGTCATACCATTCGAAGACGGTGCCGAGCGAGGAGGCGAGAATGACGAAACGTTCGTCCTTCGTCATTCCTCCGGTCCGGGCCGGCGTGGCAGTCATTGTGGACATTTCAAGCGCTCCCCAAATTTATTGATGCAAAGTCCGCCCCTTGCCGAACTTGGCCGGATTGATCTGTGGGCTTGGTATCAAGGTAACATCGCCGTGAAAGTCGCCCCAATACGACTTTTGGCCCTTTGCACGGCCGCGCCGGGGGCCGCGGTTCGATGGGACGCATGATCTTTTCCGCTTGGTGCCGTCAGGCCGATTATATTGCGGCGCACAAGCGGGCGGATTAACTGCTTTCAAACGTGCTAGAATTGCACGCTTGCACGCGACGCCTTGGCAAGGGACAAGCAAATACGGGCTCATCGCGCGCGCCCTGAGAAGAGACATCCATGACGACCGCCGCCGCTACCCATCTCGTCATCGCCGATGATCACCCGCTGTTCCGCGACGCCTTGCGGCAGGCGGTGGCAGGTGTTTTGACCTCGGCCACCATCAGCGAGGCCGGTTCGTTCGACGATCTCACGGCACTGCTGGAGCGGGATTCCGACGTCGATCTGGTCCTGCTCGACCTTTCGATGCCGGGAATCTCGGGCTTCTCCGGCCTGATCTATCTGCGCGCGCAATATCCGGCGATCCCGGTGGTCATCGTGTCCGCCAGCGACGACGCCGGAACCATCCGGCGCTCGCTCGATTTCGGCGCCTCCGGCTTCATTCCGAAGCGCTTCGGGGTCGAGACATTGCGTGACGCCATCATGAAGGTGATGGACGGCGATGTCTGGGTCCCGCAGGACACCGACCTTTCGTCGGTCAACGACCCCGACATGACGCGGCTGCGCGACCGGCTGGTGACGCTGACCCCGCAGCAGGTGCGGGTGCTGATGATGCTGTCGGAGGGGCTGCTCAACAAGCAGATCGCCTATGAGCTCGGCGTCTCCGAGGCGACCATCAAGGCCCATGTCTCGGCGATCCTGCAGAAGCTCGGCGTCGAAAGCCGCACCCAGGCCGTGATCGCGGCTGCAAAAATCGCCGGCGGCCAATGGCGCCAGGGAACGCCGACCGGGTAGGGCCCGTAGCAACCATTAAACGCTGAAGGACTTTTCTGCCCACGGCGTTCCGCGCTGAACGACGGTATTTGCGTAGATTAGCAGCTTTCGAGCGCATGCGATGAGTGCTGCAGTGTGGGCTTTTCCGCGTGCTGTCAGGCGAGCATAGAGCGCGACAAGAGCCCTGTTCCAGCGGAAGGCCGCCGGGAGAGCTGCCGCATACAGGGAGCGGCGTAAGCGGCTGCGACCGCCGGCGATATGCCGCTGTCCTCTATGTTGTCCGCTGTCGTCGTCAAAGGGAGCCAGCCCAGCAAGGGCGGCGGCCTCCTCGCGGCTGACGCGGCCGAGTTCAGGCATTCGAATGATGAGCGCCAGAGCTGTGCGCTCGCCGATACCGGGAATGCTCAACACCAGGTCAAGCCGCAGGGCGAGATCGTGGTGGGCGCGCAGCCGCTTGGCAATGTTACGTATCTGCGCCGCGCGTCTTGTCTTCAGCCTTGCAATGTCGGCATTGACCGTCCGCCGTATCTCGGGCTCGTCGATATGCTCCAGCCTGGTTTTGTAGCGCGCGATATCCTCCTCGATCTGTTCGAGAAAGGTCAGGTATCCCGCCAGTTCTGCCAGGCGAGGGTCTGGCTCAATCTTCGGCGGATCGATAGAGGCAGTACATGCGGCGATCAGTTCCGCATCGAGCGCATCGTTCTTAGCGCGTCGCAAATGCACCCGACCGAACGCCTTGACCTGGACCGGCTGCAACACCAGCACGGTGAAGCCTACCGCACGCAAATGCTCCATCACGCCTCGTTCGTAGCCGCCCGTCGCCTCGATCCCGACACGCGTCACGCCAGCATTGGTCAAGTTTGCGACCAAGGCGCGCCAGCCCGGCAGAGCGTTAGCGACCTGCCAGCGCTCGATGTGACCGTGAACGGCAACGTCGAGCTTGGTCTTGGACGTATCGATTCCAGCCGTCGTTATGATAGTCTGTGTCATCTTCGTCGACCCTGCCTTGTGAAGCGAACCAAGTTGTTCCGGCAACCATCCGGGTCCGATGAAGGTGCTGACGACGATCACGCTACAGGGCAGCCACAAACTGCTCAGGATGGGTTCGATCCGATCGCCAGCGGCCTGCCGTGGATGGCCGTCCACGGCAGGCCATTCCTTTCGGAACATCCCAATGATAGTCGAATTCGCTATTACAAGGATGGGTGGAGCGCAGCGATACCCATCACCTCGCGATCCGGGCATCCCTGCATGACCGAATACCGCCGCAACTTCATCACCGGTGGCAGTTTCTTCTTCACCGTCAATCTGGCTGATCGACGGCTGTCGTTGCTGACGGAATGTATCGACGACCTGCGCACCGCCTTTCGTGAGACGCGGTTGCATCATCCGTTCACGACCGACGCGATGGTCGTGCTGCCTGACCATCTCCACGCTGTCTGGACGTTACCGGAAGGCGACACGGATTTTTCCACGCGCTGGCGGCTGATCAAAACATCATTTTCCCGGAAATCCGCATTGGGTGAGCCGATTTCGACCAGTCGCGCTGCCAAGGGCGAGCGCGGTATCTGGCAGCGTCGCTATTGGGAGCACACAATTCGCGACGAGAAGGATTTCGCGCGCCACATCGACTACGTTCATATCAATCTACTCAAGCATGGCTTGGTGACACGGGTCAGGGATTGGCCGTACTCGTCGTTCCATCGCATGGTGAAACTCGGAGTTTATCCGGAGGATTGGGCGGGCGATGTTTCCGGGCTTGATGGGGAATTTGGCGAAAGGCCCTGAATGTGTTGTGAGATGATGGGTATCGCTTCGCTCCACCCATCCTACGTGTCGGAGACGCCCGCTACTCCGCCGCCACCATCTGCTGGGTCCGCCACTGACCTATCAGCGCCCGCAACGATGCCGGCTTGACCGGCTTGTTGAGCACGGCGATGTTTTCCTCGCGCGCGGCCGTCCGCACATGCGGGCTGCGATCCGCGGTGATCAGGATCGCCGGAATGGTTTCGCCGAAACGGCGGCGGATTTCGCGGATCGCGGCGACGCCGTTGCCGCGGTCGAGATGATAGTCGACCAGCAAGCCAGTGACGTTGCCGCCGGAGGCCTCGATCGCCGCGATCGCGGCCTCGGGCTCGGTCGCCGCGATCACCTCGGCGTTCCACGCCTTCAATAGCGTCTTCATGCCGTCGAGGATCGCCGCGTCGTTCTCGATGCAGACGATCAGCGCGCCGCTCATCGGCGTCCTGGAAAGCGGCGTCGCGCTGGTGACGGCGGCGGTATGGTTGATGGCGGTCGCAATCGGCACCGTCACCGAGAACACCGAGCCGCCGGACGCATTGGCGTCGATCGCGATGCCGTGGTTGAGCACGCGCGCCAGCCGCTCGACGATCGACAGGCCGAGGCCGAGGCCGCGCGCGATCCGCGCGCCCTGTTCGAGGCGGTGGAACTCCTTGAAGATCTCGCCACGCTTCATCACGGGAATGCCGACGCCGGTATCATAGACGCCGATCTGCAACGATTGCCCGCGGCGGCGGCCGCCGACCAGCACACGCCCGCGCGGGGTATATTTGATGGCGTTGGAGATGAAGTTCTGCAGCAGCCGCCGCAACAGCGAGCGGTCGGATTCCACCGGCAGCGAGCAGGGGACGAAGGTGAGTTCCAGCCCCTTGGCGCGCGCGATCGGCGCGAACTCGATTTCGAGCGAACGCATCAGGTCGGCCATCTTGAAGCTCGTGATCGAGGTCGTCATCGCGCCGGCATCGAGCCGCGAGATGTCCAGGAGCGCGCCGAGAATTTCCTCGATCGCTTCCAGGCTATCGTCGATGTTCTCGACCAGGCGCGAATCCTCGCCGCCGCTCTGCCGCTCGACCAGGCTGGTGACATAGAGCCGGGCGGCGTTGAGCGGCTGCAGGATGTCGTGGCTGGCGGCCGCCAGAAACCGCGTTTTCGAGATGTTGGCGTCCTCGGCGGTGCTTTTCGCCAGCGCCAGTTCGGAATTGAGCCGGGTGAGTTCCTCGGTGCGGTCGCGCACGCGCTTTTCCAGGGTCGCGTTGGCGCGCTCCAGCGCTTCGGCGGCCTCGAAGCTCGGCGTCACATCGGAGAAGGTGATGACGAGGCCACCGCCCGGCATCCGGTTGGAGCGGACCTCGATCACCATGTGGCGCTCGGGCAGGCGTTCCAGATAGGGCTCGCCCTCGGTGGTGTAGGCCTCCAGCCGCCGCTGCAACAGCGTATCGGCGTCGCCGAAGGCGGCGGGACTGACAGCCCCCATGAATTCGAGGATTTCCTGCAACGGCAGGCCGAGTTGCACCAGATGCGACGGCAGCGCCAGAATTTCGCCGAACTGCCGGTTCGAGCAGATCAGTTGCAGTTCGGCATCGAACACGGCGATGCCCTGGCGCACGTGGTTCAGCGCGGTCTGCAGGATCTCGCGGTTGAAATGCAGCGCGGCGTGGGAATCGTCGAGCAGCTTCAGCGCGGCCTTGGCGGAGACGGTGCGCTTGCGCAGCAACAGCGACATCACGAGGCGCGAGGAGGCCGCGCCGATCGAGGAGGCGATCAGGCGTTCGGCGTGCTGCAGCAGTTCGAAGTCGGCCGGTATGCCCGGATCGAGCGGGCGAGGGTGGCCGGCGGCAAAGGCCTCGAAGGCATGCTGGGCGCGCTCGGGGCCGAGATATTGCGCCACCGTGCTCTGGATGTCCTGCACCGTCACCGTGGTGCGCCAGCGCCGGAAGGTCGGCGCGATCGGCGCCAGCGTGTTCGGCACGAACAAATCGGCTTGCAAACGCTCGATCGACGATGGCTGACGCGCCAGCGACATCACGATGTAGGTCAGGACGTTGAGCGAGAGCGACCATGCGACGCCATGCAGCAATGGCGGCAGGTCGGCG
Organism: Bradyrhizobium ottawaense; assembly: GCF_900099825.1. NCBI lineage: Bacteria > Pseudomonadati > Pseudomonadota > Alphaproteobacteria > Hyphomicrobiales > Nitrobacteraceae > Bradyrhizobium > Bradyrhizobium ottawaense. Next base: position 3,097,966 of record NZ_LT629693.1, on the reverse strand, counting down.
CCGAACAGCGCCTGCGGCCGCAGCGCCTCGATGCCGAACGGCCCGTGTTGCAGCAGCATCAGGCCCACCGTAGAGGTCTCCAGGAAGCTCGGCAGAAACAGTGTATAGATCCACACCGCGACGCCGATCAGCATGCCGCCCATGGCGCCGCGGGCGGTCGCCTGCCGCCAGAACAGGCCGCCGAAGAAGGCCGGCGCCAGTTGGGCGATGGCCGCGAATGACAGCAGGCCGATCGCCGCCAGCTGGGTGTTGCCGAGTGCGCGATAGTAGAAATAGGCCATCACCATGATGGCGAAGATCGCAAACCGCCGCACCTTGAGCAGGAAGTCGCCGAAATCCTTCTGGCCGTTGCGGGTCTCGCCGCTGCGCTGCAACACCAGCGGCACCACGATATCGTTGGAAACCATGATCGAGAGCGCGACGCATTCGACGATCACCATCGCGGTCGCAGCCGACAGGCCGCCGACGAATACGGCGACGCTGAGCAAGTGCGCATTGCCTTCGATCGGCAGCGCCAGCACATACATGTCGCTGTCGACGGCGCCGAACGGGAAGGTGATGAGGCCGGCAATCGCGATCGGGATCACGAACAGGTTGATGGCGACCAGATAGAGCGGAAACAGCCAGCGGGCGCGGTTGACCTCGGCCATGCTGGAATTCTCGACCACGCTGACGTGAAACTGCCGCGGCAGCAGCATGATCGCGCAGAACGAAAGCAGCGTCATGGTCAGGAAATTGCCTATCCCCGGCACGTAGTCGATGACACGCACCGCCTCCGGGGTCTTCATCGCGCGTTCGATCAGTTCGACGGGTGTGAACATCCAGAAGGTGACGAAGGCGCCGGCGGCGAGGAAGGCCACCAGCTTGACGATGGATTCGGTGGCAACCGCCAGCATCAGGCCGTGCTGGTGCTCGGTGGCGTCGGTCTGGCGGGTGCCGAACAGCACCGCGAACACCGCCATCGCCAGCGTGACGACCAGCGCGATGTCGCCGATGATCGGGATCGAGGAGAACGCCTTGTCCTCGCTCAGGATGGTCTCCAGCGACGACGCCATCGCCTTGAGCTGGAGCGCGATATAGGGAACCGATCCGATGATCGCGATCAGCGCCACGGTGGCGGCAACCGCCTGGCTCTTGCCGTAGCGCGCGGCGATGAAGTCGGCGATCGAGGTGATGTTCTGCGACTTGGCGAGCTGGATCACCCGGCGCAGCAGTGGCGTGCAAAGCCCGATCATCAGGATCGGGCCGACATAGATCGCGAGAAAGTCGACGCTGGTGCGGGTGGCGAAGCCGACCGAGCCGAAGAAGGTCCAGGAGGTGCAATAGATCGCCAGCGACAGCGGATAGATCAGCATGCCGGCGCGGCCGCGCTGGCTCGGCGACAGCCGGTTGCCCTGGCTGGCGACAAAGAACAGCAGCCCGATATAGGCGAACGCGGCGGCGATTACGCCCCAGTCGTGCAGCATCGCGGCCTGTCTCCTTCCCGGCCCGAAAGGGCCGTCGTGGAGTATAAACGCATTGGGCCGGCAGCGCATCGCGCCACCGGCCCAATTTGACGGGATTCGGAAGGGTAGGGTTACTCGGCCGCCAGCGATTTCTGCTTCAGCGGCAGGCCGAGGCGTTCCCAGACCTGCAGCAGCGCGTCGGCGAGGCCGTCGATCAGGCCGTCGTCATGGTAGGGCGAGGGCGTGATCCGCAGCCGTTCGGTGCCCTTGGCCACGGTCGGATAGTTGATCGGCTGGATGTAGACGCCGTGCTCCTCGAGCAGGATGTCGCAGGCCTGCTTGCACTTCTCGGGGTCGCCGACGAACAGCGGCACGATATGGGTGTCGTTCGACATCACCGGCAGGCCGGCGGCGTTCAGAATCGCCTTGACGCGGGCGGCGCGGTCCTGGTGGCGCTCGCGCTCCCAGCTCGAGGTCTTGAGATGACGGATCGCAGCGGTGGCGGCGGAACAGATCGCCGGCGGCAGCGCGGTGGTGAAGATGAAGCCCGGCGCATAGGAACGCACGGCGTCGATGATGTCGGCATTCCCGGCAATATAGCCGCCGAGGCAGCCGAAGGCTTTTGCGAGCGTGCCCTCGAGCACGTCGATGCGGTGCATGACGCCGTCACGCTCGGCGATGCCGCCGCCGCGCGGGCCGTACATGCCGACTGCATGGACCTCGTCGACATAGGTCATGGCGCCGTACTTTTCGGCCAGATCGCAAATCTTCGCCAGCGGCGCGACGTCGCCGTCCATCGAATACAGGCTTTCGCAGGCGATCAGCTTGGGCCGGTCGGGACCCGCCGCGATCAAGAGCTGTTCCAGATGCTCGACGTCGTTGTGACGGAAGATCTGGCGTTCGCAGCCGGCCTGACGGACGCCTTCGATCATCGAATTGTGGTTGAGCGCGTCCGACAGGATCAGGCAGTTCGGGATCAGCTTGGCGATGGTCGCGATGCCGGTCTGGTTCGAGACGTAGCCCGAGGTGAACAGCAGCGAAGCCTGCTTGCCGTGCAGATCGGCCAGTTCGGCCTCGAGCTGCACCAGCGGATGATGGGTTCCGGCGATGTTGCGGGTGCCGCCTGCGCCGGTGCCGACGCGGGTGGCGGTCTCGACCATGGCGCCGACCACCCTGGGGTGCTGGCCCATGCCGAGATAGTCGTTGGAACACCAGATCACGACGTTGCGCGGGCCCTTCGGCGAGTGCCAGAGCGCGTGCGGGAACCGGCCGGCGATCCGTTCGAGGTCGGCGAAGACCCGGTAACGCCGCTCTTCATGCAGGCGGTTGAGGGCGGCACTGAAAAATTGGCTGTAATCCATCACGAGACCCGGAACGGACAGGCCGGGTTGGCCGTCCTCTTGTTAGCTCCGCCCTTTTTAGAGCTTTTCCAGGTTTCGTGTCGAGCCGATTCGGGCCGCTCGGTAATGTACCGGAGGACAGGAGGGTTGCTCCGAGCGCGGAGCAAAACTTGATCCCGATCAATGTGCTAGGCGCGATTTACTGTCCCGGCATGTTGCGGGCTGCGCGCACAAGCGCGTCAGGTGCTACGATCACTTTTCGACCGGCCGGAAATGCGGCCGAACAATCGCGGGAGGCCGCATTGGAGCGTGAAAGCCGGCAAGCCCATTGGGAAGACGTCTACGCCAAAAAGGCGGAGAACGAGGTCAGCTGGTTTCAGGAGAATCCGGCGCCGTCGCTTCAAGCCATTGCGCTGGTTGGCGCCACTGAGGCCTCGGCCATCGTCGACATCGGCGGCGGGGCCTCACGGCTGGTGGATCAACTGCTCGCGAAGGGATTTCACGACGTCACCGTGCTCGACCTGTCCGCTGCAGCGCTGGAGGCGGCCAAGGCTCGACTGGGCACGCAGGCCGCGAAGGCCCGATGGATCGTCGCTGATGTAACGGCCTGGCAGCCGCCGGCGACCTACGACCTCTGGCACGACCGGGCGGCATTTCATTTTCTCACCGATGCGAATGACCGCGCCGCCTATGTCGCCTGCCTCAAGCGCGGCTTGAAGCCCGGCGGGCATGCCGTCATCGCCACCTTCGCGCCTGACGGCCCCGAACGGTGCAGCGGGTTGCCGGTGGTGCGCTATGATGCCGAAAGCCTCGGACGCGCGCTCGGTCGTGAGTTCAGGCTGCTGCAGACGCGGCGCCACGAGCACGCGACGCCCTGGGGTTCGCGGCAGGTGTTCCAGTTCAGCGCGTTTCGCCGCGAGGAGTAGAGCGTTTTCCAGCGAAGTGGAAACCGGTTCGCGTCAAGAAAACGCGTCAAATCAAAAATCTAGAGCCCCGTTCCGATTCCATCGGAACGGAAAAGGCTCTAGGTGGTCCGGAACCGCAGCACGCCGTCGGTCACTTCCGAGGTCAGGCGGCCTTCGTTGAGCATGTAATTGACATGCGCGATCAGTTCGCCGGCGGCAAAGCCCATCTGGTGCACGTCGAGTTCGTATTTGTGGAACACGACCGGCACCAGTTGCCGCGAGGTTTGCGGAACGACACGGCAGGCTTCCGCGATCAGCCGGCAACGATCCTCGTGGTGGTCGGCCAACTGCTTGATGCGCGTCTTCAGGCCGTAAAACGGCACGCCGTGGCCGGGCAGCACCATGACGTCGTAGGGCAGTGTCGTGGTCAGGCTCGCCAAGGAGGCCAGATATTCGCCGAGCGAATTCTGGTCGGGCTCGACCGCCCAGACGCTGACATTGGGCGAGATCTTGCTCAGCACCTGGTCGGCGGACAGGAACAGCTTGTCGGCGGCGCAATACAACATCACCTGGTCGAGGGCGTGGCCGCCGCCGGTGATGACCTTGAAGCGCCGCGTCCCGATCGAAATCTCGTCGCCATGCGAGATGCGGCGATAGGCCGGCGGCAGCACCGAAACCCGCTTCAGGTAATCCTGGCCGCGGCCGAGCAGCTTGTCGGTCAGGTTCTCGTCCATGCCGTGGCGGCGGAAGAACAGCCGCTGCGCCAGCTTGCGTTCTTCGGTGCCGCGGTTCTGGTGGTAGACCGACTGCAGATATTCGACCTGCGACATCTGCAGCGGGCAGTTGAAGCGCTCGACGATCCAGCCGGCGAGGCCGACGTGATCGGGATGCGAATGGGTCACGATCAGCCGCGTCAGCTTCACATGCCGCAGCGGGCCCTCGAACAGCGTGGTCCAGGCCGCGATGGTTTCCTCATTGCCGAACCCGGAATCGACCATCGCCCAGCCGTCGCCGTCGGCGAGCAGATAGATGTTCACGTGGTTGAGCCGGAACGGCAGCTTCAGCCGGACCCACAATACGCCGGGCATGACCTCGACGACCTGATCGTGGCCGGGATGATTTTCCCAGGGGTATCGCAGTGCCTCGGCCGAGGACTGAACCGTGTCTGTTTTTGTATCCATGGCTACGGCTTAGCCGCACCTACGGCGGGGCGCTAGATGAAAAAGCGGGGGGCGGTTTGGATATTGGGCATGGGTTGCGTGGGGGCCCGGCCCCTCTCGATTTGAGCCGTCATTCCGGGTCTGGTGCTGGCGCACCATCCCGGAACGACGAATTCGCTTACGCCGCCCTGATATTCGACAGGAACGCGTCGATTTCCTCACGCAGCACCTCGGCCTCGCGGCGCAGCGCGCTGGAGGCGGTCAGAACCTCGTTGGCGGCGGTTCCGGCTTCGGTCGAGGCTGAGGAGACGCCGACGATGTTGCTGGAGACCTCGCTGGTGCCGCCGGCGGCGTGCTGGATGTTGCGCGCGATCTCGCGCGTCGCCGCACCCTGCTCCTCGACCGCGGCCGCGATCGCGGTGGTGACGTCGTTGATCTCGCTGATGGTAGAGGAGATGCTGCGGATCGCCGACACCGCCGACGTCGTCACCGTCTGCATGCTGCCGATCTGCTGGCGGATTTCGTCGGTGGCCTTCGCGGTCTGGTTGGCGAGGCTCTTCACTTCGGAAGCGACCACGGCAAATCCGCGGCCGGCTTCACCGGCGCGGGCGGCTTCGATGGTGGCGTTCAGCGCCAGGAGGTTGGTCTGCGAGGCGATGGTCTGGATCAGATCGACCACCACGCTGATCCGGCCGGCGTTTTCGGCGAGCCCCTGCATGGTGGCGTCGGTCTGGCCTGCTTCCTCGACCGCCTTGCGGGCGATTTCCGCCGAGGTGACGACCTGACGGCCGATTTCCTCGATCGAAGACGACAGTTGTTCGGTGCCCGACGACACGGTCTGGACGTTGACCGAGGTTTCCTCGGCGGCGGAGGCCACCGCGTTGACCAGTGCGCTGGACTGGTCCGCGGTCGTCGACATGCTTTGCGCGGTGGTCTGCATCGAGCCCGCTGCGGACTGCAGGCTGTCGAGTGCTGAGCGAACGGTGGTTTCGAACTCGACGATGCGCGCTTCCATGCGGGTGGCGCGTTCGGACTTGGCGATGCGGTCCTTGTCCTGGTCGGCCGAGAGCGCGCGGCTCTGGATCATACTGTCGCGGAACACCAAGAGCGAGTCGGCCATCGCCGCGATCTCGTCCGTCTGGTGGCTCTGGTAGATCTCGGATTCGAGGTCGCCGCTCGACAGCTGCTGCATTGAACGCTGCAGGCTGCGGATCCGGCGCAGGATGCTGCGGCCGACATAGAGCCAGACGAACAGGATCGAGCCTATCAGCGTCAGCACGCCGAGCCCGAGCATGACCATGGTCGCCAGTGAAATCTCCTGGCGCGCCTGCCAGGTCGAGGTGTCGGTTTCCTTGCGGACGCCGTCGACCAGTTGCTGCACGCTGATGCCGAGGCCGACATTGAGCTTGCGGGTTTCCTCCAGAATGGTCTCGCCGTAGTCGGTGGAGTCGAGTTCCAGCTGGCGGATCTTGAAGACGCGGGTCTTGCCCTCGCCGAGCGACAGCAGTTTCAGCGCCGCCTCGCTCAGCGCCTTGGTGCTGGCGTTCTTGGGCAGGATTTCGAGGTTGGATTTGACGCGGCCCTGCGTCTCCTTGAATTCCTTTTCGATCGCTTCCAGCGTGTCGCTGTTGTTGGCCGACAGCGCCGCCGTCATGTCCGACGCCATCAGGTTGGTGCTGGCAATGACGTTGCCGAGCAGTTCGACGTTGCGCGCCGCCTCGCTGGCATCGTCGGTCGACAGGTTGGCGGCTCCCAGGACCGCGTTGATCCGGGCCTGCGCGTCCATCATCGCCGGCGCCGAGGCGGTGACGAAATCGGCCTGCGCCTTGCGCAAGGCGGCATATTGCTTGTCATGCAGGGCGGCGACGTCGAGCCGTTCGCGCGCAGCCGAGCCCAGGCTCTTGATCATGTCGTCGATGTTCTTGACGGTTTCGTTGAGCGCCGCGACGACGTTCTTGTCGGCGCCGAGCTCGATGATCTCGCCGAGCTTCTGCAGCGCCAGCGTCTGGGTTTCCTTCATCTTCTTGGAGCGTTCGTTCAGCGCCTCTTCGCTGCGCGCGGCCAGAAGCGCCGGCCCCTGGCTGGCCAGGCTCGCGCTCTGCGCCGAGAGCTGCAGGCTGGCGGCGAGGCGGGGGATGTCGCGTCCGCTCAGGTCGACCATGGTCCCGCCGAGACGTCCGAGCACCAGGCCCGCGCCGGCGCTGATGACGATCGCCATGCCGGCGATGACGGCGAAGGCGACGAAAAGACTGCCCCTGACGCCGAACCGCGGAAAGCTGAAACCCTTGAGTTTGAATTTGCTCGTTCTGAACCGAAACGCCATGTGTCCGCCGCCCCGTCTACGCTACCTTGGGATGTTTCCTCGCGCGGCAGTATCGAGGTACCCGGTTAACAACTCGGGAAAACCACGGGCCTGCCTGCGATTTTTTCCGCCGTTAACGTTTGGTTTGACGGGTTTCCGCGAAACCGAAAATGGGATGCGACAGCAAAAAGGCCGGCATGAAGCCGGCCTTTCGTAGTCTCTGGTGCAACTTCCCGCTGAGGGCGATCAGTAGCGTGCGGCCACCGGGCCGCCGAGGTTGAAGCGGTAGTTGACGCCGACTTTCAGCGTATGCTCGTCGTTGCGCCAGCTGCCGAACGGCGCCAGCACGCCAGGCGTCACGAAGCGGGTGCTGCCGAAGTCGTAGTACATGTACTCGGCCTTGGCCGACCAGTTCGGCGCGAACATGTATTCGACGCCGGCGCCGACGGTGTAGCCGTTGCTGTGGTTCTTATCGAGCGTGAAGGGCACGTTGGCGCCCAGGAAGGTCAGGGTGTCGCGGTTGTCGGAATAGGCGTAGCCGCCTTTGACATAGACCAGGCCCGGACCCCAGGTGTAGCCGACGCGGCCGGTGATCGAGCCGAGGCCGCGCTGGTTGTTGTTGTAGATGGCGCCGCCCGGGAAGCTTGCGTTGATGTAGTTGCCGCCGAGCCAGCTGTACTGGCCTTCGACACCGAGAACCCAGTTCGGTGCGAACTGGTAGTCGGCGCCGGCCTGCAAACCGCCAAGGAAGCGGGTGCTGTAATCGCTCAGCACCAGGCCGTTGAGATTGTTACTGCCGGCGAAGGCGCCGCCGATGTGGCCGCCGATGTAGAAGCCGGTCCAGTTGTACAGCGGCGCGGCGTAGACCGGCGCTGACTTGTTGTAATAGGGGCGGGCGCCGAGATCGGCGCCGAGGGCAGGCGCGGCGAACGCTGCGAGGGCGACGGTGGCGAGCAGGAACTTCTTCATGATCTTGGTCTCCGAAATGGTTGGGAGACACCGCGTGCGGGCGTCGTCCATGGCCGGCAGTTAGACAGCTTTTGAATAAAATGCTGTCACTCGTCGGACACAGTGGATGGCAACCCAACCCATTGGCAGGTAAACGTTTTTTGTACTTAACAGGGGCCTAATCAAAGCTGAAGAAAGGCTTAATTTTCGAAGCCCCAACGGCCCGTGCGGCAAGCTTCGCTTAACCAATCCGCCGCAGCACATCGCTCAGCATCTGCTCGCGGAAGGCCTGCCGGCGGGCGGGGCGGTCCTTTACCGCGACGTCGTGGCGGTCGAACACGTTGAACATTTCGAGGATCGGATAATGGTCGCTCGCCATCGCCAGGATCCGCAACAACTCGGCCACCGGCCCGCTCGGACCTGAAACCTCCCATTTCCGGATCGTGCTGGCGCCGTCCTGTTCCGGCAGCCCGCAGAGTTTGGCCATGTCGGCTACCGTCAGATTCCGGCCGATGGCCTCACCGAGATGTTCGCGCAGTTTCTTCAATTCCGGGCCGGTCACGGGTTCTCCGTTTTCGAAAGGTCTCTGTGAACTGCGTCACACACGCCGCGCGGGGGGCGAGCTATACGCGACGCATTCGCTCCTTGAGGAGGCAACCATGCGCTCGCTCATCCAAAGTCTGACGCCCGACGATGGCCGGATCTACTGGCGACGGGTCGGCGGTATGTTCGCTCTTTACGTTGTGCTGATGGTCACGGCCGCAGGCGTCTTTGTCAGTCACGAATCATCGCGGAAACTGGCGCAGGAACCCGCCACCACTGTGGCGACCGATGTTAAAACGCGGTCGATCGCTCAATTCGCAGCCAACGACTGACTTGATGATGACTTCTGCTCAGGCGCCGATCGCATTTCGCACTACCACCTCGCGGTAAAACGCCGCGCTGAGTTTTGCGGTCCGCTTCTGCGTCTCGAAATCGACGTGGTAGAGCCCGAAGCGCTTTTCGAAACCGAAGATCCATTCGAAATTGTCCATCAGGCTCCACAGGAAATAGCCGCGAACCGGTACGCCTTCGGCGGTCGCGCGCTGCAATTGCCGCAGATAATTTCGCAGGAACATGATGCGATCGAGATCGTAGACCTGGCCGTCGGCCGCGATCTTGTCCTCCGACGAGGTGCCGTTCTCGCTGATGTAGATGGTGTCGAGGTTCCAGATTTTTGCGGCCAACCGCGGCGCCCAATAGATGACTTCCGGGCCCACCCGCAGCCACTCCGAATTCATGTGCGGGAACGAGGCCGGGAACGGCAGCACCTTCCAGCCGGGCTTCTGGTCGGACGCGGCAATGTAGAATTGCGGCGCGTAGATGTTGAGGCCGACAAAATCGTTTTTGGCGCCGATGATCTTCAGTTCCTCAGGCGTGAATTTCGGGGCGTCCTTGCCGGAATATGCGAGGAAGCCGTCGGCGTATTTGCCCTCGAGCATGACGCCGAGCAGGCCTGCGTTCAGTTCGCGCGTCGCCATTTCGGCGGCGCGGACGTTTTCCGGCGTGTCGAAGACCGGCACGCAGGCCGCGATATTCTCGGCCGGGCCCACCTTGGTACCGGGGCGCGCGTGGGCGCGGATCGCCTGCACCGCAAGGCCATGCCCCAGCGCGACGTGGTGCCGCGCCTGGTTCAACTCGCCGGTGGGCAGCTTGAGGCCGGGCGCGTCGATGCCCCATCCGTAGCCGAAGTTGAGGAAACGTCCGGCTTCGTTGAGCGTGAAGATGTTCTTGACGCGATCGCTGACGCGTTCCGCCACATAGCCCGCATAATCGGCGAACGCCTTTGAGGTGTCGCTGGAGCGCCAGCCGCCGACCCGGTCCTCGAGCGCCTGCGGCAGGTCCCAGTGATACAGCGTCGCGTACGGCTCGATGCCCTTGGCCAGCAGTTCGTCGATCAGGCGATTGTAGAAGTCGAGCCCCTTCGGATTGGGCGCGCCGGTGCCGTCGGGAAATATCCGCGGCCAGGCGATCGAGAATCGATAGGCCTTGACGCCAAGCGCTTTGATCAGGCCGACGTCTTCCTTGTAGCGGTGATAGTGATCGTTGGCGCGGTCGGCGGTGGTGTGATCTGCGATTGTGCCCGGCGTGTGCGCAAAGGTGTCCCAGATCGAGCGGCCGCGGCCGTCCTCGTTGACGGCGCCCTCGATCTGATAGGCCGACGTCGCGGTGCCCCACAGGAAGTCCTTCGGGAAGCTCGCGGGCGCATGCCGGTCCACCGCCGGCGCTGGCTCGCCCTGCGCTGCGTTCGCCGCGGTCGCTGCTCCGAGCGCGGAAAGGCCCGCGAATTTGCCGAACTGCCGGCGCGAGAATTTTCCGAACATCGCTTTTCTCCGGTCAGCGTTCGTCGATCTGGTAGGCGGAAATCCTGTCGATCTCGAACGCGACCGTAACAGGCGACTCGCTGTCGACGAAACCCACGCCGGGAAAATGGTTCGAACCCATCGCCAAGTTGACGATCATGTACATGGGATCGTCGAAACCGACCGGGGTCTTGATCTCTGATACCGGCTTGCGGTCGATGAAATAGGTGATGCGGTCCGGCTGCCACAGCACACCGTAATCGTGGAAAGCGCGCGACGTGTCCGCGACCGCGAAGTCGAACCCGCAGTGCTCGACGCGCTGGGTCTCCGGTATTCGCCAATGCGTCGTCATCACCAGGTTGTTCGACTTCGGCCCGCGGCCTTCCAGCACGTCGATCTCCGGCGGCCAACCGCCGTCATCGGCGAGCAGCCAGAACGCCGGCCACACCCCGATGCCTGCCGGTATTTTCGAGCGGATTTCGAAATAGCCGTGCTTTTGCGAAAAACGGCTCTGGGTCGTCAGGAGGCCCGACACATATTCATTGTTGAACAGCACCGGCTTGAGGGCCGCGGGTGTGCGGCTGGCGACGATCGAGAGAATGCCGTCGCGAACCCTGAACGGGTCGAGTCCCAGCGGCGTGGTTTCGCGTCCGCCGTAGCGCGGATCGACATAGATCTGCTGTTCGCCGTTCCAGCTGTCCTTGCGTCGGAAGTCGGAGCCCTCGCCGCCCCAATATCGCGCTTCCGGCCAGGCGGCGCCGCCGGCGTAGTGCGGGATCCAGCGGTCATCGGACAGCGGATGGGTGTCGAAATCGTCGTGAAACGTCCGGTGCAGCGAAACCTGCGCCAGCGCTGCGGGATCCGTGCTTTCGACACGACGGCAAGTGTCGCCGAGCGGCGCGGTCGCGACCTGCAACGCGAGCTTTTCCGGCGCGCCGGCGAGATCGGCTTGCGCGAAAGCCGGGGTGGTGGCGAAGAGGCAGGTGACCAGGGCCAATACGCGCGGTGTCAATGCAAGGTCCCCCACGTAAACGGCGGGCTCGTCATCCGACGTCTTATCGCATCGTGATTTCAGAACCTAGCGCACGATCGCGCTGGACGAAATCAAATCGTTGAACGGAAAAACGTCGCAAAACGATCCAAAACGAGCTTCCGGCGACGGTTCGGTCGCTTCAGACCCGGCCGATCACCCCAGGTCGGCTCGCGGCAACGTGATTAAATGATGTTCGTCATTTTATTGATCCGGGAAACGACCGGACTAGCTGAGTGGGAGCGCATCACCACCAAGGCAAACGCGCTAGTCAGGAGCGACGCAGATGTCCATTATTCATCTTCACCAGCGAACCACTTTGACCGCCGAACAATACATCGCGGGGCTCACGGATTTCGGACCGGGGCGCTCGAAACTGTTTGGCAACAGCGCTGACGCGTACCTCAAGGTGCATCATCGGGGCGGCTCGCAGGCCGATGTCACGGAAGGTTCCGGCGGCGTCTGGGAGCGTTTGCACTACGACTGGTCGGATCCCGGCCGCGTCGTTCTCGCCACGGTCGATTCCAATGTGTGGGGAGGCAGCTCGGGTCACACCTACAGCTTTGCGCGGCGAGCCGACGGCATGACGGACATTGATGTTGTCGTCGTTCGCGAGGGCAAAAACCTGAAGGGGCGAATACTCGGTTTCGTGCTCGGAACCATTGGCAGGCGTGTCCTGGAACGGGCGTTTGAAAATTCGGTCAAGGCCATCGAAGCGCGGAACGCTTCAGCGCCCGACACCGGCCCGTCAGGCCGAGCTGCACTTTCATCCAAGGCGGCGTAGCCGGTGTAAGTATTCGGTCTACCGGCGTGCTAATCGGGTGGCCTGAGCGAAACCTGCTCATGGAATTACGCCAAGCGCCTTCAGTTCCGCATTGGCGGCATCCCACTCGTTGAAACTGTGCGGGCAATCGCTTGCCGCCAGGCGGAACAGGCGGGTTGCTTCGTCCTTCAACCCCTTGGTCAGCGAAAGCTCACCACTGTAGAAATTCGCCTCGCAGACCTGGCCGATCTTCTTGGTGGCGTCCGGATCGTCGGCGGCGGCAAGTACGGCCGCAGGCGTCATCTGGTCCATGAACAGTCTGATGACAGGCGCCGGCCAGACGGCCATGTCGATCCGGGAGCTGGTTTGCGCCAGACGGCTCGGGAGATGGTTACGCTGGCCGACGATATCGGCCCACAGTGCGATATAGGCATTTTTTGGTGCCTGCGCACTTGCCTGGTTAAGATCGGCCAGTGCCTTTTCGATCGAGCCGGCAAAGATGTATGAACGCCCGCGAGCAAAGTAGGCCGAAGCGGATTTCGGATTGAGCCGGACCGCCTCATTGTAGTCGGCAATGGCACGGTCATTGTCGCCCTTGCCCTGGTAAGCGGTCCCACGACCGACGAAGGCCCTGGTGGATTTTGGATCGAGCCGGATCGCCTCGTTGTAATCGGCAATGGCGCGGTCGTTGTCGCCCGTTTCGAGATAGGCGATACCTCGATTGTAGAAGGCCTTGACGTGTTTGGGATCGATCCGGATCGCCTCGCTGTAGTCCGCGATGGCGCGTTCGTTGTCGCCCTTGTCGCTATAGGCGCTACCTCGATTGCTGAAGGCCACGGCGAATTTGGGATCGAGCCGGGTCGCCTCATTGTAGTCGGCGATGGCGCGGTCGTAGTCGCCCTTGTCGTTATAGACGCGACCTCGATTGTTGAAGGCATTGGCGTATTTGGGATCGAGCCGGATCGCCTCGGTGATGTCGGCGATGGCACGGTCGTTGTCGCCCTTGTCGCCATAGGCGATACCTCGATTGTTGAAGGCCGTGGCGTCTTTGGGATCGAGCCGGATCGCCTCGCTATAGTCGGCGATGGCGCGGTCGCTGTCACCCTTGTCGCTGTAGGCGCTACCTCGATTGAAGAAAGCCTTGGCGTCCCTGGGATCGAACCTGATCGCCGCACTGTAGTCGGCGATGGCATGGTCGTTGTCGCCCTTGTCGCCGTAGGCTTTGCCTCGCTTGAAGAAGGTCGCGGCGCTTTTGGGATCGAGCCGGATCGCCTCGCTGTAGTCGGCGATGGCGCGGTCGTTGTCGCCCTTCTCGTGGTAAGCGGCGCCTCGATTGCTGAAGGTCGTGGCGTCCTTGGGATCGAGCCGGATCGCTTCACTGAAGTCGGCGACGGCGTGGTCGATATCGCCCTTGTCGAAGTAGGCGATCCCCCGGCTATTGAAGATACTGCCGTCCTTGAGACCGAGCCGGATCGCCTCGTCGTAGTCGGCGACGGCGCGGTCGGGATCGCCCTTGTCGCGATAGGCGAGACCCCGGTTGTGGAAGGACGCGGCGAAGGTGGGATCGAGCCGGATCGCCTCATTGAAGTCGGCGATGCCGCGCTCGTTGTCGCCCTTTTGGCGATAGGCGACGCCTCGATTGCTGTAGTTGACCGCCTGCTCAGGTCCCGTCCGTTTCCCCGAATTGATGTCCTGCGTACAGGCAGCGATCCTGGCGTCGGGGTTTTGCAGATCGTAGCACGGCTCGGCGGCAGCGGCGTAACTCAGGAGCGTCATGGCCGCAGCAAGAGCGCTCCAGAATCTCCATGTCGTGCGGCTCATGCAGTCTCCCGGAGCGAAATTGCTGTCCTGGGATATGGTATCGGCATCTATTGGTCTGGTTCACAATCGGCCGGAAAAAGTCGCTGACTGAAACGCCCGCTGAGGGCGCGTGACTTGATGGGTGCCAGGCTACTGGCTTCTCAAACGGTGCCATGGGCTCAGTCGCGACAGCGGCGACATGGCGACCAGTCCAATTTCCGCCGAAAGTGGAGTTGAATTCAGGGAATTAGCGGCTTCGCGGTGGGCTATTGCGGCTCAGAATGACCGGATCCACTGCGCCCGTGGCGAGGTGTGCTATATATTTGGTTGGCCGCCAGAATCGTCGAAGATCGCAACCGAGACATCGCCGCGGGCGGTTTGTCCCAACTCGAAGGTTTGACGATGAACGACGTCGCATATGGCTAAGCGGATCTACGACAACAGCGGTAGGACGGCGGAAGCCGAAAATACCCGCGCTCAATTGATTGCGGCAGCTCGGAAGATCTTGAGCGAACGCGGTAATCGGACGCCGTTTTCGATGGACGCGGTGGCAAAAAAGGCGGGCGTGGCGCGCGCAACGGTCTATTTGCAGTTCGAGAACCGGGGGAGTCTGCTCGAAGCTGTCTTCGACACGATCGCCAACGAAGGGGGGTTGGGTGTTTTGCCTGAAGCCTTCACAGAGCCAGACCCTGTGGAGGCGCTGAAAAAAATTACCTCCGTTTTTGTCAGGTTTTGGATCGCGCAGAGAGAAGTTTGGCCGCGGCTCTCGCGTGAATTGGCCGATGACGAAGCGGCAGCGCGATTGACGGCTCGATCGGAGCGCCGCCGCCGCGGCATCGCCGTCATTGTTGGCCGCCTTGCTCAGAAACTGACGCTCGATCGCGCCGACGATCTGATCGATACGCTTCACGGAATGACGAGCTACGAATTTGTTGGTCAATTGATAGCGACCGAACGCTCGGAGGCCGAGGTGGAAGCGTTAATGCTCGAACTGGTCGAAGCAGTTATCCGGTCGCTCTGCCTCGCCAAGTCAAAGCCGCTTCGAAACGATGAAGACTCCTCGGTTTTGGCCGATCCTCGGCCAAGAAGGTAGGTCGATCTTTCAATCAACGCCGCAACTCGTCGCCTCGCGGCGGGCCGATGCGCAGCCGCGCGAACCCGCGTGGCGGGCGCGCTTCTCCGCCCAATATTGGATAGACATATTGTATTAGAATACCTTTTCGTATCCAAATTATGCAAATTTTTACAGCAATTATTCTAAAATATTTAGATAGACATATTGTCTAGTAAATATCATGATCCCGCCGTTTGAAACGTCAACAAACAGCGTCGGGGAAATCATGGCTCGGGGTAAAATCACTACACTGCGCATTTGCGGAGCGCCTATCGCCGTATTTTTGGTGGCATCGGTCGCGTCTTGTCTTGAGTCCGCCAAAGCTCAGACTGCATTCACGAGGACGGTGGCGTTCGGCGACAGCTTTCCCGATACCGGGAACGCCATCAAACCGCTCATCGACCTGTACAAGTCGGATCCCGTCAAGTTTGCTTATCTGGCCTACTATGTTGGTCTCTATTCGACCGGACGCTTCAGCGGCGGGACCAACTATGTCGATACGGTTTCGACTCTGTTGGGCATCTCGCAAGCAAATCAATTGAACTTTGCCTATGGCGGTGCGAAGACCGACAATACCAATGCACAACCGGGCCAGCCGGGGTTTGCGCAACAATGGGGACTTTTCGCTGGTTCGGGGGGCCTGCGAATTGCCTCCACCGATCTGGTCCTTCTGAATGTTACCGCAAACGACGCGCTGCAATATGCGTCGCCGCCGGGAGGCTTTTTCCCGAGCGGGATCGGCGGAACGATGGCCGGCGCGCCTGCGGCAGCGGGTTATGCCGCCAACCAAACGTTGGTCGGGATCAACGCGTTGGTGGCCGCTGGGGCTCGCAACATCGTATTCACTGCGCTGGATACCGGCACGTTTCCCCTGGCTACGGCTGATCCGGTGCATGCTGCGATCGCCTCGGCATTCAACCGGACCGCCAACTCGATCATACAATCGGGCCTATCCTCCGTCGCGGCCAGCGGCGTTCGTGTCGAGTATTTGGACACGAGCCTTATCCTGAACAAAATCCGATCGAACCCGGCAATATACGGGTTTGCCAGCGCTGGGGCATGTACGATGGCGTGCTACGGCAACAGCGCAGAGCAATCCAAATACCTCTTTTACATAGACAGCACTCACCTCACGTCGCATGGCTTCGCGGTAATCGGCGAGTACATCATCAACCGACTGAACGCGCCAATGACGTTTGGGCCGCAGGCGGAAACCGGCGCGATCGCCGAGATGACATTCGCCCAATCGTTGTTCGGCCGCCTCGACATGTTTGGCGGCACCGTCCAAAGCGGCGGTTTCCAGCAGGCGATGGCGTACTACCCGCCGCACCTCGCCAAGGCTCCGCCTGCGCAGCCACCAGTTGGCTCTCCTCTCTCGGTCTACATTTCGGTCGATGGCAGCGGCGGCGAACAGCAGAGCACCACGACGGCGTCGGGTTACAAATTCACATCCTTCGGCGGTTCGGTCGGCGCGGAATATAAACTGAGCCCCAATGCAATTGTCGGCGCGGCGTTCAACTATTCCAAACCAACGATTGTGCTGGGTGACGGACGAACCAAAACTGATACCGACTCCTATCAATTTGGCTTCTACGGCGGCTGGACCAGTGCCAACTTCTTCGCGCAAGGCATCGGCATCGTCGGCTTCCAGAATTATCACAACATCCGGCCGGGAGTATTCGACCCAATCTCATCGAGCCCGGACGGCAGCACCCTCGCCGTCGGCGGCAAGGTCGGCAAGCTATTCGATTTCTCCGGGGTTCGCGCCGGACCGATCGCCGGACTGATTTATGGGCGCACCCGGGTCGATAACTACACCGAGAGCGGCGACGCCGCGTTGACGCTCAGCGTAGGCAAGCAGACCAAGGAAGCGCTCGTTGTCAGCGCTGGTGCGCAATTCCGCTTTCCCGGCACGTTGCCTGCGTTCGGATTGGGGCCGTTCATCAATTTGACCGCCGAGAGCGACGTTTTGGGAGATAGCCGGCTTATCCAATACGGCGCGACTTCCGCTCCGATCATCGTCAATACTTTGAATATCCACGACGGCAACTCCCACGACGTCTATGGGCGCGCCGCAGGCGGCGTATCAGGCGCGATAAATTCGCGGATGTCGGTTCAGGTGTTCGCAAACAGCACCTTCGGCCGCCGGGGCGGCGACGACCACGGAGGCCAGGCAGCACTCAAAATCGCGTTTTGAAGCGCTTCAGCATGACCAGCATCGGTTCGCGATTCGTCGTTGTCTATCGATGCGTACCTTTCAAGAAATGGAGACAGCCTTTGAGCAAGCCGACATACCCCGATCTGAAGGGAAAGATAGCGTTCGTTACCGGTGGATCTGGTGGCATTGGCGCGGAGACCTGTCGCTGGTTGGCAGAAAATGGCGTCAAGGTTGCCGTCAGCGGACGTAACCAAAATGCGCTGGACCAGATCGTGGTTGAATTGAGGGGGGCAGGCGCCGAAGCGGCCGCGATCCCGGCGGAATGCACGAACGCAGAATCGCTGGAGCGTGCGCGGAGTGATGCAGAAAAACGCTTGGGGCCAATAGACATTCTTGTCGCGTTCGCAGGCGGCGGTACTGCCATGCCCGCGCCAGTCGAAATGACCTCCGAGAGCGATTGGCGGTCTGGTATCGATCACAATCTTACCGCGACGTTTCTGACGCTGAAGACATTCCTTCCCGGCATGAAGGTGAGGCGGTCGGGTTCTATTCTGACGATGGCGTCGACCGCTGGCCGCGCTCCCTCACCAGCTTCCTCGGCTTACGCTGCTGCAAAGGCCGGCGTGATCATGTTGACCCGCCATGTGGCACGGGAGGTTGGCGGCTTCAATATTCGCGCCAACTGCCTCTCGCCTTCCGCTATTCTCACCGAACGCACGGCTTTGCATATGCCTGAAGAGAAAAGATCGCAGATTGCCGCCCTGCACCCGATTTCCAGGCTTGGAACTCCGGCTGACGTTGCGGCCGCCGCACTCTTTCTTGCCTCAGAAAGTGCCTCATGGATCACCGGCGCCACGATCGACGTTGCAGGCGGGAGGTTGATGCACTGATAAATGTTCGATTGGCCGGAGGCGATGGCGCTGACCTCCACACCACAAGAACGGCTAGGGCGCCGCCAGGATTACTCAGGACGTTCCTCGCGGTTGTGCGAAGTCGAAATATCACTCGTGCGGCCGAGCAGATTCACCTCGCGCAATCGAGCGTGGGGCGTCGGGCGCGAACCCATTTTTTTCTCGGCGAAACATGCGGGGACAAAAAGCGAGCTGTTGTGCCAGTTGACACGTGCTTTCCCGGTCGGTTCCGGGCGAAACCGGCGATCAGGCACAGACGTGAAATAGTGCTGATCTTAAAGGGCTTTCACGAGGGAAAGACTGGTGCTGCCAGACAGGATTGAACTGTCGACCTCTCCATTACCAATGGAGTGCTCTACCACTGAGCTACGGCAGCATGCCGGTATCGGGAATCGGCCCTAAAGGCCCCCACAGGCGGGCGGTTCTTGCCACAAGGACCCCTCAGGCGCAAGCACGCGGCGGGGCCTGGAATGGCCCAAAATGGGCAAAAAATGGCGTGAGCCACCCATGGCAGGGGCGATCCGGTTCCCTGTCGGCGCAATCGGCGCGGTTGCGGGCCGTGGGCGCCCGAATCGTGCCGCGGATCGGGCCTTTGCCGGTGCCGGCGATGGTACCGCCGGCCGCAGAAACCCATTATGGTCAGCCGGCAGCGGCGCCGGCCGGTCACATCGGCCGGGCCGCTCCGATCAAACGCGTTTTCGACAGGCCCGCATGAAGGACAACCAAGCCAAACCTGAGGGAAAAGCGAGCGCGGAAGTCAGGGATCCGCGACGGGATCGCCTCAAGGCTGCGCTGCGCGAAAATCTCAAGCGGCGAAAGTCGCAAGCCCGAGGCCGTGACGATCTCGGGACCGCACCTTCCGAACCCGCCGATGCCACCCTAGATGACGCAGGCGGAGAAACGCCGGGCCAGTAGCCGTTGGAGATTTCCTTTGGCTCGCCGGGTGGCTCGCGGCACGTTCTCTGCTTGGTCCATTTTCTTTTTGGGTAGCTAAATGAGTGCAGACACCACGGCCGGTCCGGCGACCGGCACGACTTCTTTTGTATTTCCGCGTCACGAGCAGACGTTTCCGACGCTGACGCCGCACGAAATCGAGCGGATGCGCCGGTTTGGCGAGCCGCGCAGCTTCAAGCACGGCGAGGCGCTGTTCGAGACCGGCAAACCGGGCCCCGGCATGTTCGTGGTGCTGTCAGGCCATGTCGCGATCACCCAGCGCGACGGCCTCGGCCACGTCACGCCGGTGATCGATCAGGGGCCGGGGCAGTTTCTGGCCGAAATCGGCCAACTCTCCGGCCGCGTCGCGCTGGTCGACGGCCATGCCGAGGGCGACGTCGAGACGTTGTTGATTCCGCCGGAGAAGTTGCGCGCGCTGCTGATCGCTGAAGCCGATCTCGGCGAGCGCATCATGCGGGCGCTGGTCCTGCGCCGGGTCAACCTGATCCAGGGCGGCGTCGGCGGCCCGGTGCTGATCGGTTCGGCGTCGCTCGGCGACATGGCGCGGTTGCAGAATTTTCTCGCCCGCAACGGCCAGCCGCATCATCTGATCGATCCCGCCGCCGACAAGGACGCCGCCGACCTCGTCGCGCGCTATGCGGCCTCGCGCGCCGATCTGCCGCTGGTGGTGTGTCCCGACGGCACCGTGCTGCGCAATCCGTCCGAGACCGAGCTTGCGATGGCGATGGGCATGATCGGCAACCATGCGCAGAACAAGCTCTATGACGTCGCCGTCGTCGGCTCTGGCCCGGCCGGCCTGGCCACCGCGGTCTATGCGGCCTCCGAGGGACTGTCGGTCGCCGTGTTAGACGCGCGGGCCTTCGGCGGCCAGGCCGGCGCTAGCGCCAGAATCGAAAACTATCTGGGATTTCCGACCGGCATTTCCGGCCAGGCGCTGGCTGGCCGCGCCTTCAACCAGGCACAAAAATTCGGCGCCGAGATGATGATCCCGGTTGCGGTCACCTCGCTCGATTGTTCGAACCACAGCGGCGCCTTTGCGCTGGCGACCGAATGCGGACAGCAGCTGCGCGCGCGCTCGATCGTGGTCGCGAGCGGTGCGCGCTATCGCCGGCCGGAAATCGAAAATCTCGATGCCTTCGAAGGCCGCGGCGTCTGGTACTGGGCTTCGCCGATCGAGGGGCGGCTGTGCGCGGATCAGGACGTCGTGCTGGTCGGCGGCGGCAATTCCGCAGGCCAGGCCGCGGTGTTCCTGTCGGGTCACGCCCGCAAGGTCTATCTGGTGATCCGCGGCGGCGGGCTCGGGGCCAGCATGTCGCGCTATCTGATCGACCGCATCGAGGCCGCGCCGAACATCGAACTGATGTTCAATAGCGAGGTAGTGGCGGTCGAGGGCAGCGAAGACGGCACGCTTGAGCGGGTGCGCTGGCGCAGCCGCTTTGCGCCGGATGATGTGCACACCCTCGATATCCGCAATCTCTTTCTGTTCGTCGGCGCCGATCCGGCGACCGGCTGGCTCGCGGGCTGCGGCGTGACGCTCGACCGCGGCGGCTTCGTGGTGACGGGCGCGCAGTCGGAACAGAACCACGGACGCCCGGTGCCGCCGCTGGAAACCTCGGTGCCCGGTGTATTCGCGGTCGGCGACGTGCGCTCCGGATCGGTCAAGCGCGTCGGCGGCGCGATCGGCGAGGGCGCGCAGGTGGTGGCGGCCCTGCACGGCTATCTGGCCGATGCCATGAAACCGGCGCTATAGTGCCAGGTACTGTGGCTCCAGCATTGGCTGATCTTCGATAACGAAAGGGAGAAGCGCCTTGGCCGACCTCGTTGTGCTCTACAAGACCCCGACCGATCCCGCCGCCTTCGACAAATATTATGTCGACACCCACATTCCGCTCGCCAAGAAGCTTCCGGGCCTGCGTAAATACACCGTCAGCAAGGGTCCGATTGCGACCCCGGGCGGGCCGTCGCCGCTGTACCTGATCGCAGTCCTGACTTTCGACAGCATGGCGGCGATTGGAGCTGCTTTCGCCAGCCCCGAAGGCAAGGTCACCGCGGCCGACGTGCCGAAATTCGCAACCGGCGGCGTCGAGATGAACTTCTTCGAAACCACCGAGGTGTGACGCGATGACGTCCAAAGGCTGCACGCATATCGCCGGCATCCGGGACGTCACGCCGAGCGCGCTCGGCTGCGAAGAGTGTCTGAAAATCGGAAGCCCGTGGCTGCATTTGCGGATCTGCCGCACCTGCGGCCACGTCGGCTGCTGCGACGATTCCCCCAACAAGCACGCGACCGCGCATTTCCATGCCACCGGCCATCCCGTGATCGAAGGCTACGATCCGCCGGAAGGCTGGGGCTGGTGCTATGTCGACGAAGTGGTGCTCGACCTGTCGAAGCGAAAGACGCCGCACAATGGTCCGATCCCGCGCTACTATTAAGCACTAGTCGTTTGCTGCCGCGATTTGTGACAGCCTTGCAAATATTTGATGCATCTAGCGACTTTCGCTGGTGCGCATGCGCTGACCTGGATGCGTGCATTGCCGGAACCGCGTGGAATGCGTCTGGCAATTCCGTCCCCTGCGTCGTAACCTTCGACAGGTTCTAAAAACGGGGCGCGTCATGATACTCGGTGTGAGCTTGTCTACGTTCGTTCAGATCCACACCATCATCAGCGTGATCGCGATCGTCGCCGGAATTATCGTGATGTTCAGCATGCTCTCCTCGAAGCGGCCGGGCGGCCTCACCGCAATCTTCCTGCTGCTCACCATCCTGACCAGTGCGACCGGGTTTCTGATTCCGCCGCTGCTGTCCGACAAGCTGCTGCCGTCGCACGTCATCGGCGCTCTCTCGCTGGTGCTTCTTCTGATCGCCTGCATCGCGCTTTACGCCACGAAGCTGTCCGGCTCGTGGCGCTGGATCTACGTGGTCACCGCGCTGCTGGCGCTGTACTTCAACGCCTTCGTGCTGGTGATTCAGAGCTTCCTGAAGATTCCGGCGTTGACGGCGATCGCGCCGGGCAACCCGCCGTCGGGACCGGTGTTCGCGGTGGTCCAGGGCATCGTGCTGGTGTTCTTCGTGCTGATGATCATCGGCGCCGTCAGGCGATTCCGGCCGGCGTGATTTTGTCATTCCGGGGCGATGCGCAGCATCGAACCCGGAAGTTCGAGATCGCTCACTTCGTGAGCGCTCCGGAATGACGAGCTAATTGAAAGGAGTCCCCCATGCCTACCATCACCACCAAAGACGGCGTCGAGATCTTCTACAAGGACTGGGGCAAGGGTCAGCCGATCGTGTTCAGCCACGGCTGGCCGCTGTCGGCAGACGACTGGGACACGCAGATGCTGTTCTTCCTGAACAACGGCTTTCGCGTCATCGCCCATGACCGCCGCGGCCACGGCCGCTCGACCCAGACCGGCGACGGCCACGACATGGATCACTACGCCGACGATCTGGCGGCGCTGACCGCGCATCTCGATCTCAAGGGTGCGGTTCACGTCGGGCATTCCACCGGCGGCGGCGAGGTGGTGCATTACATTGCCCGCCACGGCGAGAGCCGCGTCGCGAAGGCTGCCATCATCTCGGCGGTGCCGCCGCTGATGGTGAAGACGGCGGCCAATCCCGGCGGTCTGCCCAAGGACGTGTTTGACGGGCTGCAAGCGGCGCTTGCCGCCAATCGCTCGATCTTCTATCGCGAGCTGCCGTCCGGGCCGTTCTATGGCTACAACCGGCCCGGCGCCAAACCTTCCGAGGCCGTGATCCAGAACTGGTGGCGGCAGGGCATGATGGGCGGCGCGAAGGCGCATTACGACGGCATCGTCGCGTTCTCGCAGACCGACTTCACCGAGGATCTGAAGAAGATCAACGTGCCGGTGCTGGTCATGCATGGCGACGACGACCAGATCGTGCCCTATGCGGACTCAGGCCCGTTGTCGGCAAAACTTCTGAAGAACGGCACGCTGAAGACCTACAAGGGTTTTCCGCACGGCATGCCGACCACGGAAGCCGCGACCATCAACGCCGACCTGCTGGCGTTCATCCGATCATGAAAGTGATCTTGTTCGGCGCCACCGGTATGGTCGGGCAGGGCGTGCTGCGCGAATGCCTGGTCGATGCCGGCGTCGAGCGCGTGCTGGTGGTCGGGCGCAGCCCGACCGGATTGCAGAATGCCAAGCTAACAGAAGTCCTGCACGCCGATTTCACGAATTTTTCCGCGATCGAATCCGAGCTCACCGGATACGACGCCTGCTTCTTCTGTCTCGGCGTTTCCTCTGTCGGCATGGATCCCGAGCGCTACCGGCATCTGACCTATGACCTCACCATGGCGGCGGCAACGACCCTGGTGCGGCTCAACCCGAACATGGTGTTCACCTACGTCACCGGCCGCAGCACCGATTCTACAGAGCAAGGCCCGGTGCGCTGGGCGCGCGTCAAGGGCAAGACCGAAAACGATCTGCTCAAGCTGCCGTTCAAGGCGGCCTACATGTTCCGCCCCGCCGGCATCCAGCCGCTGCACGGCGTGCGGTCGAAAACGGGATGGGTCAACGCGATCTATGTCGTGGCCGCGCCGCTGTTGTCGTATCTGGCGCGCACGCGGCCGCAGTTCATGACCACGAGCGAAAAGCTCGGCCGCGCCATGATCAGCGTGGCGCGCAACGGCTATCCGAAGCCGATCCTGGAGAGCGAGGACATCAACGGGTTTTAGATGGCCGCGCCCCCATCAAATAGCCGCAAATATTCCGGCTTTTGCCATGGCCTCGCAGCTTCCTTGGTTTGTGCATAGCAAAAGGTTTTGGGTCATGGACCGCATTCGTATTGTCGGCGGCAGCAAGCTCAACGGCACCATTGCGATTTCGGGCGCGAAGAATGCGGCGCTGCCGCTGATGATCGCAGGCCTGTTGACGGAAGAGACGCTGGTTCTCGACAACGTGCCGCGGCTTGCCGACGTCGCCCAGTTGCAGCGCATTCTCGGCAATCACGGCGTCGACATCATGTCGGCCGGCAAGCGGCCCGGCGACCGCGAATATCAGGGCCAGACCCTGCATATTTCCGCGGCCAATATCATCGACACCACGGCGCCGTACGACCTGGTGTCGCGGATGCGCGCCAGTTTCTGGGTGATCGCGCCGCTACTGGCGCGGATGCACGAGGCGAAAGTGTCGCTGCCGGGCGGCTGCGCCATCGGCACGCGGCCCGTCGATCTCCTGATCATGGCGCTGGAAAAACTCGGCGCCGAGCTCGTCATCGACGGCGGCTATGTGGTCGCGAAAGCCCCCGGCGGCTTGCGCGGGGCGGCGATCGATTTCCCGAAGGTGACGGTCAGCGGCACCCACGTTGCGCTGATGGCGGCGACGCTCGCCAAGGGAACGACCGTCATCACCAACGCCGCCTGCGAGCCTGAGATTGCCGACGTCGCCGATTGCCTCAACAAGATGGGCGCACGGATCGAAGGCGCCGGCACGCCGCGGATCACGATCGAGGGCGTCGCAAAATTGCACGGCGCGCGGCACACCGTGCTGCCGGATCGGATCGAGGCCGGCACCTATGCGATGGCGGTCGCCATGACCGGCGGCGAGGTGCAACTCGCCGGCGCGCGACCCGAGCTGTTGCAGTCGGCGCTCGACGTGCTGACCGAGGCCGGCGCGGTGATCTCGGTCAATCCTGAAGGCATTCGTGTCAGCCGCAACGGCGCCGGCATCCGGCCCGTAAAAGTGTCAACCGCGCCGTTTCCGGGCTTTCCCACCGACCTGCAGGCGCAACTGATGGCGCTGATGGCCTGCGCCGGCGGCGCCTCGGAGATCACCGAGACGATCTTCGAGAATCGCTTCATGCATGTGCAGGAACTGGCGCGGTTCGGCGCCAGGATCGCGCTCGACGGCGAGACCGCGACCATCGACGGCACCGCAAAACTGCGCGGCGCGCCTGTGATGGCGACCGATCTGCGCGCCTCGGTGTCGCTGGTGATCGCCGGCCTTGCCGCCGAGGGCGAAACCATGGTCAACCGGGTCTATCACCTCGACCGCGGTTTTGAGCGGCTGGAGGAAAAACTGTCGGCCTGCGGCGCGTCGATCCAGCGCATCAGCGACTGACGCGAGAATTTGCGCGCGTATCCCGCAAAAGCATGTCCTCGGACTTGATCCGGGATGGGGACCGGTTTTGCGAACAGGATACGCGCAAATTTAAGGGTGGGGGTGCGATGCAGGCGCCGGAACAGCTCAGATTGGTTGCGCTCGACGCCGACGATCTCTCGGTGATCTCGGCCCATGTGCAGGACGCCCGCGTGCAGGCCTCCGACATCGTCTGGCGGCAGGACGAGAAACGCCTGGTGGTCGGCATGTCCAGGCTCGACTGGGAGCAGACCCTGTCGGGGGGAACCGCCCCGCGCCGGCTGATCGCCGCCCTTCGTTTCGACCGGGTGCTGGCCTGCAAGTCGCGCAACATCGACCTGGAGGCGCCGGACGCGGTGCTGGAACTGGTCGGGATCGAATTCCACCCCACTGAGCCCCCCGGCGGCAGCGCGCTTTTGCTGTTCAACCATGGCGGGGTGCTGCGGCTGGACATCGAATGCCTGGAATGCGAGCTGACCGACCTCGGCGACGACGACCTCGGCACCAGCGACGTGGACGCGGAATCGTCCGGGTTGGGGGCGTGAACCTGCTGCCGCAGGGTGGGCAAAGGCGCTCTTCGCGCCGTGCCCACCGTTCCGACCGCCCGTGAGGACCGCTTATGGTGGGCTCGCTTCGCTTAGCCCACCCTACGCGCTTCGCTTGGCCGGGACGACGTGAAGGGTTGACGACCCCCATTCGCCGCGCCATTGAGCATGGACCCAAAGTCCCGTCAGAAAGCCGCCATGCCCGTTCGCCTCGACAGAAACAGCGCCGATTTTGACGCGCGGTTTGCGTCCTTTCTCGCCGCCAAGCGTGAAGTCTCCGCCGATGTCGAGCGGGCGACCCGCGCCATCGTCGACGACGTGGCGGCCCGCGGCGACGCCGCGTTGATCGAGGCGACGCGCAAGTTTGACCGGCTCGAGATCGCGGCCTCCGGCCTGCGCGTGACCGCGGCCGAGATTGACGCCGCGGTGAAGGCCTGTGACGCCAAAACCCTCGACGCGCTGAAATTCGCAGCAGCCCGGATCGAAGTGTTCCACCGCCGCCAGTTGCCGAAGGACGAGCGCTTCACTGATGCGCTCGGGGTCGAACTCGGCTGGCGCTGGAGCGCAATCGATGCGGTCGGCCTCTACGTGCCCGGCGGTACCGCCGCCTATCCGTCCTCGGTGCTGATGAACGCGGTGCCTGCCAATGTCGCCGGCGTGCCCCGCGTCGTGATGGTGGTGCCGTCGCCCGACGGCAAGCTCAATCCGCTGGTACTGGCTGCCGCTCACCTCGGCGGCGTCTCCGAGATCTACCGCGTCGGCGGCGCCCAGGCCGTCGCCGCGCTGGCCTATGGCACCGCGACGATTGCGCCGGTCGCAAAAATCGTCGGTCCCGGCAATGCCTATGTCGCTGCCGCCAAGCGGCAGGTGTTCGGCAAGGTCGGCATCGACATGATCGCCGGTCCCTCCGAAGTGCTCGTGATCGCTGATGAGACCGGCAATGCCGGCTGGATCGCGGCTGATCTGCTGGCGCAGGCCGAGCATGACACCAGCGCGCAGTCGATCCTGATCACCGACAGCGCGGCCCTCGCCGCCGATGTCGAGCGCGCGGTGGAATCGCAGCTCGCTACGCTGCCCCGCGCCGAGATCGCGCGGGCGTCGTGGAACGATTTCGGCGCCATCATTCTGGTGAAAATGCTCGACCAGGCGGTCGAGCTCGCCAACGCCATCGCCGCCGAGCATCTGGAAATCATGACCGCGGACGCGGAAGCGCTGTCGGCAAAAGTCCGCAACGCCGGCGCGATCTTCCTCGGGCCCCATACGCCGGAGGCGATCGGCGATTATGTCGGCGGCTCGAATCACGTGCTGCCGACGGCGCGTTCGGCCCGGTTCTCGTCGGGGCTCGGCGTGCTAGACTTCATGAAGCGCACCTCGATTCTCAAATGCGGGCCCGACCAGCTGCGCGCGCTGGGGCCCACCGCGATGACCTTGGGGAAGGCGGAAGGTCTCGACGCCCATTCACGCTCCGTCGGATTGCGTCTCAATTTGTCATGACCAAACCGCCACCAGACGAGGACGCCCAGAACCGTATCGTCGCGGTGACGCTCGACGAGGAATCGATCGGTCGTTCCGGCCCCGATATCGAGCATGAGCGCGCGATCGCGATCTACGACCTGATCGAGCAGAATCTGTTCGCGCCGGAGGGGGCGACCGACGGGCCGTTCACCTTGCATCTGGCCATCACCGGCAACCGGCTGGCGTTCGACATCCGCCGCGAGGACGGCACGCCGGTAGTGGCGCATCTGTTGTCGCTGACGCCGTTCCGGCGGATCGTGAAGGACTACTTCATGATCTGCGACAGCTACTACCAGGCGATCCGCACCGCCACGCCCGACAAGATCGAGGCGATCGACATGGGCCGCCGCGGCATCCATGACGAAGGCTCGCGCACGCTGCAGGAACGGCTGAAGGGCAAGGTGCGGATCGATTTCGAAACCTCGCGGCGGCTGTTCACGCTGATCTGCGTTCTGCACTGGAAGGGGCAAGACGCATGACCCCGAAAAGTGTGAAACGGTTTTCGGATCAGGTCATGCGTCAGAAAAAGAGCATGACCCCGAAAGCTGCCGAACGGTTTTCTAGGTAGCATGGTGGCGCCGCCGAGCGCGCGCACGCCGCAAGCCGTATTGTTCGCATGCGGCTTCAACAGCGTGCGTTCGCCGATGGCCGAGAGCCTGCTGCGGCAGATGTTTCCCCACGCGCTCTATGTCAAATCCGCCGGCGTGCGGAGGGGCGAGCTCGATCCGTTCGCGGTCGCCGTGATGGCGGAACTCGGCCAGGATATTTCCGGCCACAAGCCGATGACCTTCGCGGAGCTCGAGGACTGGGAGGGGCTCAATTTCGACCTCATCATCACGCTCTCGCCCGAAGCCCATCACAAGGCGCTGGAGCTGACGCACACGCTGGCGGCCGATGTCGAATACTGGCCGACGCCGGACCCGACCACGATGGAAGGCAGCCGCGAGCAGAAACTCGGGGCCTATCGCGAGGTCTGCGACGGGCTGATGATGCGGATCCGGCGGCGGTTTTCCAGGACCGGCGCCGCGAACGAGTAGCCGCCTCTCACCGTCGTCCCTGCCTAGTGCGCAATTGCGCACGGGGCGCAGGGACCCATAACCACAGGCCGCTGTCATGGAAATGAAAGCCTGCAACGGCTATCTATCGTAACAACGCTGTCACGGCGTATGGGTCCCGGCCTGCGCCGGGACGACGAAAGATTTGTAGTTCATTCAAAGGCTTGTTCCCCGGTTGTGGAATGCAGCCCCTTCCGATAGGTTCCGCGCGCGTTCGCCCCCGAATCCCTTCTCGCCTGACGAATCCCGCATGCTTGGCCGTCCCAAACTCGTTCTCGCTTCCGGTTCGCCGCGACGGCTGAGCCTGCTCAACCAGGCCGGCATCGAGCCCGACGCGCTGCGTCCCGCCGACGTCGATGAGACCCCGAAGCGGGGCGAACTGCCGCGCGCCTGTGCCAACCGTTTGGCGCGCGCCAAGGCGGACGCCGCGCTGAAATCCATCCAGCTTGATGACGAACTGCGCGGCTCCTTCATTCTCGCGGCCGATACCGTGGTCGCGGTCGGCCGCCGCATCCTGCCGAAGGCCAATCTGGTCGACGAGGCCTCGCAGTGCCTGCGGCTGCTGTCGGGGCGCAACCACCGCGTCTACACCGCGGTGTGCCTGGTGACGCCGAAGGAGGCGTTTCGCCAGCGCCTCATTGAGACCCGCGTGCGCTTCAAGCGGCTCAGCGAGGACGACATCCAGGCCTATATCGGCTCCGGCGAATGGCGCGGCAAAGCCGGCGGCTACGCCGTGCAGGGCATCGCCGGATCGTTCGTGGTCAAGATGGTCGGCTCCTACAGCAACATCGTCGGTCTGCCGCTCTACGAATCGATCACGCTGCTCGGCGGCGAGGGTTTTCCGATCCGCTTCGGCTGGTTGAATGCCAGCTGATGCGGCGGGGTGAGGTTGTAGTTTTCTAGACGCCGACTAGCTCTTCTCTTACCTCTCCCGCTTGCGGGGGAGGTCGGATCGCATCGCAGATGAGATCCGGGTGGGGGAAACTCTCTCCACACGGGCAGTGCGACTCGCGGCGGCACCCCCACCCCAACCCTCCCCCGCAAGCGGGAGAGGGAGCTTGGCGGCCACCGCTTATCCCCCACTTCGTGTAAACTGGCGCCGCCATGCAGAATGAAGATCCCAAAACCGGCAGCAAACTGAAACCGTGCCCGGAATGCGGCAAGCCCGCGAGCGGCGCTACCCTGCCGTTTTGTTCCCCGCGCTGCCGCGACGTCGACCTCAACCGCTGGCTCTCCGGCTCCTACGTCATCCCCGGCAAGGAGACCGACCCGGAAGACGCCGAATAAGCGTGTTTCGCCAGTAATTTGGGAGAAGGGCCGCACCCGGCGTAGCCTAGTTCCGAAGGCGGGCTTGCCCCGGCGTAGCCAAAGGCGAAGCCGGGTGGACAGCGCCCTCTCACCCCACTATAAACCGCCCGCTCGGCACGCCTTCAGGCGCCCTGAGTATGCCCAGGTAGCTCAGTTGGTAGAGCATGCGACTGAAAATCGCAGTGTCGGTGGTTCGATCCCGCCCCTGGGCACCACGCTTCGCCTGCGGCTACGCATGGCGCAGCCGGGCTTCAGAAAGCGAAGCGTGCCCGGCATAGCCCGCAGGGCGACGACGGGCTGATCATTCCGCCACACACTCAATTAATTCATTAATTCGGTTCGTTTCTGAAACAGCGCGACTCATCAATTGAGTGCCCTGTCACCGTAATCCACGCGTAATCCACCCTCGTCAGGGTGCGCGGAACGTCGCTTGTTCGCGGATCAGATCGATGAGCGCGCGCAACTTGGCGGGGACATGGCGCCGTCCCGAATAATAGAGACAGAGACCGGCAAAAGGTGGCGTCCAGTCATCGAGCACCTGAATGAGCCGTCCGGAGGCCAGATGCTCGGCGACCGCCGCCTCCGCGAGATAGGCAAGCCCTGCGCCAGCCAATGCCGCCTGCAGCATCAGCCCGCTCTCGTCGAGGATCAGTGCGCCCGGCACGTCAACTGACAAGGTTTCGCCGTGGCGCTCGAACTCCCAATGATAGATACGTCCGCTGGCCATGCGCGCTCGAATGCATCGGTGCTGACGCAAATCGAACGGCGTCGATGGCCTCGACCTTCCGGCGAAATAGGCTTGTGATCCGACGACGACCATCCGGGTGGCGGGTGCAACGGGGATGGCGATCATGTCCGGTGGCACCGCCTCGGCCAGGCGAAAGCCGGCGTCGAAGCCCTGACCGATGACATCCACCAGCGCTCCTTCCGTGACGACATCCAACGCCATCGCCGGGTAGCGGCGCAGGTATTGGAGCAGCAGCGGCTCCAGCAGCATGCGCGCAGCGCCAAGCGCCATGTTGAGCCTGAGCGTGCCGCTGGGCTGTGCCTCAAGCGCGCCGGCATGCTCGATCGCGCCGCCGATCGCCGCGAGCGCCGGCGTGATCTCGGCCAGGAATTGCTCGCCTGCGGCGGTGAGGACGACGCTTCGGGTCGTGCGGTTGAAGAGGCGCACTCCCATCCGTTCCTCAAGCGTCGCCACCGCCTGGCTCAACGCGGAGGAAGACATGCCCAATTCGCGCGCCGCAGCCCGAAACCCGCCACGACGGGCAACGGCGGCAGCGGCTTCCAATTCGATGAGGCTTGTCCGGCTCATTGCGCGGTTTAGCTTATCAGCCTGTGCGCGATTGACAAGATTGTCGGTACAAAACTCCGGCTGCATATCGACGGCAGTCCATCAAGCCGGGAGAGTATTCATGCGCAACATCGACAAGCTCTACATCAATGGCGCCTTCGTCACGCCGCACGGCGATGCGCGCGCCGATCTGTTCAATCCGGCCACCGAGGAGAAGATCGGCGAGGTGCGCCTTGGCGACGAGACCGATGCGAGGAGCGCCATCGCCGCTGCGCGCCGCGCCTTTCCGGCGATGGCCCGGACAACGCCCGCGGAGCGCGCAGCGATGCTGCGGCAGCTGCGCGACACCGTCACCGTCCATGCCGATGCGATGTTCGCGGCGATGACCGAGGAATATGGCGCCCCGCACTATTTTACGTCCTTTTCCGTGGCCCATGCCGCCTCGATCTTCGACGACATGGCGAAGACGGTCGAGAGCTACGCATTCCGGCGCCGGATCGGCCAGGCCGCGGTGACGATGGAGCCGTTGGGCGTGGCTGCGGCGATCACGCCGTGGAACAGCAATATGGGCTTCATCGCCTCCAAGCTCGCAACGGCGATCGCGGCGGGCTCGACCATCGTCATCAAGCCCTCGGAAATGAGCGCGATCCAAACTCAGGTGTTTACCGAAGCGCTGCACGAGGCCGGTCTTCCGGCGGGCGTGTTCAACATCGTCAACGGCTATGGCGACGTGGTGGGCGCCGAGCTAAGCCGCCATCCTGACGTCGCCAAGATCAGCTTCACCGGCTCGACCGCCACCGGCCGCGCGATCCTCACGGCAGCAGCCGAGACCTTCAAGCGCGTGACGCTCGAACTGGGCGGCAAAGGTCCACAGCTCATTCTCGACGACGCCGACCTCGATCAGGCCATACCGGTGGTCGCCATGACCGGTCTTGCGAACAGCGGCCAGGCCTGCATCGCCGGCACGCGTGTCCTGGTGCCCGAGCGCCGGCTCGGCGAGGTGCTGGAGCGGCTCAAGACCTTTGCCGAGACGCTCAAGGTCGGCAACGCGCTCGATCCTGAAGTGTCTGTCGGACCGATGGTCAGCCGGAAGCAGTGGGATCGCGTCCAGTCCTACATCCGCTTGGGGCTCGACGAAGGCGCGACGCTTCTGACCGGCGGCGAGGGCCTGCCTGAGGGGCTTGAGCGTGGCTGGTTCGTTCGACCCACGATCTTCACGGACGTGAATAACCAGATGCGCATCGCTCGCGAGGAAATCTTCGGTCCGGTGCTGTGCGTAATTCCCTATCGCGACGAGGCCGAGGCGATCGCCATCGCGAACGACACGGTCTACGGCCTCCAGTCCTACGTCCTGTCCGCGGACCAGGCGCGCGCCCGCCGTGTCGCTGCCGAGCTGCAGGCCGGACGTGTCGTCATCAACGGGGCGCCGCATGAGCCCCTTGCTCCGTTCGGCGGGTTCAAGCAGTCGGGCATCGGGCGTGAATATGGCGCCTTCGGCCTCGACGCCTTCCTCGAGCCCAAGGCTGTCCTGGGGCCCGCCGAGTGAGCCACGATGCACCGCTGCTGCCTCAACCGAAGACAATGCCAATCCGCTTTTCCCGACGCCAGATGACCTGAATTACGGTGACAGTGCACTAAATACACAATTAAATGCACTGTCACCGTAGTCCGCGAACACTCCTCGGTGATGACGCCGCTGAGATGGACGATGCCGTCGCGCACGATGACATTGAGGCCGAACGGGCTCCAGTCGTTGTTCTCGATCGCGGCAACGATGCGGCGACGGATGTGATGACGGCGCCTCCGAGGTAGTTCTTGCGAGGTATTACTGGAGGCATTCTTGGGCTGGCACAGTGTTCGGTCCGTAGGCAGAATGCCATGTAGGGGGAGACGGCTCGGCTATGTTTGGCGAGGATCAAGCCGGGGTCAGTTGCTCCGACTAGGCTGTACACACTTGCATGCTGATGGCGGACGAGATGCACCCCAAGGTCCCGACAGGATGGCGCGCGGCGCAGATCATCGGCGCCGCGAGGCTGCAGCCATGACGACGTCACCGTCAGCCGGCGCCCGGTCTCGCATTGGGCGTGGGCCGATGACGCAGGCCGGCCGAGCCAGAGCCTCCGGCCGTCGCAAGGCCGTCGCGGCGGCCGGCCTCGATTGTGCGACTGCCTTTAGCAAGATGGCGCAGGATTGCGTTGCCGGCGTCAAGGCGCATCACGGCAGCGCGTGTGCCGGCGATGCCGAGGCGGTGCATCGGATCCGCGTCGCCATCACCCGGTTGCGCGCCGCGGTGTCGTTCTTCGCGCCGATTGCGGTCGACGCGGAATGGCTCCGCCTGAAGCGGGAAATCGCCTGGCTCAACGTCTCGCTCGGCGCCGCGCGCGACAGCGATGTGATGGTGGCGTATGCACGCCGCAGGCGCTATCAGGCCTGGGCCGGCCGCGCGATCGGCGCGGATCTCGATCGGCGACGGACGCAGGATCACCGGCGGCTGGTGAGCTGCCTGCGCTCGGCCCGCGCCCGGCGCCTGATCGAGGCGCTGGCGGTCTGGACCCGACAGGGGCCATGGCTGGCGCGCTGGGAAGCGGTCGCCCGCCGCGGCGACGCTGAGCCGCTGCAAGCCTATTGCGGGCGCGAACTCAATCGCTGGCGCGAGCGGTTGATTCGCCAGGGGCGGCATCTTTCGAGCTTGGGCGCCGCGCGCCGTCACCGCCTTCGGATCAGGGCCAAGCGCTTCCGCTACATGCTGGAAGCATTGACGGATATCGTTGCGATGCGCCGCCGCGCCGAGGTTCGTCCCATGCACGATGCGGCAAAACGGCTGCAGCGCACGTTGGGCGATCTGCGCGACCTCAGGCGTTTTGCTGGGCTGTCGCCATCGGCAGACAAGCGGGACAAGCGCCGCCCGCCGGGCTATCGCCGCCAACGGGAAAAGCTCGGAAACGCCGCGGCCCAGGCCTGGCGCGACCTGAAGCAGGCGGGCGCGTGCTGACGCCGCATGTCACCTGCGCCGGCCACCGGCGACGTGCCGCAGCCTCGACTTCGAGTTCGGTGCCGATCCGGTCGTGCACGACATCTGCGGCGTCACAGGCTGACCCCGCTCACTGCCCGCCATCAATCTGCCTTCCCATCAGCGCAATCGCCTTCTGATAAACCCCGGCCGCATTCCAGGCTTCGATCGCCGCAAAGTTTGCTTCGCCCGGCTGGTAGCCGGCGCCGGCGCGCCAGCCGTGGGCGCGGAGGAAGTTGGCGGTCGAGTTCAGCGCGTTGGCGGCGTTGTCGAGGTTGCCGGTGCCGTAGGCCAAAATGTTCTTGGGCATGAATTGCGTCTGGCCGACTTCGCCATGCATCGAGCCGCGGGTGGCGCCGGACAGCGTGCCGCGATCGATCAGCTTCAGCGCGGCGTAAAGCTGCTCGGTGAAGAATTCGGGCCGGCGGCAGTCGTAGGCCAGGGTCGCGATCGACGACAGCATGTTCTGGTTGCCGCGCTGGCTGCCGAACCCGCTCTCCATGCCCCAGATCGCAATCAGCGGCCCCGGCGGAACGCCGTAGCGCGCCTGGATCGAGGCGAAAAGTGCTGCCTGCGATTGCTTCAGCGAGCGGCCGCGCGCCACGATGGTCGAGGCGCCGCGCTTGGCGAGGAACTGATCGAGCGAAAGACCAAAACTGCGCTGGCTGCGATCGGCGTTGATGGTGGCACTCGCATAACTGGTCTGCATCAGCGCGGAGGTAGCTGTCGCGCCGACTCCTTTGGCGCTGGCTTCGCGCGCGATCTCGGCCTTCCACGCCTCAAAACCGCCCGGGCCGCTGCCGCATTGCGCGGCCTGCGCGCGTGAGCCAAGGGGCGCCAGCATTGCCAAAGCGATGAACGTGATCGTCGCAAGCTTGTTAGATGCGGGCATTTTGGGACTCCGTTGACCGTCAGGCATTTAAGCATAAAGTCGGCGCGCGCATAAATCCCATAATAACAATCGCGCGGGCTCGATCCGCGCCCCCGGGGGCGCGGACTTGATCCGCGCTCCCCGGGAGGATCTCATGAAGACGCTGTTTGCCGCTGCCGTGGCGGCCTGCCTTGCTTTCGCCGTGACTATCGATTTGGCCCATGCCGGGCCGCTGCCCGAAGCCAAGCCCGACGAGGTCGGATTCTCGCAAGCAGGCCTCGCCCGGATGGACGATTTCTTCGCCCGCGAGATAGCGGCGAAACGCGTGCCCGGCGCCGTGGTCGCGATCGCCCGCGACGGCAAGCTGGTGCATTACAAGGCCTACGGCCAGCTCGATGCGACCAAGGGCACGCCGATGCCTGTTGATGCGATATTTGCGTTGGCGTCGATGACCAAGCCGATGGCGGCGGTCGCAGGGCTGACGCTGATGGAGCAGGGGCGCCTGCCGCTGCAGGCCAGGCTCGCGGACTACTATCCGGCGTTCGCCAGCATGATGGTCGGCAGCACGCAGGCCGACGGTGCGTTGAAGACAGACCCGCAGGCGTC
Source organism: Bradyrhizobium ottawaense (assembly GCF_900099825.1). Classification (NCBI taxonomy): domain Bacteria; kingdom Pseudomonadati; phylum Pseudomonadota; class Alphaproteobacteria; order Hyphomicrobiales; family Nitrobacteraceae; genus Bradyrhizobium; species Bradyrhizobium ottawaense. Next base: position 3,062,491 of record NZ_LT629693.1, on the reverse strand, counting down.
GCCGATCTATATCCACGATCTCTATCGCCACACCTCGGGCCTGATGTATGGCGGACGGCCCGACAGTTCGAGCGCGGTAGCAAAGCTCTATCCGGATGGAACCGCGCCGGCGCTGGAGGGCGACACCCAGGCCTTCATCGATCGCATCACGAAGCTGCCGCTGGCGCACCAGCCGTCGACGGAATTCGAATATGGGTTTTCGATCGACGTGCTCGGCGCGGTGGTCGAAAAGGTCAGCGAGCAGCGGCTCGGCGAATACCTGGCGGCGAATGTCTGGCAGCCGCTCGGCATGACCGACGCCACGTTCCATCCGACGGATGCGCAGCGCACCCGTCTCGCCCGTCCGTTCCCGAACGATCCGGTGACCGGCAAGCCGCAAAGCATCAAGCTGCTGGATGCGCCGACCAAGTTCGACTGCGGCGGCGCCTGCTCGTTTGCGTCGGTCGGCGACTACATCCGCTTCGGACAGATGCTGCTCAACGGCGGCGAACTCGACGGCAAGCGCATCCTCAGCCCCAAGACGGTGCATCACATGACCTCCAACCACTTAGGTCCCGAGATCAAGAACAACGTCGCAAACATCGAGCCGCATCGCGGAGGTTTTGGTTTCGGCCTCGGTGTCGCGGTGCGCACCGGCGAAGGTCTGTCGTCCGTGCCGGGCAATCCCGGCGAGTTCACCTGGAACGGCGCCTACGGCACCCAGTTCTTCTGCGATCCCAAGGAACGCCTCGTCGTCGTGGTCGGCACAGCGGCGCCCGGCGAGCTGCGAAAATATTACCGCGAGCAGGTCCAGGACATCGTGTACGGGGCGATGGTGAAGTAGAGAGAACTGGAGATCGCCGCGAGGCGTCATGCTTTGTAGCCCGGATGAGCGGGGCGACATCCGGGACCACTCTCACACCGCCCCGGATATCGCCTTGCTCATCCGGGCTACAAGTTATTGCGCTGTCATTCCGAGTCGCCTTGCCCGCAAGAACGAATTGAAGCGACGCCCTGCGACAAAATAGCCCGACGGGCAAATCACCAAAAGTCTGTCCAGCCCTTCGCGCAAAAATAATTTCGTTGCCCCGTCGGGCAAATCAGACGTTTAACTCCGCGCATCCTGTCCCACCAGAGGGGCGTAGGCCATCGTCGCAAACGAGGGGCAGGGAGCGGTGGACGCGAAGCTGCGACTGACGAGCGCGGCAGATGCGTACGGTGAAATCGTTTGGGTCCGACGCCCCGGTGCTGGCGTCAAGTTCGCGAGAGGCTAACGCTTCGAGCTGACGATGGTGGCAAGAAAGCCGGTCACCAGGACGATCACGTATAAGCCGTAAAGCCATTGCGCGGGGAAGGCCGGATGCCTCCGCCAAACCTGTATGCTTGCGTGCACACTCTTGTTGCAACTATCGCACGCGAGACCGCGGGTGCGGCGCGCACCCGGTCTTCCCTGCGCCCTCTGATTTTCATGGGGCAAGGTTTTCTTTCAAAACTTCGGGCAGGTCATGCCGCGAGAACGCTTTCCGCTGTCATCGTCCGCGAAGGCGGACGATCCAGTATTCCGGAGAAAGCCGTGATTGAATCTATAGCCGCAGCGTACTGGATCGCCCGGTCAAGCCGGGCGACGACAGGCCAAGGCTGTTTGACAGTTGAATCGAATTACGTCGGCGAGGCCGCGCCCGCTTCAGAAGTTGGCGACGCCCAGATCGTAGGATCCGCGGCCGCCGCGCACGTAAACTTTCGCGGCTGCGGCGCATATCCTGTCGCGGTTGGCGTCGAAGGCGCGGAGGCAGCCTGGTTCATCAAGCTGCGCGCCCGGCTGGATTCGCGCCAGCGCCGCCTCTTCGACATAGAACGACGCCTCGATCGCGCTGTCATGTCCCCAGAACCGCACCGCGCGGCGGGTGACGTCGTACGAGCGGCTGTGATTTGGAAAATCGATCATGGGCGTTCTCACCAGTGACCGCGACGGCGACCCCAATATCCACCGCCACCGAACAGGAGCACCACTACGACAATAAGCAGGATCATTTCCATGGGAATTCTCCGGGACGCCAACGGCTGTGTTCGCCGCGCGCCAAATGTCCAACGGCCCATTCAGGACATTGTTCCCGGCAGACGATCCCGGAGCGCAATCTGTTGCCGGGAGGTGAGCAATTTTGCTCGCGCCTCGCAATCTTACCCCGTCCGCGCCCGCCGTCCCTCGATCGGGTAGCCGGGATCGTTGAACCCTGGCGTCGACGGATGGCCGCTCACCACCAGCCGGTCGATCAGCGCCTCGTCTTCCGCCGTGAAGCGATAGTCGAGCGCCTTCAGGTAATCGTCCCACTGCTCTTCGGTGCGGGGTCCGGCGATCACGCCGGTCACGAACGACGAGTTCAGCACCCACGACACCGCGAACTGGCCGGCGGTGATGCCTTTGGCCTCGGCGTGCTGCTTGATCTCTTGCGCAAGCTGCAGCGATTCCGGGCGCCATTCGGTCTGCATCATGCGCTTGTCGGCGCGGCCGGCGCGGCTGTCCTTGTCGGGCGCGGCATCGGGCGCGTATTTGCCGGTCAGCACGCCGCGCGCCAGCGGCGAATAAGGCACGATGCCGAGGCCGTAATAGCCGCAGGCCGGAAAGTGCTCGACCTCCGGCATCCGGTTCATCGCGTTGTAATAGGGCTGGCTGACGATCGGGCGGTCGATGCCGTTCTGATCACAGAGGTTGCAGATCTCGGCGACCCGCCAGGCGCGGTAGTTCGAGACGCCGAAATAGCGGATCTTGCCCTGCCGGATCAGGTCGCCGATCGCGCGCACCGTCTCTTCCAGCGGCGTCTTGTGGTCTTCCTTGTGCAGGTAATAGATGTCGATGAAGTCGGTGCCGAGCCGCTTCAGGCTCTCTTCCGCCGCCTGCAGCACCCAGCGCCGCGACAGTCCGCCATGGTTGGGATCGCTGCCGATCTGGTTGGCGAGTTTGGTCGCGAGAATCCAGTTCTGCCGGTTGTTGGAAATCGCGCGGCCGACCACCTTCTCGGAGTTGCCGCCATTATAGGCGTCGGCGCTGTCGATGAAGTTGATGCCGGCCTCGCGCGCCTTGGCCACGATCCGCGACGACGTCGCCTCGTCGGTCGGCCCGCCGAACATCATGGTGCCCAGGCAGATCGGCGAAATCTTCAGGCCGCTGCGGCCGAGGTTGCGATATTGCATCGGGTGGGTCCTCTGTACCGTTGCCGTCATTCCGGGGCGCATCGAAGATGCGAACCCGGAATCTCGAGATTGCGGGTCTGGTCCTTCGGACCATCCCGGAATGACGGTGCCTCAACTCTCGCTCTTCAAGATCTTGAACACGCCGCTCGCCATCGCGATACAGCGTTTATCGACCGTCACTTCGGTGGTGATGAAAATCAGGCTGCGGGTGGAGCGCACGACGTGCGGCTTCGACACCAGCAGTTCGCCGATCTTGCCGGCTTCGACAAAGTGCACATCGAGCTGCACGGTCGCCAGGGTCGGCTTGCCGGAGGCATAACGGGCGGTCATGCCGCAGGTGCGGTCGGCAAACGTCATCAGCACGCCACCCTGCACCAGGCCGCGGCGGTTGTGGTGCTTGTCCTCGGTCAGCAGCGCGTATTCGTGCTCGCCGTCGATCAGGCGCTGCCACAACGGGCCGATCAGATGCAGGAATCCGCTGGTTTCGACGATCTTCCAGCCGTCGGATTTGAGTTTGTCCGCGGCCTTGCTGGTCATGTCGTGATTTCCGTTGGTCTGGCGGGCTGTCATGCTGTCGGGGTCATTTCATCGGTCGCGCGTGTGTTGTAGTCAAGCGGGATGGTCAGGTCATTTGATGATACCACCCGGCGGAATATCGCAGAGCTCTGTGCCAGCTTCAGGCGCGTGCAGACTGACGGCGCCGCGCCGTCGCTGAAGCGGGCCGCGGTGGCGATCGCACTCACGCAGGTCCAGACGGGCGAAGGCACGGCGTTCCTGCTGACCCGCCGCGCCGCCGGCCTGCGCGCCCATGCCGCCCAATGGGCGCTGCCGGGCGGGCGCTGCGACCAGGGCGAGACGCAGGCACAGGCCGCATTGCGCGAGCTGCATGAAGAGCTCGGCGTCGAACTCGGCGAGAGCGATGTGCTCGGCCTGCTCGACGACTATCCGACCCGCTCCGGCTATCTCATCACCCCGGTCGTGGTGTGGGTGAGTACGCGGGCGGCGATCGTGCCGAACCCTGATGAAGTCGAATCCGTGCACCACATTGCGCTGGAGGACATCGAACGCGACGACGCGTTCTCCTTCACCACGATCCCCGAAAGCACGCGCCGCGTGATCCGCTTCCGCCTCGACGGCCAGCATATCCACGCGCCGACTGCGGCGCTGATCTATCAATTTCGTGAAGTCCTCGCCGGCCGCAATACCCGCGTCGCCGAACTGGAACAGCCGGTGTTCGCCTGGAAATAGCGACCGTCATTGCGAGCCACCGGGTCGCGCGAATGCGCGCCCGATGACAGGCTCCGCGAAGCAATCCATCTCTCGACGTAAAGAAAGAATGGATTGCTTCATCGCTTCGCTCCTCGCAATGACGAGAATATCAGTTAGTAAAGAACAACAGCCTCGGGAGGCGCTCAATATGACCAGCTGGAACAAATGGCGTTGCGTTGGTGTCGCCATGCTTGCCCTCGGCGCAGGCGTCCATGACGTTGCCGCGCAAACGTATCCCGCCCGCGCGATCACGCTGGTCATTCCGTTCGCGCCCGGCGGCAGCACATCCATCGTCGGCCGCGGCGTTGCCGACAAGATGAGCGAGCTGCTCGGCGAGAAGGTCGTGATCGACAACCGTCCCGGCGCCGGTGGTACCGTCGGCACCAAGGCGGTCGCGAAAAGCGAACCCGACGGCTACACGCTGGTGCTGGGCTATACCGGCACGCTGGCGATCGGGCCCTCGGCCTACAAGAGTGCCGGCTACGATCCGCGCAAGGACTTTGCGCCGATCGGCATGATCGGCAATGCGCCGAACTCGCTGGTGGTGAATCCGTCCTTCCCGGCGAAGACCGTCGCCGAACTGATCGCCTATGCGAAGGCCAATCCCGGCAAGGTCAATTTCGGCTCGGCCGGCGCCGGCACCGCGAGCCATATCACCGGCGAATATTTCGCGGCCTCCGCCGGCATCACGCTGGTGCATATTCCCTACAAGGGCACCGGACCGGCGCTGACCGATCTGCTGGGTGGCCATATCCCGATGGCGTTTGCGCCGATCCCGGCCTCGCATCCCAACGTCACCGCCGGCAAATTGCGCGCGCTGGCCGTGACCAGCACGATCCGCTCAAGCCTGATGCCTGACGTGCCGACGATGGCCGAGGCGGGCCTGCCTGGCTTCGATGCCTCGCTGTACTATGGCCTCGCCGCGCCGGCCGGGACGCCCAAGCCTGTTATCGAAAAGCTCAACAAGGCGCTGCGCGAGGCGCTCGCTTCCGACGAGGTGAAACGGCAACTGGGCGCCGACGGTACCGAGATCACGCCCGGCACGCCGGAGGACTACGCCGACCTCATCGACAAGGACGAAAAGAAGTGGTCGCAATTGCTGAAAGCCAGCGGCGTCGCGCCGGAGTGAGCGGCGCCTGGGCTTGGCGTCGTAAAGTCGCGCCGTTTCGGGGCTGACTTGCGCCGAACGCTTGCTACAACGGCACCATGCGCCTGCATTTGATTCGCCTGGGTTCCGGATTGGTCGCGCTCGCGCTGATGGCGGGCGCGCGGCACGCATTGGCCGAGGACAAATCCGCGCTGCCGGCTTCGACCGCGGACGCGATGGCGCAGGCGGTGTCGCCACAGGCGATCGCCGACTATCGCCGCAGGCTGCAGGAATATCAGGATGCGCGCGCTGCGTTCGAGGAGGTGGCCGGTCCCTATTGGACATCGATCACCGAGAAACGGCGCGGCCGCAACGCCAAGCGCCGCGACCGCCAGCCGATCACGCTCGACGACTACGTGCTGACCCACCCGCCGCTCTACAGCGGCCCGAAGCGGCCGGTCGATCCGGAACCGCAGGAAGAGGGCAAGCCGCGCGAGCGCAAGGCGATCCCGGTCGTCGCCGATCTCTTGCAGGCGGCGGCCCAGGAGTTCCAGTTCACGCCGCAGCGTCCGTCCAGCGAAATCGAGTTCAAGCGCGCTTATGCCCGCTACGCGCTGGCCTCGGGCCTGACGCGCGAGCAGGCGGTGCGAGTCTATTCGTTCGAGACCGGCGGCACCGGCAATTACGACGTCCAGGCGGGAATCGAGCATGGCGGCAAGCGCGCCATCTCCACCGCGATGGGCTACAACCAGCTGCTGACCACCAACAGCGTCGAGCTGATGGCCGAACAGGGCAAAGAATTCGTCAAGGAATTGACGGCGAAGGCGGCCTCATTGTCGGGGCCGGCGCGCAAGGCGATGGACCACAAGCTCGCGGTGCTGAAGAAGATGGTGGCGTTCACGCTGACCGTGCCCGACGACTGGTCGGCGCATGAAAAGCTCGCCAACACCGCCAAGGGCTGGGCGGTGCACGCCATGGTGCTGGATATCGACGTCGGTCCGATGCTGCAGACCCATAAGCTGCTGACCTCGGTGATCTTCGCGCGCGCCAAGGGCTACAATCGCCCGCTGACCGCCGCCGAACTCGAAATGATGAACCTGACCGGCGACGGCACCGGCCTCGACATGGTGACGATGCCGCAGGCGATGCGTGTGCAGGTGCCGACCTCGAATTTCTTCCAGCGCGGCGGCTACGAGCGCAACCCGGTCGCGATCCGCCACAACACGGTGGCGAAACTCTTGGCGGTGACCGACGAGCGGATGGACTACAACAGCAACAAGCCCGGCGCGAAGGAACTGGCCGCGGCGTTCTAGTCTTCACCCTCCCCTGGAGGGGTCCGAGACGAGCGAAGCTCGCTCGTGGGTCGGCTCACATGAGCACAGCGAAATGTGAGACGGGGTGGGGTGATCTCTCAACTCGGGCAGCGTTCGCGCGGAGAGACTGTCACCCCACCCCGCCGCTTCGCGTCGACCCTCCCCCTCCAGGGGAGGGTAAGATCAGCACAAACAGAAAGCTCAATTGGTCCCGAACATGAACTTGCCGTCGCCCTCGAGATAGGGGCCGGTGCGCATGTAGAGCTGGCCGTTCTGGCCGATGAAGAACAGCGTGCCCTTCGGCACCTTTTTGGCGCCCTTCAGCAGCAGGCCGGCATTGTTGGTGCCCATCTTGTAGGAGAACGTCTTGCCTTCCTTGTCGTAGCCATAGCCCATGTCCGGCTTCAGCTCCCAGGGCGTCGGTGCGGCGGCCTGCGCCAAAGCGGGCGTTGCCAGTGTGGATGTCGCCAGCCCCGTCAGGGCGGCTGCAATCAAAAAGGTCCTCGTTGAAAATACAGTCATCATCATCCTCCCGACGGCCGAAACGGCCCGTGTCCCAATTTTTTCGTGGCCCGACCGCTTGAACAAATCACGAACGCCATTAATTCGTCAATGGCAGCTTCGCCGCATCGCGTTTCGCTATCACCTTTCTTGCAGGACTTTGTGATTTCCCGCGTTCGACTTCGCGACTATGTTCCGTTTTCCGGCTACAAGCGATCCATTGCGGGGGAAGTCATGGGGATGATTCGGATGAACCACGTCGTGAAAATCGGTTTCGGTATTGCGTTGTCGTTCATGACGCTGGCCCCTTTGACACTGGCCGCTCCGGCGCAGGCCGATGACTTCAAGCTCTCCAACAACCAGCGGATTGCCTGCAGCCGGGGATTGAGCGCGGGCAAGCTCAATACTGCAACCTGCAAGTCCTATGCGTATGTCTTCAACACCAAGACATCGGAATATTTCCGCTGCCAGGTTTCACTGGCGCTGACGCGGGACAACAAGGAAGTCATCAACGTGCAGACCGACGGCGGCTGCGCCAAGAAGCCCCGCATCTTCGAAGGCGACGCCAGCTATTCGTTCGACGCCACCGAAACCGAACCGCCGAACACCAATTCGTTCTTCGGCACCGGCGGCTATGCTGTGTGGGCCAGCGACAACACGGCGCTGAAGGTACGCGGCTGCATCACCATCTCCTCCGGCCTCGGCTCCGATATCTCGAAATGCGTCGACATGAAATTCGAGTGAGCGGCGCGTTGGCCGTCAACTGAATCAAGCCCATACGTTGGCGCCATGCGCAGGATCAGGCCGGTACAACTCTGTCGCTCCTGGCTGTTCCTCGAAGGCGCCAACGAGGCCGTGCTGCAGCGGGCCGCCTCTGGTGATGCGGACGTCCTGATCCACGAACTCGAGGATTTTACGCCGCCGAACTTGCGTCCAAAGGCGCGAATGCTGGCGCCCGATCTCTACGCGTCATGGCGCGAAGCGGGTCGCGTGGTCGCGGTGCGCGTCAATCCGCTCGATCAGGACGGCATCGACGATCTCGCCGCTGTGATGCGCGGCCGTCCCGATATCGTCGCGTTGCCGAAGGTCGCCGAACCCGGTCACGTAGCGCAGCTCGATGCGGCGGTGACCCGCTTCGAGCGCGACTATGGCATTGCGGAGGGGTCGACCGCGCTACTACCCAATATCGAATTCGCGCGCGGACTGGTGCAGACAGGCGCGATCGCTGCCGTCAGCAAGCGCGTCACGGCCTGCTTGCTGGCCGCAGAAGACCTCGCAGCCGACCTCGGCGCCGAGCGCGATATCGATAGTATCGAGCTCGCTTATTGCCGGCAGCGCTTCATCGTCGAATGCCGCGCCGCCAATGTCGTGGCCGTCGATTGTCCCTACACCTGGAGCGACGCACCTGGCGTCGAGCGCGATACGCGCTGGGCCCGCCGGTTGGGATACGCCGCGAAAAGCCTGGTTGATCCCTCGCATGCCGTCATCGTCAACGGCGTGCTGACGCCCGACGACAACGAGATGCGCCGCGCCCGCGACATCGTGACCGCGTTCGAGGCCGCGCGGGCGCAAGGTGGCGCGCGCGCCGAACACGAGGGATCGCTGATCGAGGTGCCGACCTATTCCACCGCGAAGCGGTTGATCGCCCGCGGCGAGGCACTCCGCGAATTCGAGCGGCTCACTCCGGCTTGATGCCGGCGAATTTGGCGACCTTGCCCCACTTCTCGGTTTCCGCGAGCACATAGGCCTGCATGTCCTCCGGCGATCCGCCCGCGGGCTCGGCGCCGAGCTTGCGCAGGCGCGCGATGCCGTCCTCGGTCTTGAGGAACTTGTCGACGCTGGCGTTGAGCTTGCCGATGATCTCCTTCGACGTCTTCGCCGGCGCGCCGATCGTGAACCATGACGATGCCTCGTAGCCGGTTACGCCGGCTTCGGCGATGGTCGGCAGGTCCGGGAAGCCCGGCCAGCGCTTCGCGGACGAGACCGCGATCGGACGGATCGAGTTCGACTCCGCAAACGGCTGCGCCGCCGGCAGATTGTCGATCATCAGTTGCACGCGGCCCGCAATCAAATCGGTCAGCGCCGGTGCCGAGCCCTTGTAGGGCACATGGGTCATCTCGACGCCGGTCATCGACTTGAACAATTCGGTCGAGACATGCGCGGTGCTGCCGAGTCCGGGCGTACCGTAGAACAGCTCGCCCGGCTTCGACTTGGCATAGGCGATGAATTCGGCGACCGATTTCACCGGCAGCGCGTTCGTCACCGAAAACAGGTTAGGCACCCGCGCGATGATGATGACCGGCGCGATATCCTTGGCCTGGTCATAGGTCATGTTCTTGAACACGAACTGGTTGATCGCATGCGTGCCCGGTGTGCCCACCACGAAGGTGTAGCCGTCGGGTTCGGCCTTGGCGACGTAGTCGGCCGCGATATTGCCGCCGGCGCCGGTCTTGTTCTCGACGATGAATTGCTGGCCGAATTCCTCGGATACCTTGGCGGCGACGACCCGCGCCAGGATGTCGGTGGTGCCGCCGGCGGCGAAGGGAACGACGAGCTTGACCGGCCGCGTCGGCCAATGATCGGCGGCGCGCGCGCCGCGCGGCAGCAGCGACAGGCCGCCGAGCGCTGCGGCGCCGGCCAGCACGGCGCGGCGGTTGAGGCGTGGATTGGTTGAGTGCATGGTCGGGTCCCCTGAAAAATTTGGCGGACCGTATTCATTAATCGGCCTGGCGGCCACCCTTATCGAGGGCGGCCGAGCCCTGCGTATTTGGCCAGCATCTGCGTCGTTTGGATGGGTTGACCGGGGGGCCCGCACCGTCCAATTTCCCGCCGAAATTTGGGGGAGAGCGCTACTCATGAAGTCGAAGTTCATTGCAGCCGCCGTTGCGGCGGCAGCGGTATTTTCTGCGCCCGGCGCGCAGGCCCAGCAATTCATCAACGTGCTGACCGGCGGCACATCCGGCGTGTATTATCCGCTCGGCGTCGCCATCGGAAAGATCTACGGCGACAAGATTCCGAATGTGAAGACCCAGGTGCAGGCCACCAAGGCGTCGGTCGAGAACCTGATCCTGCTGCAGCAGGGCCGCGGCGAGATCGCGTTCACGCTCGGCGACTCGCTCAAGGCGGCATGGGAAGGCGACGAGGAGGCCGGCTTCAAGTCCAAGCTCGACAAGCTGCGCACCATCGGCGCGATCTATCCGAACTACATCCAGATCGTCGCGACCGCCGAGAGCGGCATCAAGACGCTGGCGGACCTGAAGGGCAAGAGCCTCTCGGTCGGCGCGCCGAAGTCCGGCACCGAACTCAACTCGCGCGCGATCCTCGCCGCCGCGGGGATGACCTACAAGGACATGGGCAAAGTCGAATATCTGCCGTTCGCCGAATCCGTCGACCTGATGAAGAACCGCCAGCTCAATGCGACGCTGCAGTCGGCCGGCCTCGGCGTGGCGTCGCTGAAGGATCTCTCCACCTCAACCGACATCACCGTGGTGTCGGTTCCCAAGGCGACCGTCGACAAGATCGGCCCGCCCTTCGTGTCGGTGATGATTCCCGCCAATACCTATACCGGCCAGGACAAGGACGTCCCGACCGCCGCGGTCGTCAATTATCTCGTGACCAGTTCGGCGGTCTCCGACGATCTGGCCTATCAGATGACCAAGCTGGTCTACGAATCGCTGCCCGAACTGGCGAACTCGCATGCGGCCGGCAAGGAGATCAAGCTGGAAACGGCGGCGACCGGCAGCCCGGTTCCGCTGCATCCCGGCGCGATTCGCTATTACAAGGAAAAGGGCCTGATCAAGTAGGGACCCAGATAGTGTCATGGCCGGGCTTGACCCGGCCATCCATCCCTTACATGAGCTATTTTTCGATGGATGCGCGGGTCAAGCCCGCGCATGACGTGTTGGGGGACGCTGTCGCGGTGATATAAGCGTCGCGGGCACGGGCGGGGGAATCACGGATATGCTGCAAGCCGAGGGCGCTGAAGCGCCGATCAAGGTCGAATTCGACAATTTCGAGCACGGGTTTCCGCCGGGGTTCGGCCCGGGCGGCTGGGGCTATCTGGCCTATATGATCGGCATCGCCTTTGCCGTGTTCCAGCTCTATGTCGCGGCCTTCAACTATCTGCCGAGCCAGGTGGTACGCGGCGTTCACGTCGGCTTCCTGCTGCTGCTGAGCTTCGGCCTGATCGGCAACTTTACCGCCAAGAACAATTTCGGCCGGGCGCTGGGCTGGCTGATCGGCGCCGCCGGATTTTTGTGCGGGCTGTACCAGTGGGTCTTCTATGCCGACCTGATTGCCCGCGACGGCGATCCGACCCGCGTCGATCTCGCGGTCGGCACCCTGCTGGCGGTGCTGGTGTTCGAAGGCACGCGGAGGCTGATGGGGGCGGCGCTGCCGCTGATGTGCGGCGCCTGCCTGCTGTACTGGTTCTTCGGCCAGTATCTGCCGGCCCCGTTCAACCATCGCGGCTATGATTTCGACCAGGTCATCACCCATCTGTCGTTCGGCACCGAAGGATTCTACGGCGTACCGATCTACGTGTCGGCGACCTACATCTTCCTCTTCATCCTGTTCGGCGCGTTTCTCGAGCGCGCCGGCATGATCCAGTTGTTCACCGACGTCTCACTCGGCCTGTTCGGCCGCACCCGCGGCGGTCCCGCCAAGGTCGCGGTGTTCGCCTCGGGCATGATGGGAACCATCTCCGGCTCCGGCGTCGCCAATGTCGTCACCGTCGGCCAGTTCACGATCCCGCTGATGATCAAGTTCGGCTATCGCCGCGCCTTTGCCGCCGGCGTCGAGGCGACCGCCTCGATGGGCGGACAGATCATGCCGCCGGTGATGGGCGCCGTCGCCTTCATCATGGCGGAGACGCTCGGCGTGCAGTATTCCGAGATCGTCAGGGCTGCGGTGATCCCGGCGATCCTGTATTTCGCCTCCGCGTTCTGGATGGTGCATCTGGAAGCCGGCAAGCACGGTCTCGTCGGCATGAAGCGTTCGGAAATCCCGAGCGCGTGGAAGGCGCTGGTCAACCGCTGGTACCTGGTGTTGCCGCTGGCGGCGCTGGTCTACATGCTGTTCGAAGGCTTTACGCCGCTGTACGCCGGCAGCATGGGGCTGGCGCTGACGGTGGCGCTGATTCTCGGCGCCAGCATCGTGCTCGGCGTCTCCAACATCGTGCTGCGCTATATCTTCTGGATCGGGCTGGCCCTGGTCGTGGCCGCGGTCTCGCGCAACGGGCTCGAGATCATTCCGGTCGCCAGCATCGTGGTTGGCCTGATCCTGATTGCCGCGATCACCCGCGGTGGCCGCGCCACGCTCGCGGCGTGCCGCGATTCGCTCGCCGACAGCGCCAAGTCGGCGCTGACCGTCGGCATGGCCTGCGCCATCGTCGGCACCATCATCGGCATGATGACGCAGACCGGCGTCGGCACCATCTTCGGAAGCTGGATCATCGGACTTGGCGCCAAGAGCCTGTTCCTGGCGCTGATCATGACCATGCTGCTGTCGATTCTGCTCGGCACCGGCATTCCGACGATTCCGACCTACATCATCACGGCGGCATTGGCAGCACCTGCGTTGGCAAAGCTCGGCGTGCCCCTGATCGCGAGCCACATGTTCGCGTTCTACTACGGCATCATGGCCGACCTTTCGCCACCGGTGGCGCTGGCGGCCTTGGCGGCGGCGCCGATCGCGAAGGAGAACCCGGACAAGATCGGCTGGGAGGCGATGCGGATCGCGCTGGCGGGTTACGTCATTCCGTTCATCTTCGTCTACTCGCCGGCGCTGATGCTGCAGGCCGGCGACCCGATGGCGGTCAAGCTGGGCTTCTACGGCGCAGTGGCGCTGGCGACCTTCAAGGCGCTGGTCGCGATCGGCCTGTTCGGCATTGTCGCGATCGGCTTCCTGTTCACGCGGCTGACGCTGCTCGAACTCGCGGTGGCCGCGGTCGCGGCGCTGTGCCTGCTCGGCGATTTCGCCTTCAGCGACACGGTCGGCTTCATTCTGGCGGCGGCCGTCGTGGTCTGGCAATGGCGGCAGCGTCCGCGCAGCGTGGTGGCGGCGGCTTGAGCCTCTGCCTCGCCTCAGCCGGCGTCGTGAAGACGCTGTCGGTTATGGCCTTCACACTGGTGTGGACCCATTCGATCGAAAAGGTCGACTGGCAGGAAGACTGGCGCATCACCCCGCAGGGGCTGCAACTGGAGCAGGCGCGCGTCAAAGGCTCCGGCGCCGGCATGGAGCCGCCGCCCGAGGCGCGCCTGATCGGCGGCTGGTTTCAATGGGCGCCGAAGCGGCCGCCGATGCCGGAAGTGGTGCTGGGCAATTCCGGGGCTGCCGGCGAATGGCGGCTGTGCCATGATGATAACTGCCAAACGCTGTCGGAGATTTTGGGGCATCCGGTGGGTGTCAATGTCACGACCATGCGTGCGTGCAACGATCCGTAGTTTCGTAGCCCGGATGAGCGCAGCGACATCCGGGACCGCTCCAGCACCGCCCCGGATATCGCTGCGCTCATCCGGGCTACAAGAAAACAAAAGTTTGCAAGGGAGCGAAGTCGATGGAACGGCTCAAGGGCAAGACGGCGATGGTGGTGGGCGCAGGCTCGATCGGTCCCGGCTGGGGCAATGGCAAGGCGACGGCCGCGACCTTTGCGCGCGAGGGCGCGCAGGTGTTTTGCGTCGACCGTAACGGCGCAGCGGCAAAGGAGACCGTCGACATCATCACTGGTGAGGGCGGCAAGGCTACCGCCTTCACCGCCGACGTTTCCCGCGAGACCGAGGTCGAGGCGATGGTGGCGGCGTGCCTGAAGACCTACGGCCGCATCGACGTGCTCGACAATAATGTCGGCATTGCCGAGATGGGCAGCGTGGTCGAGGTCAACGAGGCGAGCTGGGACCACGTCTTCGCGGTCAACCTGAAGAGTGCTTATTTTGCGATGAAGCACGTCATTCCGGTGATGAAGAAGCAGGGCGGCGGTTCGATCATCAACATCTCGTCGATCGCCTCGATCCGCCATCTCGGCATTTCCTACGTCACCTATGGCGCCTCGAAAGCGGCGATGAACCAGATGACGAAGACCACGGCGGTGCAATTCGCCCCGGATCATGTCCGGGTGAATTGCATTTTGCCGGGGTTGATGAAGACGCCGATGGTCGCGCACTCCGCGGGCCTAGCGGCCAGCTATTCGGCGGGGGATGTCGAAGCGATGTGGCGCGCGCGCGACGCGCAGGTGCCGATGGGTCACATGGGCGACGCCTGGGACGTCGCCAACGCAGCGTTGTTCCTGGCGTCCGACGAATCCCGCTACGTCACCGGCATCGAACTGGTGGTCGATGGCGGGATCACGGTGAAGTCCGGGGCGTAGTATTGCAATTGTTGTCGTCCCTGCGAACGCAGGGACCCATACGCCGCGGCCTCTCGTTCCAAGAATCCCTGTTCGACGGCCTTCGCGCAACGATGTGGGTCGGTGGTTATGGGTCCCTGCTTTCGCAGGGACGACAAAGCTATTGCGCCAGCGCCAATATGCCGCCCGCGAAGGAATGCCAGAGTGGCGTGACGCTGATGGGCCAGTTCAAAAGTTTCACGGCGATCAGCGCGGCGCCGCCATAGAGATAGACCGGGTGCGGGCGGCCGCGGGTGCGCCAGTCGAACACCATGGCGACCACGAGCAGGAGATAGGCGACGAAGGCCGGCGGGATGGTCACCGGGACCGGCGGCGGGCCGGCCGGTCCGGGGGGCGCGAGAAAGGTCAGAAACCAGCGCGCCACGGCGGCGTCCAGCAGGGAAATGCAGGCCAGCAGCATCAGCCGTTTGTGGGTCTCCGGCCGGCGGATCGCGGCGATCGCGAGCGCAACCGTCACCGCGAAGAAAACAATTCCGCTCAGCGGCACGATCGCAAAGGCAACGCCTGCGTCGGTTTGTCCCAGTGCTGCGGAGCGCTTCATCGCCTCGACCGCCACCAGGAAGCCGAAGATCGTCATCGCGGTCGCCAGCGAGATGCCGATCATTCCGATGGCCCGGTGCCGGGCAATCCTGCCCGACGCGGCGAGCCAGCTCTGGAACGCGAAGTAAAGTGTCCAGACGAAGAACACCGTGCCGTGAAAATGGACCACGGGCGAGGCGGAGAACGATCTGGATGCCATCGGCAGCCAGTAGGTTGGGGCAAAGCCGATAAAAGCGACGGCCATGCAGGCCAGCGCCATGTAGAAGTAAAAGTAGGATGCCCGCGCTTCCGCGAGGGCGCGCGGCGAATGGAAGTCGGTCAATGTGGTCATGGTTGTTGAGTCCGGAAAACCCGAAAAAGGTTCAAGCAAAATTATCGCCCACCGCGGCGCGGAAAATGCCGCTGCCCAAGCGTCACGTTTCCGACAAAATCTGATTCTCGCCCGAAAAGGAAATCATGAATGGCCGTTGTCGCAACAGCGCGTCGCTTGCTAGAGCGTTTTCCAGCGAAGCATGCCCTCGGACTTGATCCGTGGGTGGATACCGGTTCGCGTTAAGAAAACGCGTCAAATCAAAATCTAGAACCTTTTCCGTTCCGATTCCATCGGAACGGAAAAGGCTCTAGGATCGGCCGTCCCCCCTGAAGGTGTCTTTCCGGATCCATTGATGCGAGGCTGTCCTGACATCCGCAACGTCTTCGTCGCTTTCCTGCTGTGGATGGTTGCGCATGGCGCATCGGCAACCGGCGTCGAGCCGGCCAAGGATTTTCGGATCGACCCCGCACCTTGCGTGGCAGCGGCGGCGGCTGGCGACGATGACCGGACGATCGGCCTCTGCGGCGCGCTGGTCGACAACGACAAGACCGACAAGACCGACCGCATCAAGGCGCTGATTGCGCGCGCCGCCGCCTATGGCCGCAAGGACATGACCGACCGCGCCATCGGCGACTACAGCGTGGCGCTGCAGCTCGATCCGTCGCTGGCCAGCACCTTCAACGCGCGCGGCGAACTCTGGCGCAAGAAAGGCGACCGGCCCAAGGCGCTCGCCGATTTCGGCGCCGCCATCAAGCTGAACCCCGACCACTTCGTCGCCAAGGCCAACTACAAATCGCTGGCGCTGGAGCTGGAGCGGCTCGGCGCGCTGAAAGCGGTGGCGGGCAAGCCGAGTTTCAATTGCGCCACCGCCCGTCGCGCGGTGGAAAAGGCCATTTGCGCCAATCCCGAACTCGCCGATCTCGACCGCGAGATCAACGCGGCCAATATCAGGTCGCTTGGCGAAATTCAGAACCCGCGCGACAAGCGCGCGCTGCAGCGCGAGCAGGAGGAATTCATCGCCCGCCGCAACGCCGGTTTCGGCCGGCCGGGCTACAACCTGCAGCAGGAAATGAAAAAGCGGCTGCAGCAGCTGAACGGGATCGACGGATACTGAACAGCCTGGCCGGGGGACAGCCGGCCGGCGCGGCGGGCTTCGAACCTCACGGTGCGCTGCCGCGACACAATGGTCGAAGCGCGGCTACCCGCGTCTCCCGCCCTAGTGTCGAGATTTGTCATGCGACCCTTTACCCTGTCCGTTGCCGCCACCGCATGGCTGGCACTCACTGCTCTGACCCCGGTCCCCGCGCGCGCCGAGACCGCCGCCGAACCGCCGGTCGCCTGCACCGCGCTGAGCGATGCCGCGCCCGCCAGGCTGATCGCCAGCTGCACCGCTGACATCGATAATCCCTCGACGGCGGAGGCCGACCGTCTCGATGCCGCGATTACGCGCGCCGTCGCGCTGCATAACAGCGGCCAGACCGACAAGGCGCTGGCCGAAATCGATGCCGTCATCGCCAAAGACTGGCAGCGGGCGCGCGCCTTCCGCGCCCGTGGTGAAATCTTCCGCCAGACCGGCAAGACCGAGGCGGCGTTTGCGGCGCTGAACGAGGCGATCCGGCTCGAACCCGACAATGCCAACGGCTATGAAAGCCGCGGCAATGTTTTCAACAACACTGGGAAATACGACCGCGCCATCGAGGACTATAACGAGGCGCTGCGGCTCAAGCCCGATTTCGCGCTGGCGTTTTCCGACCGCGGTGCCGCCTGGTACTTCAAGGGCGAATACCAGAAGGCGGTCGCCGACTACGATGCGGCGATCCGTCTCGACCCCGATCATGCGCAGACCTATACCAACCGCGGCGCGGCGCTTCGCAAGCTTGGCCGCAGGGAATTGGCCCTGAAGGACGAAACCTCGGCGATTCGGATCGATCCGACCCGGCCGGAGTACTTCGACAATCGCGGGCTGAGCCTTGCCGGCAACGGCGACTACGCAGGCGCGATCGCCGATTACGACGAGGCGATCAAGCTTCGTCCCGAGGCGAAATTCCTGACCAACCGCGGCGATGCCTGGCAGGCCCGCAATGATTACGACCGCGCGATTGCCGATTACGATGCGGCGCAGAAACTGGATCCGAAATTCCAGCGCATCTACAACAACCGTGGCGCTGCGTGGCAGCACAAGGGCGACCGTGCGCGGGCGCAAGCGGATTATGCCGAGGCGGTCCGCCTCAACCCATCCGACAAGAACGCCGCCGAAAACTATGAGATAGTCACGAAGGAAATCGAGCGGCTGGGCGCGTTGGCGTCCCAGAAGAACCTGCCCAGTTTCAATTGTGCCACCGCCAGGCGCCAGGTCGAAAAGGCAATCTGCGCCGACCCGGGCCTCGCCCAGCTCGACCGCAACATCAACGACGTGTTCCTGCGGGTGATTGCGGACGCCGAATCCGACAGCCATCGCGTCGCCCTGGCGCTGACCCGGCAGCAGCGCGACTTCATCGACCAGCGCAACGCGTCGTTCGGCCGCCGCGGCTACGACCTGCGCCAGGCGATGGAGGAGCGGCTGGACAAGCTCAATACGATCGCCCGGCAATAAGTAGGTTTAGCCAAACGGCCAAGCTGTTCCGGCTTGATCTCCCGCCGCTTCGCGTGACAATGGCGCGCAAGACGTTGCGGGAGAAGCGCCATGAACATCCACGAAAAGAGCCGGTATCACGAAGTCCATGCCCGCTCGCTCCGTGACCCCGAGGGGTTTTGGGCCGAGGCGGCGCGCGAGATCGACTGGATCGAACCGCCCCGGAAGATCTTCGATGCTTCGATGGGTACCTACGGCCGCTGGTTCGTCGGCGGCGTGGTCAACACCTGTTACAACGCGCTTGACCGCCATGTCGCCAACGGCCGTGGCGATCAGGTCGCGCTGATCCACGATTCGCCGCTCGCCAACACGGTCTCGAAATTCACCTATGCCGAGATGCTGCGCGAAGTGCAGGCGCTCGCGGCCGTGATGCAGGATTTCGGCGTCACCAAGGGCGACCGCGTCATTCTCTATATGCCGATGGTGGCGGAAGCCGTGGTCGCGATGCTAGCCTGCGCGCGGATCGGCGCGGTTCATTCGGTGGTGTTCGGCGGCTTTGCGGCCAGGGAACTGGCGACACGGATCGAGGATGCCAAACCGAAACTGATTTTCTCCGCGAGCTGCGGGCTCGAGCCCGGCCGCATCGTGCAGTACAAGCCGTTGCTCGACGAGGCGATCCGGCTTTCCAGCGTCAAGCCTGAGACCTGCATCATCCTGCAGCGGCCGCAACATGGCTGCGATCTCACGGCCGGCCGCGATCACGATTGGGGGTCGCTGCGCCGCGCGGCGCTGGACGCCGGCAAGAAAGCACCCTGCGTGCCCGTGCTCGCGACCGACCCGCTCTATATCCTCTACACCTCCGGCACCACGGGAATCCCCAAGGGCGTGGTGCGCGACAATGGCGGCCATCTGGTCGCGCTGAAATGGTCGATGTTCAATCTCTACGGCGTCAAGCCCGGCGAGGTCTGGTGGTGCGGCTCTGACATCGGCTGGGTCGTCGGCCACAGCTACATCGTCTATGGCCCGTTGCTGCATGGCGCGACCTCGATCATGTATGAGGGCAAGCCGATCGGTACGCCGGACGCCGGCGCGTTCTGGCGCGTGATCTCCGAACACAAGGCCGTGGCGTTCTTCACCGCGCCGACCGCGTTCCGCGCCATTCGCAAGGATGACCCGGAAGGCACGTTCATCCGCAAATACGACCTGTCGAAATTCCGCACCCTGTTCCTGGCCGGCGAGCGCGCCGATCCGCCGACGGTGGAATGGGCGGAGCAGCAGTTGAAGGTGCCTGTGATCGATCACTGGTGGCAGACCGAAACCGGCTGGTGCATCGCCGGCAATCCGGTCGGGCTCGGCATGCTGCCGGTCAAGCACGGCTCGCCGACGGTGCCGATGCCGGGCTATCAGGTCGACGTGGTCGACGAGGCCGCCAGACCGGTGCCCGCGGGCACCATGGGTTCGATCGTTATAAAACTGCCGATGCCGCCGGCCTGCCTGCCGACGCTGTGGGAGCAGGATGCGCGCTTCAGGGAAGCGTATCTCACCGAATTTCCCGGCTATTACAAAACCTCCGACGCCGGCTACAAGGACGAGGACGGCTATGTCTTCGTGATGGGCCGCACCGACGACATCATCAATGTCGCCGGCCACCGGCTCTCCACCGGCGGCATGGAGGAAATTCTCGCCTCCCACCCCGATGTCGCCGAATGCGCGGTGCTCGGCATCAAGGATACCATCAAGGGCGAGGTGCCCTGCGGCTTGCTGGTGCTGAAGGCCGGTGTGACCCGCAGCCCTGCGGAGGTCGAGAAAGACGTGGTGGCGCTGGTGCGCGAAAAGCTCGGGCCGGTCGCGGCGTTCAAGCTCGCGATCACGGTCGCCCGGCTGCCGAAAACCCGCTCGGGAAAGATCCTGCGCGGAACCATCAAGAAGATCGCCGACGGCGACACCTGGTCGATGCCGGCGACGATCGAGGATCCCAAGGTGCTCGACGAAATCGGCGACGCGCTGAAGGGCAGGGTGTAGGGTTCACCGTCATTCCGGGGCGATGCGAAGCATCGAACCCGGAATCTCGAGATTCCGGGTCTGCGCTTCGCGCATCCCGGAATGACGACCTAAACTGAAACTGCCATCTTTTCGATGGATTGCCGGGTCAAGCCCGGCAATGACAAGATGGAAACAACGGACACGCTAATGCAGCCAGGAATCGCAAAGCACCTCATCGCCCTGCTGCTCGCGGCACCCCTGCTCGCCGGTTGCCTTGAGCGCGGCCAGCCGACCATGGTTGATTCCAGCCGCGACGACGACGCGTTCTGCCAGGCCGGGGGGACCGTCAAGGTCGGCTCGTCCGAATACATCGCTTGCCGCAAGGACCGCGACGTCCAGCAGGCCAACGCCAATGCCCGCACCGACCGCCGCCAGCGCAATCTCGGCGAATACATGCTGAACAATCCGACCAGGCCGTAAGCCGAGGAGAGCAACATGAACGAGGATACTTTCAACACCAGCCTGCGCGGATTTCTCAAAAAGGTCGGCATTACCTCACAGCGCGAGATCGAGAAGGCCGTCCGCAACGCCGTCGCCAGCGGCCGCATCAAGGGTAACGAGAAGCTGCCGGCCAAGGTCGTGCTCACGATCGGCGGCGTCAGCCTCAGCCAGGAGATCACGGGCGAGATCGAACTGGGGTAGGGCCAGCGAAGGCGTGCCCTCTTCCCCTCTCCCTTCCGGGATAGGAAGAGAGCACTTCACAGTTTCCCTCGAGGACAAGAGATGGACATCAAGGTCAGGGATTCCAACGGCGCGCAGCTCGCCGACGGCGACACCGTCACGCTGATCAAGGATCTGAAGCTGAAAGGCTCTTCCACCGTGCTGAAGCGCGGCACCGTGATCAAGAACATCCACCTCACCGACAACGAGGACGAGATCGAAGGCCGCACCGACAAGGTCAAAGGCCTGGTGCTGCGCACGGAGTTTCTGAAGAAGGCGTGAGGGGCGGGCGCAATTTATCGCACGCACGACCCGTCATCCCCCGCACATTGTTTAGCCCGGGGACATAGCCGACACCTGTTCGGAAACATCACTGACACCTTGGCCTGCCGTCAAGTCGATCGATGCGACCTGCCAGCTGGCAAAGAATATTCCATACAGGCCTTCGCGCGTGAGCGGCCTGATGGCGAGCCGCTCGCGTGCGAAGGCCTGCGGGACTTTCCACAGTCGCCCCTTGAAGGAGATATAATGCCGGGTCGACGAGACGGTGCGGACGATCTCGCGGCTATCATATTCGATCTTTGGAAGCCGATCAGGCATGGTGCGGGAACTTGGCCGATAGCGGCTGGCAGGAACGTCCATGCCGAGTGCCTCGTGAGGCCGTTCCAGATTGTACACGATACGCCAGGCATCGAGGGCCTGCTGCACTTCCGGCAGGTTACGGAAGCGCCGCATGGCGAACACCTCGTCCTTTAGCGTGCGATGGAAGCGCTCGTTCTTGCCGCGAGCCTGCGGATGACGTGGCCTGGCATGCACCACCGTGACGCCGAGCTTGAGCAGCCAAACCTTGAGACCGGTCCAGTGTACGCCTGAGGTGTCGCCCCATGGCGAGCCGTTGTCGGTGTAGAAGGCGTCAGGCAAGCCATAACGGCGGAAGGTCGCTGTCAGATGGTCCTGCACGGTAAGCCGTTGTTCGTTGGCACAAGCCTTCAGGCACAACACATAACGGGAGTGATCGTCGACCATGGTCAGCGGGTGGCAGTCGGTCCCGTTGGTCAATGGCATGTGGCCTTTGAAGTCCATCTGCCACAACAGATTTGGGGCTTCCTTCTCGAAGCGATGTCCCGGATTCGGCGGCGCATTCTCCGTTGGTTTGATCCGGCCGTTCCGGCACAGGATCTGATGCACCGTGGACGGCACTGGCACCGCCATCCCGTCCCGCTTCAGGCAGTGCGCAATCTTGCGGGCGCCCCAGGCCGGATGTTTGTCGCGCACCATCAGCACCCGGGCTTCGGTCGCAACTTCACTGCGTTTAGGAGTGACGTGCGGTCGGCGCGAGCGGTCGACGAGGTCTCGATCGCCGGCCTGCCAGCGCCTCAGCCACTTGTAGCCAACATCGGGACCGATGCCGAACCGGCGGCACAGTTCCCGCCGGTTCGCCCCGTCCTGCATAGCCAGCCGAACAAACTCGTGCCGCTCATCCATCACCGACACCTCTCGCCATGGCATGAAGGCCTCCTAAAAAGGGGTTTCCAGCCACTATGGATGTGTCAGCTATGTCTCCGAACACCTGTCAGTGATCTGTCCGGGCTGAACAGAAAGCGGGTGATCCAGTATTCCAGAGAGTTCAGGCGTTGAACCGAGAGGCCGCAGCGTACTGGATACCCGCTTTCGCGGGTATTACAGCGGAAGTGGATGCGCGGTCTGTGCGCGCCCACAAACAAAAACGCGGCGGGTTGCCCCACCGCGTTCGATATCGCTCCAGCGCGAAGCCGGAAAACCTTATTCCTCGTCGTCCTGCTTCTTGCCGCCGATGGTCTTCAGCTTGGCGAACACGGCGTCGACGTTGAGGTCGTCGCGCTGCTTTTCGGTCGGCTCGAATTCCGGCTCTTTCCGGGTGGTCTCGGACGCCGGCAGCAGGGTGGCGCCACCGTAGGCGGCGGGGACCGGCTTTTCCTTGGCGGCGCGCTGCACCTCGAAATCGAGCTCGATCTGCGAGCACAGGCCCAAGGTCACCGGGTCCATCGGGGTCAGGGTCGAGGCATTCCAGTGGGTGCGGTCGCGGACCGAGGCGATCGTGGTCTTGGTGGTGCCGACCAGGCGCATGATCTGGGCGTCCTTCAGCTCGGGATGGCTGCGGACCAGCCACAGGATCGCGCTCGGCCGCTCGTGGCGGCGCGACACCGGGGTGTAGCGCGGACCCTTCTTCTTGGCCGCCGGCGGCAGCGTGACCTTGCTCTCGCCGAGCTTGAGGCGGTAATCCGGGTCCTTTTCGCCCCTTTCGATCTCGTCCCGGGTCAATTGACCCGTCGAAATCGGGTCCATGCCCTTGATGCCCTGGGCGGCGTCGCCGTCGGCGATGGCGCGGACCTCCAGCGGGTGCATTTTGGTGAAATCGGCCACTTGGTCGAAGGTCAGGGCGGTATTATCTACCAGCCACACGGCAGTCGCCTTTGGCATCAGCGGTGCATTGCTCATGGCAAATCTCCTTTGTGCCTCGCCCACCTCTTTTTGGGGAGGCGAAGTCTGCGGTCATCGGTGATGACGGGAATTCGGGGTCTATATACGCCTTCCCGGGGTATTGGCGCAATGGTCTGCTAAAGTGCCTTGACAGAGCCCAAAAGCAGTCCCAAGTCCTTATACGAATTGACCGTTCCCCGCCCGCCGGCGAGGGGTGATTCGGTCCCGGATAGCCCCTATGTCAGCGAAACCAGACCTGAAAATCGTGCTTTGTTCACCCCGGGGCTTCTGCGCCGGCGTGGTGCGGGCCATCGACACCGTGGAACGCGCGCTGACGATCTACGGCGCCCCGGTCTATGTCCGTCACGAGATCGTGCACAACCGCTATGTGGTCGACAGCCTGAAGACCAAGGGCGCGATCTTCGTCGAGGAACTGGCCGAGATCCCCGACAATACCAACGCACCGGTGGTGTTTTCCGCCCACGGGGTTCCGAAGTCGGTCCCGGCGGACGCCCGCGCCCGCAATTTCTTCTCGCTGGACGCGACCTGCCCGCTGGTCACCAAGGTGCACCGCGAGGCCGCGATCCATTTCAAGCGCGGCCGCGAAATCCTGCTGATCGGGCATTCGCACCATCCGGAAGTGGTCGGCACGCTCGGCCAGTTGCCGCCGGGCGCGGTGACGCTGATCGAGACCGCCGACGACGCCAAGACGTTCACGCCGAAGGATCCGAACAATCTCGCTTTCGTGACCCAGACGACGCTGTCGATCGACGACACCGCCGAAATCGTCGCGATGCTGAAGGAGCGTTTCCCGAACATCTCCGGCCCGCACAAGGAAGACATCTGCTACGCCACCACCAACCGCCAGCTGGCGGTGAAGAAGGTGGCGCCGGTGGTCGATGCCTTGATCGTGGTCGGCGCGCCGAACTCGTCGAACTCGCAGCGCCTGCGCGAAGTCGCCGAGCGCGAGGGCTGCAAGATTGCAATCCTGGCGCAGCGCGCCGCCGACCTCGACTGGAAAATGTTCGAAGGCATCAAGAGCCTCGGGATCACCGCGGGCGCTTCCGCGCCGGAAGTGATCGTCGAGGAAATCATGGGCGCCTTCGCCGAGCGCTATGAGCTGCATGTGGAGACGGTCTCGGCCGCGGAAGAGAACGAATTCTTCCCGCTGCCGCGTTCGCTGCGGCCCGACGCCGCCTAGGTTTTCATCATGGCGGTTTACACGGACGTTGCCGCCGAAGACCTCGCGGAATTCCTCAAAGGCTACGACATCGGCGAGTTGCTCTCCTACAAGGGCATCGCCGAAGGCGTCGAGAATTCCAACTTCCTGCTGCACGCGACCAAGGGCGCCTATATCCTCACGCTCTACGAAAAGCGCGTGGCGCTGGATGACCTGCCGTATTTCCTCTCGCTGATGGCGCATCTGGCCGAGCGCGGCGTGCGTTGCCCGCAGCCGGCGAAGAACCGCAAAGGCGAGGTCTATAGCTGGCTCGCCGAACGGCCGGCGGCGATCATCAATTTCCTCGAGGGCGTGTGGCCGCGGCGGCCGAACGCCGCCCATTGCGCCGGGGTCGGCGAGGCGCTCGCCAAAATGCATCTGGCGGGGCGCGACTTTCCGCTGTTTCGCAAGAACACGCTGTCGGTCGAGGGCTGGCGGCCGCTGTTCGATCTCTCCGCCCCGCGCGCCGACAGCGTCCAGCCTGGTTTGCGCGACTTCATCGCGCGCGAACTCGATCACCTCGAGACGCGCTGGCCGGTGGACCTGCCGGTCGGTGTCATCCATGCCGACCTGTTTCCGGATAATGTCTTTTTCCTCGGCGACAAATTGTCGGGGCTGATCGACTTTCCGTTCTCCTGCAACGACATCCTGGCCTACGACGTCGCGATCTGCCTCAATGCCTGGTGCTTCGAGCCGGATCATTCCTTCAACGTCACCAAGGCACGCGCGCTGCTCAACGCTTATGGCCGCGAGCGAAAATTGTCCGAGGCCGAGCAGGAGGCCTTGCCGTTGCTGGCGCGCGGCGCCGCGCTACGCTTTCTGCTGACGCGGCTGGTCGACTTCCTCAACGTGCCGCCGGGTGCGCTGGTGAAGCCGAAAGACCCGCTGGAATATGTCCGCAAGCTGCGCTTCCACCAGGGCGTCGAGAGTGTGCGCGATTACGGCCTGACGCAGCCGGGATGCGTCGCTTGAGCGAATTGCCTCACGTCACGGTGTTCACCGACGGCGCCTGCTCGGGTAATCCCGGGCCGGGCGGCTGGGGCGCGATCCTTAAATTCGGCGACACCGAAAAGGAATTGAAGGGCGGCGAGGCGCACACCACCAACAACCGCATGGAGCTGATGGCCGCGATCTCGGCGCTGGAGGCACTGAAGAAGCCCTGCGTCGTCGACCTCACCACCGACAGCCAGTATGTGCGCCAGGGCATCACCGGCTGGATCCATGGCTGGAAGCGAAACGGCTGGCGCACCTCGGACAAGAAGCCGGTCAAGAACGTCGACCTCTGGCAGCGCCTCGACGCCGCGCTAAAACCGCATCAGGTGAACTGGCACTGGATCAAGGGCCACGCCGGCCACGACGAAAACGAGCGCGCCGACCAGTTGGCGCGCGAGGGCGTGGCGATGGCGAAGTTGAAGGCGTAGGATTCGTAGGGTGATTGAGGCCCTCATCCTGAGGAGCCGCGAAGCGGCGTCTCGAAGGATGGCCACGGGCCACATGGTTCGAGACGGCGCTGCGCGCCTCCTCACCATGAGGAGCTACTGGTTGCTACGCCTCTAGCTCTCCGTCATGGCCGGCTTGATCCAGCCATCCACGACTTCTCTTTCACGGGGTCCCCAAACGTGGATGCCCGGGACACCTAGCGCGAAGACGCGCTTCGCGCTTCTGCCCGGGCATGACGTCGTTCGTGGATATAATCGGCTCTAATCGGCGATCAGAGCTGACCCAGCAGCGTATCGCCGCCGGAGACTTCGACCTTGCCGGGGGCCGGCTCCTTGTTGAGCTTCTTGACTACGCCGTCTTCCACCAGCATCGAATAGCGGTGGGAGCGGATGCCGAGGCCGTTGCCGGAAGCGTCGAGCTCCATGCCGATCGCCTTGGTGAAGTCGGCATTGCCGTCGGCCAGGAACACCGCCTCGTCGCGCTGGTCGGTGTCGCGCTTCCAGGCGTTCATGACGAAGGCATCGTTGACGGAGACGATCGCGATGGTGTTCACGCCCTTGTCCTTGATGGCGTAGGCGTTCAGGAAAATGCTGGGCAGGTGCATCTTGTGGCAGGTGCCGGTATAGGCGCCGGGCACCGCGAACAGCGCGACCTTCTTGCCCTTGAAAATATCGTCGGTGGTTTTGACCTGCGGACCTTCCGCCGTCATCACGCGAAACTTGGCTTCCGGCAGCTTGTCGCCAACACTGATGGTCATCGTCAATTCTCCTTGAATGTGCGGGTGTTTCTTAGACCGGGCAGGCGGCTGGCACAATATTGAGCGGGGCGGAAACGGCAACGGTGATGCCTGTTCACGCTTCCGTCATCAGGGGGAAAAGCCTCCTTCGTCCAGGAAAGCTTGCTCGTCGGCGGTGTTCGCGCGGCCGAGCATGCCGTTGCGATGCGGGAAACGCCCGAAGCGGCGGATGATATCGGCATGGTGCTCCGCCCATTTCGCGCTTTCAGCCAGACCCGCCCGCTGCAACAACTCGATGCAGCGCATCTGGTCGGCTAATTCTTCCGAATGCATGAAGGGCAGATAGAGAAATTCACGTAAGCCCGGATCGATCCGCGTGTCGACGCAGCGGGCGATGGCGCGCCGCGCCACATCGCGCGCCAGCGCATCGCTGGCATAGGTCTTCGAGCTGCCGCGGAACATGTTGCGGGGAAACTGGTCGAGCACGATAACGAGCGCCAGCGCGCCGTCATCGCTCGTTTCCCACGACGCCAATTCACCGGCCACGGCTCGCTGCCACAGGCCCAGATACCGCCCGCGTACACCGGCATCGAAATCGTCGTCGCGCGTGTACCAGCGGTCAGGGCCGGCGTCGCGCCAGAAAGCCAGAATACCGGCTGGCGCGACGTCAGTCTCGGTCATGCCGAGAGGTCCGCATGCTCAGGCCGCGGCCTTCTTCTCGTCGCGCAGTTCGCGGCGCAGGATCTTGCCGACATTGGTCTTGGGTAGATCCGCCCTGAACTCGATCTGCTTGGGGACCTTGTAGGCGGTGAGCTGGGTGCCGCAGTACTTGATGATTTCCTCCGGCGTGACGTTCGGGTCCTTCTTGACAATGAAGGCCTTGACCGCCTCGCCCGACTTGGCGTCCTGGACGCCGATCACGGCGCATTCCAGCACGCCGGGGTGGCTTGCGATCACTTCCTCGATCTCGTTGGGATAGACGTTGAAGCCGGAGACCAGGATCATGTCCTTCTTGCGGTCGACGATCTTGGTATAGCCGTCGGCGTCCATCACGCCGATGTCGCCGGTGCGGAAATAGCCGTCCGCCGTCATCACGTTCGCGGTCTCCTCCGGCCGCTGCCAGTAGCCGGCCATCACCTGCGGACCCTTGGCGCAGATTTCGCCGGCCTCGCCGATCGGCACCTCGTTGCCGTCGTCGTCGCGGATCGAGAGATAGGTCGACGGCACGGGAAGGCCGATCGTACCCGAGAACTGCTCGATGTCGGCGCGGTTGCAGGTCAGCGTCGGCGAGGTTTCGGACAAGCCATAGCCTTCCGACAGCGCGCAGCCGGTGGTTTTCAGCCACTTCTCGGCAACCGGTTTTTGCGTCGCCATGCCGCCGCCGTTGGATATTTTCAGCTTGGAGAAATCGAGCTTGTCGAACCCTGGCGTGTTCAACAGACCATTGTAGAGCGTGTTGACGGCAGGGAAAAAGCTGACCTGGTACTTCGCCAGCTCCTTGACGAAGCCGGCCATGTCGCGCGGGTTCGGGATCAACAGGTTGGTGCCGCCGGTGCGGACTCCCAGCAGGTAGCACGCGGTCAGCGCGAAGATGTGATAGAGCGGCAGCGCGCAGACGATGACCATCTGATCGACAATCGGCGGCTTCTTGAGCGCCGGCTGAAGCCAGGCGTCGTTCTGCAGCACGTTGGCGAGGATGTTCTTGTGCAACAGCGTCGCGCCCTTGGAAACGCCGGTGGTGCCGCCGGTATATTGCAGGAAGGCGACATCGTCGCGGGTGAGCTGCGGCTTGTTAAGCTTCATGCCGCGGCCGGCGGCGAGCGCTTCGTTGAAGCTGACGGCGCCCGGAATGTTGTAGGCCGGCACCATCTTCTTGACCTTGCGGACCACCAGGTTGACGATCATGCCCTTGAGGCCGAGCAGGTCGCCCATGCTGCCGACGATCACATGCTTGACCGCGGTTCTGGCGATAACCTGCTGCACCGTGGTGGCGAAATTCTCCAGCACCACGATCGCCTCAGCGCCGGAATCCTTGAGTTGATGTTCGAGCTCACGCGGGGTGTAGAGCGGATTGACGTTGACCACCGCATAGCCGGCGCGCAGCACGGCGGCGGTCGAGACCGGATATTGCAGCACGTTCGGCATCATCAGTGCGACGCGGGCGCCCTTCTGCAGGCCCTTGCTCTGCAGATAGGCGCCGAGGGCTGCCGACATCTCGTCGAGGTCGCGGTAGCTGATCGACTTGTCCATGCAGATGAAGGCCTTGCGATCGCTGAACTTCGCAAAGCTTTCTTCCAGCAGCTCGACCAGCGACGAGTACTGGGCGACGTCGATATCGGCGGGCACGCCGGCCGGATATTGCTTGAGCCAGATCCGCTCCATGGTATTTCCCCTCTGGTTTAGAGCCCTTCTGGTTCCGATCGGATCGGAGCCAAGGCCCTCATTCTTTGTTTGAAGCGTCTTCTGCACGCGAAAACGCAACTGATTTTCCCTGGTTGTTTCGGCCGGGACGCCTTGTTTTTGGCAGTATTGAGAATGCCGCCGCCGATGGCAAGCGGCTGCGCGCTCTGGACGCATCAAGGGATCGGCCGCGGCCGCCCGGAACGCGCAAAAATTGCCTGAATATGCGGGCGGTTAACCGGCCGGCTTGGCGTCGCTCTTGGGCTTCGCGGCGGCCTTTGGCTTGGCGGGCTTCGGCTTCTCGGCAGACGCCGCCGGCTTTTCGGTGGGCTTGGCCGCGGCATCCGGCCTGGCGCTGGCATGGCGGACCGCGGCCGGCTTGGCATCGGGTTTGGCCTCTGCCTTGGGCGCCGCCGCAGCGGCAGGCTTGTGCACCGCGACGCGCAATTTCTTGCCACGTTTGGCCGGCGTCTGCTTTTCGGTATCGACCGCAACGGCCGCGATCAAAGCGGGGCCGGTCTTCTTCGGGCCGGTATAGACCACCATGGGTTCCGAAGCCGCGGGCCCCGTCGCCAGCAATTCCGAAGGTTTCGCCATCGGCGCCTGCAGCCCCGAGGTGAAGAACATCGCCGGGCTTTCGCCGCTGGCACTGCCCGAGGAGGCGATCGTCGTATCCTCATCCTCGTCGCTGGCGGGACGTTTGCGTTTTCCGCCGCACATCTCGTCGCGCAAATTCGGCGGCGAGGCGTCGATCGGAACCAGATTGTCGACGGTGCCGAGCGAGGGGCGCAGCCAGCCGAGCCCGTTGCTGGCAAAGCCGCGCTCGAGCAACTGGGCGGCGCGCACCGCGCGCTGGTGGCCGGAGGACGAGCCGAGCACGACCGCGATCAGCCGCTTGCCGTTGCGCGTCGCAGATCCCACCAGGTTGTAGCCGGACGCGCAGATGAAGCCGGTCTTGAAGCCGTCGGCGCCCGGATAGCGCCCGATCAGATGGTTGAAATTGTTGGTGACCCTGCGCCCAAAACGGATCGAGGGGATGTGATAGAAATATTCGTATTCCGGCAGGTCGCGAATGATGGCGCGAGCGAGGATCGCAAGATCGCGCGCCGAGGTGATCTGGCCGTCGGCGGGCAGCCCGTTCGGGTTGACGTAGCTGGTCTGCGTCATGCCCAGCCGCTGCGCGTTTTGGTTCATCAGCGCGGAAAACCCGTCGATCGAGCCGCCGACGCCTTCGGCCAGCACCACGGCCATGTCGTTGGCGGACTTCACCAGCATCATCGCCAGTGCGTTTTCGACGGTGAGCTGCGTGCCCGGACGGAGCCCCATTTTCGACGGCGCCTGCGATGCGGCGACCGGCGACACCGTCACCAGCTGTTCGAGCGTCATCCGCCCTTCCTTGACCGCCTTCAGCGTCACATAGGCGGTCATCATCTTGGTGACGGATGCCGGGTACCACGGCATCGTCGCGTTGTCGGCCTGCAGCACCTTGCCGGTATCGGCTTCGACGACCAGCAGCGCCTCGGCGGAAGCTGAGCGCGACGTCGCCACGACAAGCGCCGCGACGATGAATATCCATTTCAATGACGGGTTGCGAAGCAGCGGGCGAAGAAAATGCACTTTTCCGTTCCGGTCCTTTGAGACCCGCCTTCGAGAAGCAGGTCCAGTCATCAACGTTCGGGTTTCAAGCGTGCGATCTTGAAACATAACTTGCACCGTCGCGTTACGGCTGGCCGCAACCTATACCGACTTGCCGATCCAGAACAGAGGCCGGGCGATTAAATCGTAGACGAAATGGGCTTAAATTCGGCAGATATTTCAATTACGCAGCGGTTGCGCGCACCCTATTTGGCATCGATGCTGGCGCGTGCAGTTTCCTGCACCATGAACTGGGCCTTGGCGAGTTCGGCAAAACGGCCGCCTTTTGCCACCAGTTCATCGAAAGTTCCGCTTTCGATCACGCGGCCATTGTCGAAAACCAGGATGCGCGTGGCGTTGCGAATGGTCGAAAGCCGGTGCGCGATCACGAATGTCGTCCGGCCCCTCATCACTTCATCGAGAGCGGCGTTGACCCGGGCCTCGGTGACGGCGTCGAGCGCGCTGGTGGCCTCGTCGAGGATCAGGATCGGCGGGTCCTTGAGCAGGGCGCGTGCGATCGACAGCCGCTGACGTTCGCCGCCGGACAACATGCGGCCGCGTTCGCCGGCATGGGTTTCGAATTTCTTCTCGCTGCGTTCGATGAATTCGAGCGCCTGGGCGCGTGACGCCGCGGTGCGCATTTCCTCTTCGGTCGCATCCGGCTTGCCGACCCGCAGATTGTCGGCGATCGAACGGTTGAACAGCAGCGCCTCCTGGAACACCACGCCGATGTTCCGCCGCAGCGCCGTCAGCTTGAGGCCGCGGATATCCATGCCGTCGATCTTGATGATGCCGGACTGCGGATCGAACGCGCGGTGCAGCAGCGCGATCGCGGTCGACTTGCCGGCGCCGGTCGGGCCGACCAGCGCGATGGTCTGGCCGGGCAGAGCGGTGAACGACAGGTCCTCGACCGCCGGCCGCTTGCCGTCATAGGAAAACGAGACGTCGTTGAATTCGACCAGCCCCGACAGCCGTCCGGTATCCATCGCGCCGGGCCGGTCGCGCACCGCGGGCACGGCGTCCAGCACGTCGAAGAATTCCTGCAGCCGCGGCGCCTCCATGAACACGTTGTTGATGAAGCTCACGACCTGTTCGAGTTTCTGGATCAGCATGGTCGCGAAGCTCACGAACATCACGATTTCGCCGACCGTCGTCAGTCCCTGTTGGTGCAGGATGATGCCGACGGTGAAGATCGCGAGCACCGTGATGGTGGTTGAGGCGCGGGTGATGACGGTGACCAGCGCCCACCACGACAGCACCGGCATCTGCACCGCCAGCAGCTTGTCGGCGACGAAGCGCAGCCCCTGGACCTCGGCGTCGATGCGCACGAAGCTCTGCACCAGCGCGACATTGCCGAGCGCGTCGGAGGCGCGCGCCGAGAGGTCGCTGTAATGGGCCTCGACCTCGCTCTGCATGCCGTAGGTCTTGCGCACCACCAGCGTCGTCAGCACGGTGAACACCACGCACAGCGCGAACAGCAGGATCGCGAGCCGCCAGTTGAGGTAGAGCGAGAGCGGCAGCAGCACCACCAGCGACATGATGGCGGCGAAATGCTCGCGGAAAAATCCGAGCCAGAGCCGCCACAGCGCATCGGTGCCGTTCAGCATCACCTTCATCAGCCGGCCGGAATGGGTGCCGGAGTGGAAGGTCAGCGGCAACTGCATGATGTGCTCGAAATAGCCGGTCAGCACCGCCTGGCGCTGGCGGTGCGCCAGCCGGTCGGCGTGGAGGGCGACCGCGGCGCTGCAGAGAATCGTGAACAGGCCGAACGCCACCCAGGCGCCGAGCAGCGGCCAGGCCGAGTTGGCGGTCAGCGGACCGGTCTGCGGTTTGCCGGACAGCACGTCGACGATGCGGCCGAACAGCACCGGCTCGGCGAATTGCGCTCCGGCCAGCAAGAGGTTGGCGCCGGCGAGAATCCAGCCCAGCCGTGCCTCCTTGCCGAGCAATTCGAGGACGCGGGTATAGAGGCGGACCAGGGACATCGGGTTGCGGACTCAGGGGCCGGGATGGCGGGACGCGATCGGTGGAGACGTATTCTAATCAGGGATCGCGGTTGAGAACCAGCGGCGACTTGAGCTTGATCGCTGTTGACCACACCCACCGACCTCATCCTGAGGAGCGCGAAGCGCGTCTCGAAGGATGGGCCACGGGCCTCATGGTTCGAGACGGCGCTGCGCGCTTCCTCACCATGAGGGATAGGGCTTCACTCAGTTAATCAGCCGCCCATTGAGCGGGGGCAGGAACTGGTCGTCGAAAATATCGGACGCCTGCGGCCGCTTCTGGAACTTGAAGTCCTCCGCGACCTGCTCGATCGAACGCTCGAAGCGCGCCGGATCGATGCCGCCGATGCCGCTGCGCTTCACTTCGCCGGTCAGGATGTTGTCGCGCAGGATGGTGCGCAGGCGTTCGAGCTCCTGTTCGCGCGAGCCGTCGTCCATGCGGCTGACGACTTCGATGGTGGCCTTCATCGGATCCTTGATCACGAGATTCACGCCGCGGATCACCGCACGCACAAATCCCCTCACGGCATCCGGCTTGGCGGTCGCCAGCGTCGGGTTGACGATGACGGCAAACCCATAGGCCTCGCAGCCATAGTCGGCGAATTTCAGCACCGCCAGATCGTCGGCCGGGACGCCGCGGTCCCGCAAATTGATCGCCGACAGATAGGAAAATCCGGTGACGGCATCGATCTGGCCGGCCGACAGCATCGGCTCGCGGACCGCGGCGCTGATGCTGCTCTGCTTGACGCTTGCGGTCTTGATGCCGTTCAGTCTGGCCACCGCCGGCCACAGCCGGATCGACAGATCGCCTTCGGCGACGCCGAGGTTCTTGCCCTCGATATCCGACAGCGAGCTGACGCCGCGGCTCTTGCGGGCGATGATGGCGTAGGGCGCCTTGTTGAACAGCACGAACACCGCCTTGACCGGCGGGACGCCCTGCTTGTCCCGATCGCGAAACCGCATCAGCGCGTTGATGTCGACGAGGGCGAAATCGCTGGTGCCGGCGGCGACGCGCGCGATGGCGTCCGGCGATCCGGCGGCGATGTTGGTCGTGACGCTGAGCGCCTCCGCGGTAAACAGGCCGCCGGTCGCCGCCATCACGAACGGGGCGGCCGCCGCATCGATCGGCCGGTCGAGCGAGAACTGGATCGCGAGCGGTGGCCGGGCTTCATCGGCCGCGCGCACCGGGCCCAGAGCTGCACCCGCCATTCCGCACAGGCCGAGCAGCGAGGCCAGAACGGAGCGGAGGATGTTGCAGCGGATGGCACGCATGGGGCTTACGTCAGCAGGAGATGGGACAAGTTGCCGCGCCGGCGATGTCCGTTTCATGACACCTGTTTCATGACACCGCGCACGGCAATACAAGCCGGAAACACGGGCATTGTGCCGCATCCATTCTGAATGGTCGATGACTGCCACGATTTCGCCAGAGATCGTTCAGCCTGCATTCGGATTGGGGAACCTAAAGTGCGCTCGGTGGTTAGTCATCCAGGGCCTGTCAGGCCACGCGACCACGGAGGGTATTGAGATGTTTGCGCGAAAAGGTGTGTTTTCATTGATGGGCCGCGCCGGCGCAGTGGCGACGGTGATGGCGGTAGCGCTGACGGCGGTCGAGCCGTCGATGGCGTTCGCCAGCTCGGCGCCGAAAGGCAACGGCATAACGGCAACCAGCGGCACCAGCGGCGCAACCGATATCAGCGCCCGTCGCCGCTATTATCGCGGAGGCGGCGGTGCCGCGGCAGCCGCGGCCTTTGCCGGCATCGTCGGCACGGGTATTGCGATTGCGGCCAGCCAGAACCGCCGCGACTATTATGACAGTTACGGCTACTACGACGCCCCGCCGGCCTATTACGGCGGCGGACCGGCCTACTATGGTGGCGGCCCGTATTACGGTGGTTACGGTGGTTACGGTGGTCGTTACTCGGGCGTGCCGCACTATCGCGGCCATCCGCTCGCCAGCTGGTAGTCGCGACTTTTCATGAAAATGGAGCCACCGGCTTAACCAGCCGGTGGCTTTTTTTTTGGGTTGTCGAGCCGGCCGTTAACACGCCGGCCACGGCTTTCAATTAGGCTCGAAGGATGAGTGATTCGCTCGAACGGCTGTATCAGGCGGTGCTTGCGGCCCGGGATCTCGACCCGGCGACGTCGCGCACGGCACGGCTGTTTCAGCGCGGCCCGTCCAAGATGGCCAAGAAGCTCGCCGAGGAAGCCATCGAGGTCGTGATCGACGCCGTCAACGGCGACGCCCCTGCCGTGGTTCGCGAGAGTGCCGACCTGCTCTACAACCTGACCGTTCTGTGGGCCTCCGCCGGCGTCAAGCCGGAGGACGTCTGGCGCGAGATGGAACGGCGCGAGCGCCTGCAGGGGATCGCCGAGAAGCTGCCGAAGTCGGCGAGGAAGCTGCGCCAAGACATATCCAAGGAATTGTCCAAGGCCGTTGCGAACGACGCCACCGCCCAGCCCGCGGCGCGGCGACGAATTGTCGCGCTGGAGGCCCGCGGTCTCCGCAAGCGGCATTAGGGGCCCCAAAAACCCCTTTTTCCCGGCATGGACAAATCCGCGCCATGGTGGTTCATGCGGCCATGCTGAGACGAATATACGACTGGTGCATCGGCGCCGCCGACAAGCCCTACGCGCTCTGGATACTGGCCGCAGTATCCTTTGCGGAAAGCTCCTTTTTCCCGGTGCCGCCCGATATCATGCTGCTGCCGATGTCGCTGGCCCGGCCGAAGCGGGCATGGTGGTTCGCCGCGGTGTGCACGGTCGCCTCCGTCGCCGGCGGCCTGCTCGGATACGCGATCGGCGCGCTGCTCTACGACTCGATCGGGCACTGGCTGATCGAGCTCTATGGCCTGAGCGGCAAGGTCGAAGCCTTTCGCGCCTCCTATGCCGAATGGGGCGCGGTGATCATCCTGGTCAAAGGCCTGACGCCGATTCCCTACAAGCTCGTGACCATCACCTCGGGCTTTGCCGGCTACAACATCTGGCTGTTCGTCCTGTGCTCGATCGTCGCGCGCGGCGGCCGCTTCTTCGTGGTCGCGGTCCTGCTCAACCGCTACGGCGACGTGATCCGGGCGGAACTCGAAAAGCGGCTCGGACTGTGGGTCGGCCTCGGCGCCGCGGTGCTGGTGCTCGGCTTCTATATTGCATTCCGGCTCATCTGACGCAGGGCTTTGCCCGGGCAAGGCTTCAAGTTACGTGGCCTTCAGGTTACGCTTCCCGACATGCCCGATCGAATCGGCCATCTGATGCAGCTCTGCGTGATCCGGATCGCGACGTCAGCCCTTGCGCTGTCGCTGTTCGCGCTCGCCCCTCGCGCCGCCTGGCCGCAGGCCGCGCCGCCTGCCTCGCTCGGCCTGCAGTCGCCGGCGCAGCAACCGCTGCCCGCCCAAGGCGCGCCGCAGCAGATCGAGCCTCAGCCGGCGGCGCCCGCTGAAAATCCCGGCCTG
This sequence comes from Bradyrhizobium ottawaense, assembly GCF_900099825.1. Taxonomy (NCBI): domain Bacteria; kingdom Pseudomonadati; phylum Pseudomonadota; class Alphaproteobacteria; order Hyphomicrobiales; family Nitrobacteraceae; genus Bradyrhizobium; species Bradyrhizobium ottawaense. The sequence continues at coordinate 3,026,281 of NZ_LT629693.1, read as the reverse complement.
ATCAACGAAATTGGAAAACTGTTCGAGAAATCCAAATCGTTGCTGCCCACGATCAAGAGCCCCGGCGAGACCATCGACGACCTCAACGCGCGCGCCAAGGATGCTGCAAAGGATGCCGGCGACGGCCTGACCAACATCGCGAAGCCGTCGACCATGGTGAAGGGACGGGCGGCCTGCGTGGTCGCCGCCAACGGCGCGCCGGACTGCAAGGCGGGCGCCGACAAGCTCTGCCAGAGCAAGGGCTACAAGGAAGGCAAGAGCCTCGACACCGACGCCGCCGAGAAATGCTCGCCGAAAGTGTTCATTCCCGGCCGCCAGCGCGAGCCGGGCGACTGCAAGACCGAAAATTACGTGATCCGGGCGCTCTGCCAGTAGCCTGATCCGGAGGGCGGAATGGGCCACGAAGTGTCATCCCGCGCCAGCGCCAAGACGCAATACTTGACACTGGAAAGATTGCCTTGTTGGTATGACGCCCGGCATCCATCGCCGGACGGTGCCTTACGCTTGTCGAAACCCATAAGGATCGCTTCGAATGTCCATGCCTGCCTTGTTCAAGGGCCGCCTGTCGTTACCCGTGATCGCAGCACCGCTGTTCATCATCTCGGTGCCCGATCTCGTGATCGCGCAATGCAAGGCCGGGGTGGTCGGATCGTTTCCGGCGCTGAACGCGCGGCCGCCGGCGCTGCTCGACGAATGGCTGGCGAGGATCAAGGAAGAACTCGCCGCCTATGACAGGGCGCATCCCGAGCGGCCGTCGGCGCCGTTCGCGGTCAACCAGATCGTGCACAAGTCGAACAACCGCCTCGATCAGGATCTGGCGCTTTGCGAGAAGCACAAGGTGCCGATGATGATCACCTCGCTCGGCGCGCGCGAAGAACTCAACCAGGCGGCGCATGGCTGGGGCTGCGTCGTATTCCATGACGTGATCAACCAGAAATTTGCGCACAAGGCGGTCGAGAAGGGCGCCGACGGGCTGGTGCTGGTCTCCGCGGGTGCCGGCGGCCATGCCGGCGAGATTTCGCCACTCGCCTTCGTGGCCGAGACGCGGGCCTGGTTCGACGGCCCGATCGCGCTGTCGGGCGCGATTGCGAACGGCCGCGCCATCCGCGCCGCGCGGGTCTTGGGTGCCGACTTCGCCTATATCGGCTCCGCCTTCATCGCCACCAAGGAGGCCAATGCGGTCGAGGGCTACAAGCAGATGATCACGGCCTCGGGCGCCGAAGACATCGTCTATTCGAACCTGTTCACCGGCGTGCACGGCAATTACCTCAAGCCGTCGATCGTCGCGGCCGGCATGGACCCGGACAATCTTCCGACCTCCGATCCGTCGAAAATGAGCTTCGGCACCGACGCGTCGGGCGAACGGGCCAAGCCGAAGGCCTGGAAGGAAATCTGGGGCTCCGGCCAGGGCGTCGGCAGCGTCGCCAAGATATTGCCCGCGGCCGAGCTGATCGCGCGGTTCAAGAAAGAGTACGACGAGGCGATCGACCCGCCGCTGTGATGCCATAGCGTTTTGAGCGAAGCGGATACCGGTTCGCGTCAAGAAAACGCGTCAAACAAAAGAGCAGACCCCGGATCTGCCATGCGCGATCCGGGGAAATGCTTCACGCGATCGGCAGATAATCGCAGACGAAGGTGAACGGTTTTTCCTCCGTCGCCGGCTTCAGGCTCAGGGAATATCCGCAAGCCTGCAGTTGCGCGGTGACGTCGATCGCCTTCTCGACCTCGAACAGACTATCCTTGTGCGGCAGCGACCAGCTTTTGATCTGGCTCAGCGCCTTGGCCTTCGCGGCCTTCGCATCGGACGCCACCAGCAGGACGTTGCGATGCAGCTCGCTGAATTCGCGCGCGTCGTACCCGCCGAGATTGACGAAGAACAGTTTGTCGCCGCCGTCGTGCGGAGCGTGCTCTGTCAGCGCGATATCGAACCCGTCGGCCTGCTCGACCGCGCCCCAGCAATCCAGATGCAGGCTCTTGGGATCGCCCCACCACTGCTTGCGCAGATCGTCGTGGCAATCCTCCGGCGTCTCGCCGATCGAAAAGCGCACGTCGTGCAACTCGACATTCGAGTTGCCGCAGTTGCCGCCGACGTAGAACATGTAGAGCTTCATCTGTTGTCCCGCTTTGCCAATTCTCGCCGAGTTTTCACATAGTCCGTGCTTCGACTCCAGCATGTCCGCGATGATATAGTCGCGTCCGTCTTTCACGGCGGGCGAGGTTGGATCGATGGCATCAGGGCAGGATCTTCGCGGGCATGTCGCGCTGGTGACGGGTGGTTCTCGCGGCATCGGGGCTGCGGTCGCGGCGGCGCTCGCGGATGCCGGTGCTGCGGTTGCGGTCAACTATCGCGAACGCGCGCAAGACGCCGATGCCGTTGTCGCCGCCATCACGGCCAAGGGAGGCCGCGCGATGGCGGTCGCGGCCGATGTCTCGCAGGCGGCGGCCGTGACCAAAATGGTCGAACAGGTCGCGGCGTCGCTCGGTCCGGTCGACATTCTCGTCAACAATGCCGGGATCGCCATCGTGCGCGGCGTCGATGAGCTGACCGAGGACGATTTCGATCGCACCATCCTGGTCAACCTGAAATCGGCGTTCCTGTGCACGCAGGCGGTGCTGCCGGCGATGCGGGCGCGAAAATGGGGCCGCATCGTCAACATCACCTCGGGGGCGGCGCGCGGCGCCGGCGCCATCGGCCCGCACTACAATGCCTCCAAGGCCGGCATGGAGGGGCTGACGCGCGGCTATGCGGCGCGGCTGGTGAAGGAAGGCATCACCGTCAATTCGGTCGCGCCGTCGCTGATCGAAACCGACATGATGCGCGGGCGGACCGATCTGGCGCGCAACATCCCGCTCGGCCGCATGGGGCATACAGCCGAAGTGGCGCACGCCGTCACCATGGTGCTGGGCAACGACTACATGACCGGGCAGACCATCGTTCTCAATGGCGGCATGGCGTTCATTTGAGAGCGTCACTCCTGTGAATCCTGCGGTAACCGGGAAGGGCTGACAGGTCTCTCAGCGCGACGGGCGCAGCTCCCCTTGACAGGTGACTAAATGGTCACCTATGGTTGACGCATGGATGCTGTGTTCAGGGCCCTCGCGGACCCGACCCGCCGAAGCCTACTCGACGAACTGTTCCGCCAAGACGGACAGACGCTGAGCGCGCTGGAAGAGCGGCTGCCGATGACACGCTTTGGGGTGATGAAACACCTCAAGGTGCTGGAGGAGGCCAGCCTCGTCGTCAGCAAACGGCGCGGCCGCGAGAAGCTGCACTTTCTGAACCCGGTTCCGATCCGCCTCGTCCACGATCGCTGGGTGAGCAAATACGCCGAGCCGTGGGCCGCCGGACTGAGCGGCCTCAAGCGCGAACTGGAGAAGACGATGGAGAAGGTGTTCGAAATCTACATCAAGACGACGCCCGAGCGTCTCTGGCACGCCATTACCGATACCGAGATGCGCAGCAAATATACGTTCGGCGCCATCGTCACATCGGACTGGGCAAAGGGTTCGCGCTACGAGGGTCGCGGCCATGGCAACCTGATTTTCGAGGGCGAGAATCTGGAAGTCGATCCGCCGCGCCGGCTGGTGCAGAACTTTCGCGCGGTCTGGGGTGACGACGTCAAGGCCGAGGGCACGTCGCGGGTAACCTGGGAGATCGTGCCCATCGGCGATTCCTGCCGCCTCACGGTCACCCATGATCAATTGCGCGAAGGCGCCAACGACCAGCTCTACGGCGGCTGGCCGATGATCCTCTCCGGACTGAAGACGCTGCTCGAATCCGGCGAGATGCTGACGACACCGGGATCGCTGCGCTGGCTCGAGGGCGACAAGGCGCATCTGCCCGAAGTGACGTGATCGGTAACGCGCGCGAACGATCGACCGCAATTTCGAATAGGGACTGAACATGCCAAAGCTGGTTGTCTACAATGCGATGTCGCTCGACGGATACTTCACCGACGCCAACGGCGATATGAGCTGGGCCCACAAGCAGGATCCGGAATGGCAGGCCTTCGTGAAGGAGAACGCCAGCGGCGGCGGCCAGTTGCTGTTCGGCCGGATAACCTACGAATTGATGGCGGGCTTCTGGTCGACACAAGCTGCATTGCAAAGCAATCCTGTTGTCGCCGAGCGGCTCAATGCGTTGCCGAAATTCGTATGCTCCACGACGCTGGAGCAGGCGGCCTGGAACAACACCACGCTGTTGAAGGGCGACCTGACCGCGGAAGTCCGCAAGCTGAAGCAGCAGGCGGGTGCCGATATCGTGGTGATGGGAAGCGGCAGCGTCGTCGCCCAATTGGCCGAGGCCGGATTGATCGACGAATACCAGATCGTGCTCAATCCGCTCGTCGTAGGCCAGGGCCGGACGTTGTTCGAAGGCGTCCAGCGCAAGCTGCCGATGAAGCTCGCCAAATCGCGCCCCTTCGCCAATGGAAATGTCGTACTGTTCTACGAGCCCGCCGCCTGACCGGGCAGGCCATCGTCCCGAATGGCGGCATGGCGTTGATCTGACGTCATGCGCGCTTCCGTTGCACGGAATACGTCACCCGCACCCTGCACGGGATGGCCCGCGCCGCGCCCTCGACTCCCGCCGGTCGAGCAGGCAAAAAGCCGATATGGACAGCCAGCAGGATCCCTCATTGATGGACGCCATCTTTCGCGTCGACGGCAACGATGTCGTCACCAGCCCCAATGCCGCGGGGCCGTGGGACCCGAGCATGCAGCATGGCTCGCCGCCGGCGGCGCTGGTGGTCTGGGCGGCGGAGAAAATCCCGACCCAGACCGGGATGCGCATCGCGCGCGTCACCGTCGATCTGATGCGCCCGGTGCCGGTGGCGCCGCTGACGATCGAGAGCGAGGTTTTGCGCGAGGGACGCAAGATCCAGCTCTGTGCCGTCAGGCTATCGGCGAACGGCGTCGTCGTGGTCGCTGCCACCGTGCTGAAGATCAAGGTGCAGACGAATGAGTTGCCGCCCGAGGCCGTGATTCATCCGGTCGAACTGCCGGGGCCGGATCAGTCGCCGGTCGAGGATGTTGATTTCTCCTCCAGCCCGTTCGTGACCGGCATGTCGCTGCGCGCGGCGCGCGGAAAATTCGGCGTGCCGGGGCCGGGCGCGATCTGGTATCGCGCCGACCGGCCGATCGTGGAGGGGGCGCCGATTTCGCAGGCGATGCGGGCGATGATCGCCGCGGATTTCTCCAACGGCACCTCGTCGGTGCTGGATTTCCGGCAATGGACGTTTCTCAACGCCGACCTGACGGTCAATTTCGCGCGCCAGCCGGTCGGCGACTGGATCCTGCTCGACGCGGAATCCTGGATCGGTCCTGACGGTGCGGGGCTGGCGATGGCACGGCTGGCCGACGAACGCGGCTATTTCGGCCGCGCCGTCCAGAGCCTGGTGATCGAAAAGCGCTAAACGCTAAGCGCTATTCGAGTTCGAGCGGCTGATAGCGCGCGGTTTCGTCAAGCGCGGTGCCCCAGATCTTGTGCGAGGCCTGGTGCTCGGAACGGCCAAAGCCGAGCTGAGTTCCAAGGCCGAGATCGAGGTTGCGCGTCGTTTCCAGCGTGTCGATCAGCTTTTCGGTGTCGAGCTGCGGCCCGGTCCGCTTGATCGCCTGGATCAGGACGTTGGCGGCGACGTAGCCCTCGAGCGAAACGTAGTCGGGCGCTTCGCCTGGAAAATACTTGGCGAGCGCATTCTTGTATTCGAGCACCGCCGACGAATAGCCGGCCACCGCCGGCACCACCTGGGTGACGATGACACCGTTGGCGTAGCGCGGCCCCAACAGCTTCAGTTCGTCGGCCAGTGCCGTACTGCCGACGAACGAGACGTTGGAATAGATCATCGCCGGATAGAGATCGCGGGTCTTCTCGATGAAACGTGCCGCGGCCCGATAGGTCGCCACCATCACGACCGCCTTGATCGGCGGCTTCTGGATCTTCAAATGGTTGACGGCCTCGTCGACGTCGACGGTGTTGCGGGCGTAGTTGAGCCGCACGATCGCGGTATCGTTGACGCCGAGTGCGCGAAACGCCTTGGCGACGCCGGCAAAGCCCGCATCGCCATAGGAATCCTGCTGCGCGAAAACCGCGATCTGGCGCGGTTGCAGCTTGCGCAACTTGACCAGGTAGCGGACGACGGCGTCGGTTTCCTCGGCGTAGCTGGCGCGATAGTTGAATACATATCGATCCGGCGGATCGTTACGCAGAATGTTTGAGCCGGTGAAAGCGCCGAAAAACAGCATCCGGCGTTCCAGCGAGTAGGGCACCGCCACCGCCGCGGTCGGCGTGCCGACATTGCCGATGATGCCGAACACCTGGTCCTTTTCGGTGAGCTGCTTCATCGCCTCGCCGGTGCGCGAGGGCTCATAGCCGTCGTCGGCGGCAAACAGCTTGAGCATCCGGCCGTCGACGCCGCCGGCATCGTTGACCCGGTTGAAGGCGGTATCGATGCCGAGCTTCATCTGGCGTCCGAGCTCGCGGGCGGAGCCGGAGAACGGGGCGGCGATGCCGAAACGGATTTCCTTATCGGTGATTCCGCGCGGCAACGGACCGGCCGTGACCGACGCGGTCGAGGTGGCTGCGGCAGCACTGGACGGTCCGAGGACGCTGGAGAGGCTCGGGCCCGCGATCGACCGTTCGAGATCGGCGAGCTGGCGATCGGCGACCTTGCAGTCGATCCGTCCCGCCGTCACCGCGGCGCGGCCGTCATTGACGCTGCGGTCGAGGACTTGGCTGAGGTCGGAACGTTCCGCTTCGTTCGCGGAGGCGTCGCGGATCACGACCGCGAATTTCTCGACCACGGCCTGAATGCGGGGCCGCGCGATGTCGCGGCAGGCCAGCGCCGAACCGACCACCGGTCCGACGCGAATGGCGAGATCGCGCACGATGTCGGTGTTGTCGCCGGCGCCCGCGGCCGTGCTGGACAGCATCGCCGCCAGCACCAGCCATATCCTGCGCGAGGTCATGGCAATCTCCGTGAGATCTGGATCGTGGCGGGCATTTTGGTTCCTCCGTCTGGATTTCTTGTTCGCGCGCTATGGCGTCGTGGGAGCAGGCTTCTGACCCCATTGCATGAACTGCTTGAGCAACTGGCCGGACTGACCCTTTGGCGCCGGCGTGTTGGCTTGAGCCGAGGCCAGAAGAGAGTTGAACTCACTGGGTGCAGCGGTCGCTGCAGTCGTGGGTACAGCCGCGGGAGCAGCTGCCGGCGGCGGCGCGATGTTGGCCTCGCCGGGCTGGAACAGAGCGGTCTTGATCGACTGCACGATCCCGGAAGGACCGGAGGCTTCGCCGTCGGCCTGCCGCGATGCCGGTACGGCGACGACGAAGAACAACGCCACCAAAGCCGAGACGCCGACCGCCGCGGCGAAGCGCACCGTGATGCTGCGCAGCGCCCTGCGCGAATCCAGCTCGTTCGGATAGCCGGGTTCTTGCATCACCTCGGGATCGAGCGGATGGGGATGGCGCAGCGCGTTGGATACGGCGCCCTCGAGCTGGGCGTCGAACGAGGCAGGTGCGAACGGCGTGCCCGGTGCGGCTTCCTTCATCGGCGTGGAACCGGCTTTTTCACGCAGCCAGCGCGGTGCGTAGTAGCGGGGATCGCGGGGATTGAGATGTTCTTGCTCACTCAGGGCACTCATACGCTTACTCCTCATGATACGGGACTGGTTACGCGACGAACGATCAGGTTGCTTCGAGGAGCGGCGCCATGATTCCACCGCGGCTCTCCATCAACCGCTAAGCTTGGGTTGAAAATTTGAGTCAAAGGCGCGGGCGTCGCGTCCGTTCCGGACCACGCCAGTTTGCGGGATCAGCTCCCGCGATGACACGCTTCCCACCGCTCCCATTGCCCGTCCCCTGGCAACCGTCCGCTGACATAACGGAATGAACTATCGGGGATATTCCGAGAGTTCACCTGTTTTTGATGGAACCGCGCGATGACGAATCTTGGTTCGAATCGTGACCAAAGTGAGTGATTTTTGTTCCATCACTTTGACGCTTCATGGTGAAGGCCGCATTCAGCATGCCATCGATTGTTTGTTGGCGCGAACCGGAGCTGCCACATCTGCGCCGGATTCGCTGGCGTCGGGCGCCACCGCGCCGGGCAAACCTCGTGCGGCATTAATCACTCGTTAACCAACTTCGTTGATTCTTAACCATTCAATAAGAAAGGCGAGTCGAGCACATGGACGTCCGAGCGGATCCCACGCGTCAACTGGTTCGGCTGCGCGGCCGGTCCTATGTCGCGTTCGTGTTCAGCCCCGTCGTGCCGATCGTCGATTGGCTTTCGGAGATCGACGCCACGCTGGCGCGCTCGCCGGGCTATTTCGTCGGCAAGCCCATCGTGCTCGATCTTGCTTCCGTCGATCTCAGCGCGTCGGCGATCAGCCATCTTCTCGGCAGCCTTGATCAGCGCGGCATTCGCGTCCTCGGCATCGAGGGCGTGGACGAAAGCCGGCTTTCGGCCAGCATGCCGCCGTTGCTGACCGGCGGCCGGGCCTGTGTGATCACGCGAAACGAACCGCTGCAGAAGGCCGAGGAGCCCAAACCGAAGCCAACCTCGCTGCTGCTCGAAAGCCCGGTGCGCTCCGGGCAGTCGATCGTCTTCACCGAGGGCGACGTCACGGTGCTGGGGTCGGTCGGCTCGGGTGCCGAGATCGTCGCCGGCGGGTCGATCCATATCTACGGCACGCTGCGCGGCCGGGCGATGGCCGGCGTCAACGGCAACGCGTCCGCGCGCATCTATTGCCAGAAGATCGAGGCGGAGCTGCTGGCCATCGACGGTTACTACCAGACCGCGGAAGAAATCGACGCGTCGCTGCGCAACCGGCCGGCGCAGGCCTGGCTGCAGGGCGATACCATGAAAATTACCCCGCTGAACTAACGCTCAAGGAGATCACGTATGGCCAAAGTCCTGGTCGTTACATCCGGCAAAGGTGGCGTCGGAAAGACCACCACCACGGCCGCGCTCGGTGCGGCGCTGGCGCAGGGTGGTCAAAGCGTCGTGGTGGTCGACTTCGATGTCGGCCTGCGCAACCTCGATCTGGTGATGGGGGCGGAACGCCGCGTGGTGTTCGACCTCATCAATGTCGTGCAGGGCGTCGCCAAGCTGTCGCAGGCGCTGATCCGCGACAAGCGGCTGGAGAATCTCTGGCTGCTGCCGGCGTCGCAAACCCGCGACAAGGACGCACTGACCGACGAGGGCGTCGGCCGTATCATCGCCGAGCTCTCGGCCCGGTTCGACTGGATCCTCTGCGACAGCCCGGCCGGCATCGAGCGCGGCGCCACGCTGGCGATGCGCTACGCCGACGAGGCCGTCATCGTCACCAATCCCGAAGTCTCTTCGGTGCGCGACTCCGATCGCATCATCGGCATGCTCGATTCCAAGACCGTGAAGGCGGAGAAGGGCGAGCGGGTCAAGAAGCACATCCTGATCACCCGCTACGATCCGGCGCGCGCGGCGCGCGGCGAGATGCTCACCATCGAAGACATTCTGGAAATCCTCGCCACCCCGCTGCTCGGCATCATTCCCGAGAGCCAGGACGTGCTCAAGGCGTCTAATGTCGGCTCGCCGGTGACGCTGAACAACGCCGACAGCGCGCCGGCCCGCGCCTATGTCGATGCCTCGCGCCGCCTGATGGGCGAGGAACTCGCCATGGTGGTGCCGGTCGAGCGCAAGGGCTTCATGGACCGCTTGCTGGGACGGAGGGCCGCATGAATATGAGATTGCTGCGGCTGTTCGGCGGCCGCGATACTTCCGCCCCCGTCGCACGGGAGCGGCTGCAGATCCTGCTGGCGCACGAACGCGGGTTGCTCGGCCAGCCCGATCTCCTGGCGACGCTGCGCGAGGAAATCCTCGCGGTGGTGTCGCGGCATGTCACGCTCGATCCGGAGAAGGTGATCGTCCGGCTGGAGCGCGGCAAGACCGTCTCGACGCTGGAGGTCGATATCGAGGTCCCCAACGATTTCGAGAAGTCGAAGGCGGCTTCCCAACGCCGTATGGCCGGCTGAAGCTCTGGCCGGTTAAAGGACGGCATCGTAGGGTGGGGCGATAACTCAGCCCCGGCCCGACCATGAATCCGAAACGACCCGTGCTTCCTTTGACCGGCGGCTGCTCCTGCGGCGCGATCCGCTACGAGATCGCGTCGTTTCCGCTGCTGCTCTACACCTGCAACTGCACGGACTGCCAGACCTCGTCCGGCAGCGCGTTCGCGCTCAACCTGCCGGTATCGACCCGGGATTTTCATACCCTCAAGGGCGAGCCGAAGGGGTGGCATCACGCGTCGCCGTCAGGCGCGAATGTGACGTCCTGGTTCTGCGGCGATTGCGGCGCGCGAATCTACGGCGCGCGCCAGAGCCGTCCGGAATCGGTCAACGTCCGTGCCGGCACGCTCGATGACACCAGATGGCTGATCCCGATCGCGCATTTGTTTACCGGCAGTGCGCAAGACTGGATCCAGTCTGCCACCGGCGCCGAATGCCACGAGACGCAGCCACCCGATTTCCGGCCGCTGGCGGCAAAGTGGCGCGCGATGTGGCCGGAATTTTTTCCGCAAAAATAGTTCCTTGTCGCAGGAACCCCTGACGCCACCAGGATTTAGTCCCGGTTCAGGGGGTCGCATGAATTTTTCGGAAGCAAAGGTCGACAGGGCCAAAACAGGGATTTGGGGCCTGGACGACATCCTGTCGGGCGGGTTTTCACCTCATCATGTCTTCCTGCTGGAGGGAACTCCCGGAACCGGAAAGACCACGATTGCACTGCAGTTCCTGATGGAAGGCGCGCGAGCGGGTGAGAAGTGCCTTTACATCACCCTTTCCGAGACCGAGCATGAGCTGCGTGACGGCGCCGCTTCGCACGGCTGGTCGCTGGACGAGAAAATCGAAGTGTTCGAACTGCTGCCGCCGGAGAGCCTGCTCGATTCGGATCAGCAACAGAGCCTGCTCTATTCATCCGATCTCGAACTCGGCGAAACCACCAAGCAGATATTCGAGGCGGTCGAGAAGGCGCAACCGAGTCGCGTGGTGCTGGACAGCCTTTCGGAAATCAGGTTGCTGGCGCAGAGTTCGTTGCGGTATCGCCGGCAAATTCTGGCTCTCAAGCATTATTTCGCGAAGTTCGGCACCACAGTTCTGATGCTGGATGATTTGACCACCGAACTTGCCGATAAAACCGTGCACAGCGTTGCGCATGGCGTGGTGCGGCTTGAGGAACTGGCGCCGGCCTACGGCGCGGAGCGGCGTCGTGTGCGCGTCATCAAATATCGCGGCGTGAAATTTCGTGGCGGCTATCATGACGTCACGATTACAACGGACGGCCTGAACGTGTTTCCCCGGCTGGTGGCGTCCGAGTACCGATCCACTTTCGTGCGAAGCACGATGTCGAGTGGCATTGCCGGTCTGGATAGGCTGCTCGGGGGCGGTGTCGAAACTGGATCGAGCACGCTCATTCTCGGACCGGCCGGCACGGGAAAATCGCTCACCGCCATTGTCTTCATCGTGGCTGCCATTGCGCGCGGCGAAAAGGCGGCGTTGTTTGTATTCGACGAAGAGCTTGGGTTGCTGTTTTCGCGTATGAAGGGCCTTGGCATCGATCTCGAAGCGATGCAGCGCCGCGGCCATCTTTTCATCGAGCAGGTCGATGCCGCCGAGCTGTCGCCCGGCGAATTTGCGCACCGCGTTCGCAGGCGGGTCGATGAGGATGACATCAAGACCGTGGTGATCGACAGCCTCAACGGCTATCAGGCCGCCATGCCCGAGGAAAACTCCCTGATCCTGCACATGCATGAATTGCTGCAATATCTCAACCGCCGGGGCGCCGCGACCTTCATGACGGTGGCGCAGCATGGGTTGGTCGGCGACATGAAGGCGCCGGTAGATGTTACCTATCTCGCCGACACCGTCATCCTGCTGCGCTATTTCGAGGCGCTCGGAACCGTGCGGCGCGCTATTTCGATCATCAAGAAACGTACCGGCGTGCACGAGGCGACCATTCGCGAATACCGCATCGACAATCGCGGTCTCACCATTGGCGATCCCCTTGAGGGATTCCAGGGCGTGTTGAGTGGGGTGCCGATCTACATCGGTGCAGACAGGCCGCTACTCGAGGACCTGGACCAGTGAAACCCGGTCCGTCATCCGAACGGGCCGTCATTCTCGCGCCGATGGGCCGTGACGCTGCCGTGGCCGCGGCCCTGATCAAGGAAGCGGGTTATCATGCCAATGTCTGCGGCGATCTGGCCGCATTGCTGCACGAAATCGACGGTGGCGCCGGCTTGGCCGTCATTGCCGACGAGGCGATCAAGACGGCGGATTTGCGCGCGCTCGTGAGCTGGCTCAACGGTCAGCCGCCATGGTCCGATTTTCCATTCGTGCTGCTGACCCATCAGGGCGGAGGTCCCGAGCGCAATCCCGACGCAGACCGGCTCGGGCATGCGCTGGGCAACGTCACCTTCATCGAGCGGCCGTTTCACCCGACCACGCTGGTGAGCATTGTCGGTTCGGCGGTCAGAGGGCGCCGCCGCCAATATCAGGCGCGCGCGATTCTGGCCGATCTCACCGAAAGCGAAGGCCTGCTGCAGACGGCGCTGAACGCCGGGCATCTCGGCACGCTCGAATTGCGCTTGCCGGAGTTCGAGCTCGACCTCTCGGATACCTGCGTCAGCTTTTTCGGACGGAAGTCGGGCGAACCGTTTTCCTTTGGAGATTTGCAGGCGTCGGTTCATCCCGACGACCGCGAGCGGCGGCTTGAGGTGCTGGAGCGGACCATCAGGGAAGGCGGGGATTACCGGATCGAATACCGCAACATCTGGCCGGACGGTTCGGTGCATTGGGTGGACACCCGTGCCCGCGTCGTGCGCCGGCCGGACGGCAGCATCAAGTCCCTGGTTGGCGTCTGCTCCGACATCACCGCGCGCAAGACCGCAGACATCGAGCGCGACAATCTGCTGGGGCAATTGGCAGCAGAGCGCACGGCGTTGGCGGAATTGAGCGCCACGCTCGAACAGCGCGTCGACCAGCGCACCACCGAACTGATGAAGGAGGTTGCTGCCCGCGAAAAGGCGCAGGAACAATTGCGGCAAGCGCAGAAGATGGAGACAATCGGCCAGCTCACCGGCGGCGTCGCGCATGACTTCAACAATCTTCTGATGGCTGTCATGGGCAATCTCGATCTGCTGCGCAAGCGATTGCCGGACGATCCGCGGCTGCATCGCCTGGTCGATGGCGCGTTGCAGGGCGCGGAGCGCGGTGCATCGCTGACCCAGCGGCTGCTGGCCTTTGCGCGCCAGCAGGATTTACGCGCGGTGGCGGTTGACTTGAAAACCCTGATCGATGGCATGACCGATCTGCTCGACCGGTCGCTTGGACCCCGTGTCGTGTTGCGGCGGGATATCCCGGATCAGTTGCCGCCGGCGCGCATCGACGCCAACCAGCTCGAACTCGCCATCCTCAACCTTGCGATCAACGCGCGCGATGCGATGCCGGACGGCGGGTCGATCGACATCAGGGTTGCGGAGTATCGCGCGAAGAAGAGCGACGCGGCGCTGCAGCCGGGCCATTATCTGAAATTGTCCGTTGTCGACACCGGCACCGGCATGACACCCGAGACGCTCAAGCGGGCGGTCGAGCCTTTCTTTTCGTCAAAACCGCTCGGCAAGGGCACCGGCCTTGGGCTGTCGATGGTGCACGGGCTCGCGGTCCAGCTTGGCGGCGCGCTGCAAATGACGAGCACGGTCGGAAAGGGGACCTGCGCGACGCTGGTGCTCCCGGTCGCGACCGCAGCGCCCGAAGTGGAAAGCCCCGCTCCGTCAGCGCCGAAAGCCAAACGCTCGGCAGTGATTCTATTTGTCGATGACGACCCGCTGATTGCGATGTCGACGGCGGAAATGCTGGAAGATCTCGGCCACCACGTGATCGGGGTTAATTCAGGCCTGCACGCGCTCGAAATCCTCCGGAGCGACCAGCCGATCGACCTGATGATGACGGACCATATGATGCCCGGAATGACCGGCCTTGAACTCGTCACGGCGTCGCGCGCCGTCCGCCCCGCGCTGCCGGTCCTGCTGGCGACCGGCTATGCCGAATTGCCGGAGGGCGCACAGCTCGATCTGCCCCGTCTGGCGAAACCCTATCACCAGGACCAGTTGCGCGAACGGCTCGATCAGCTGCTGGGCTAGGAGCCACGCAGTTTTACCCCACCATCCGGTCGCGGCCGGTCCAGAAGCCCGCCTTCAGCACCTTCTTGTCGACCTTGCCGACGCCGGTCATCGGCAGCTCGGTGACGAACTTGATGTGCTTGGGCGCGTGCGTCGAACCCTTGCGCGCCTTGACCAGCGCGATCAGCTCCTCTTCGCTCGGCCGGGCGCCTTCGCGTGGCACGACCACCGCGGTGACCGCTTCGCCCCATTTGTCGTCGGGCACGCCGACCACGGCGACCATCGCGACGTCGGCGTGCTGCGACAGCACATCCTCGACCTCGCGCGGAAAGATGTTGAAGCCGCCGGAGACGATCATGTCCTTCTTGCGGTCGAGGATGAACATGTAGCCGCGCTCGTCCTTGCGCGCGATGTCGCCGGTGTGCAGCCAGCCGCTCTTTAGGGTTTCGGCGGTCTGTTCCGGCCGCTTCCAGTATTCGGCCATCACATGCGTGGCGCGCACGCAGATCTCACCGGCTTCGCCCATCGCGACTTCCTGGTCGTTGTCGTCCAGAATCCTGACCTCGCAGGCCGCGATCGGGAAGCCGCATGACAAAAACAGTTCCGGCGTTTTCGGATCGTGATCGGCCTTGCGCAGCACCGACACCGGATAGCATTCGGTCTGGCCGTAGAGTTGCGAGAACACCGGCCCGATCCGCTCGATGCCTTCGACCAGCCGGCTCGGCGACATCGCGGAAGCGCCATACAGCAGCAGTTCGAGCGAAGAGAGATCGGTCTTGTCGAGCGCGGGATGATCGAGCATGACGTAAATCATGGTCGGCACGAACAGCGTGAAATTGATCTTTTCGCGTTCGATGGTCTTGAACACCGCGTCGGGGTCGAACCCCTTCAGCATGTGCACGGTGCCGCCGCGCATCAGGGTCGGCAGCACCTTGGTGCCGGCAACGTGGCTGATCGGCGCCACCGCGAGATAGCTCGGCGTTGGCGGAATTTCGAAATCGGCCAGGATGGCGTTGGCGAAGCCGCCCAATTCGCGGTGGTGGCGCACTGTGCCCTTGGATTTGCCGGTGGTGCCGCCGGTGTAGTTCAGCGTCGCGATGTCGTCAGGCCCGGCGAACGAGCGCGCGGTGGCGCTGCCGGTCGCCTCGATCGCCGCGAGCAGGTCGGCGCCGTAAGCGGCGGGACCTAGCGTGAACACGGTCTTCAGGCCGGTCGCCTTGGAAGCAAGCTCGCCGCCGCGATCGCGGAAGGTGACGCCGTCGACGATCAGCATCTGCGCTTCGGAATCCTCCAGCTGGAACAACTGGTCGTCCAGCGAACCCATGGGATGCAGCCAGGTGATCGACAGCCGCGCCAATTGCGCGGCGACGCCGGCGCACCAGGTGTCGGCGCGGTTGGCGGTGAGAAAGGCGACGCGGGTGCCGGGCGCAAAGCCGAGCTGCATGAACACGGCCTGCATGCGGCCGATCATGTCGGTCGCGCCCTGATAGGTCAGCGATCCGCCCGGCCAGCTGAACGCCGTGCGCGACGGGTAGCGCGCCAGCGCCCGCAGCGTCTGTTCGCATGTCGTCGGAAATGCGTAGAGCGGGTTGCTCATCCTGATTGCTCCCTTGCGTGCTTTGCCTTTGGCTTTTGGTGTGCCAAGTTCGCGGCGACGCTAGCACAACAAGACTGCTGCTCAAGCCGGGAAGAACACTTTGCCAACAATCGATCCGCTTTCGCGCTTTCGCGACCGCCTCAGCCTGCCGCTGATCGCCGCTCCCATGTTTCTCGTTTCCGGCGTCGAGCTCGTGGTAGCCGCATGCCGCAACGGCGTGATCGGCTCATTCCCGACGGTGAATTGCCGCAGTCCCGAGCAGCTCGACGAATGGCTCAGCGAGATCGAAAGCCGGTTGCGCCGCCATTCCGACGAGACCGGCAAACCCGCAGCGCCGGTTTGCGCGAATTTGATCGTGCATCGCTCCAACGCGCGGCTGGAGCAGGATCTGCAGGTGTTGTTGCGCCACAAGCCGGAGATGGTGATCACGTCGGTGGGATCGCCGGCGCCGGTGCTAAAACCGTTGCACGATGCCGGCGCGATCGTGTTGGCCGACGTCGCCAGCATCCGCCACGCCGAACGCGCGGTGGCTGCCGGCGCCGACGGGCTGGTGCTGCTGACGGCGGGCGCGGGCGGACAGACCGGCTGGCTCAATCCGTTCGTGTTCGTGCGCGCGGTGCGGGCGTTCTTCGACGGGCCGCTAGTGCTCGCCGGCGGCATCAGCGACGGCCACGCGCTGCGCGCCGCCCAGGCGCTCGGCTGCGATCTCGCTTATATGGGCACCAAGTTCATCGCCACCCGCGAAAGCATGGCGGATTCGCGATACAAGGACATGCTGGTTGCCAGCAGCGCCGACGATATTTTGCTAACTACCGCTTTCACCGGCCTGCAGACCAACATGCTGCGGCCCTCGATCGAGGCCGCCGGCCTCGACCCCGACGATCTGCCGGCGCGCGGCGCCATCGACATCGGCAAGGACATCGATATCGGCGCCCGCGAAAACCGCCCCAAGCGCTGGAAGGACATCTGGAGCGGCGGCCACTCGACGTCGGGCGTCACGGAAGTGCTGTCCGTCGACGAGATGATCGCGCGCACTGTGGCGGAGTACCGCGCGGCCGATCTGCGCCTGCGGTAACACGCGTTCAGCGGACGATCCGCCCGAGGATGCGTGCCGCCTGATCGATCTCCTCGTCGTTCCACGCAGCAAAGCCGAGAAACAATCCCTGCTCCGTGGTCTTGTGGAAAAACAAACTCGACAGCGGGCGGCTGACCACGCCGGCCTCGCGAAGCCGTGCCGAAAGACGCTGGTCATTCATTGAGGCGCGGCAGCGGGCCAACAATTGCATGCCGCCGGCGGGCACTTCGACCTTGAGCCGGTCGCCGGCCTCGGTGGCGAGCGCCTGCAGCATGCGGTCGCGCCGTGACTTGTAGAGCCGCGTCATCCGGCGCAGATGCGCGAGGTAGGCGCCGGACGCGATGAACTCCGCCAGCGCGTCCTGCGTCGTGATCGGCGTCAGCAGTCCCATGTGGCGCTGCGCCAGCTCGAACGTGCCGACCAGCGCTTCGGGCACCACGACATAGCCGAGACGAATATCCGCATAGGTCGATTTCGAGAAAGTGCCGAGATAGAAAGTGCGGCCCGAAGGCGCGAGGCCCTGCAGGGCGGCGACGGGACGCGCTTCATAGTGAAACTCGCCGTCATAGTCGTCCTCGATGATGGACGATCCCACAGCGTCGGCGTAACGAATGAGCTCGAGCCGGCGTCCGATCGGCATCATCCGCGCGGTCGGATATTGGTGTGACGGCGTGACGAAGATCAGCCGCGGCGCATGTTTGCGCGCGCGAACCGTGATGCCATGTTCGTCGAGCGGGATCGCCGTGACCACGGCGCCGGCCGCCTGCAACGCGACATGGGCGCCGCCATAGCCAGGGCTTTCGATCCAGGCATGGTCGCCGCGCTCGATGAGTGCGTTGGCGATCATGGCAAGTCCGGCCTGCGCGGTCGGCACGATCAGGATCTGAGAAGGTTGGGCCTTGATGCCGCGATGAACCGCCAGATGCGCAAGCAGGGCTTGCTGCAACGGCGGATGGTTGGCGGACCGGTCGCGGCGTGACAGCGCGTTGCGCGCCGCGCGCCGCAGGCAACGGCTCCACAGATCGTGCGGAAACTCCCGTTCATCGGCGAGCCCGGGCTGGAACGGCCGCGGCCGCGAATCGTAGACCGGCGGCCAGCTCGCCCGCTGCAGTCCGCGCGCCCATAACGATAGCGGCAGCCGCTCGGTCGGCGGGCGGCTGCCTTTTGACGGCCCTTTGCCGCCATCGAGCGACAGGCCGTCGGCGACCTGCGGCCGGCGTCCGGCGGAAAGGCTGACATAGCCTTCGGCCGCGAGTTGTTCGATCGCAAACGAGACGGTGTTGCGCGACAGGTCGAGCGCCTGTGCCAGATGCCGGCTCGACGGCAGGTGCTGGCCCGGCGCGAGACGTCCGCCGGTGATGAGCAGGCGCAACTGGTCGGTGAGCTGACGCATCAGCGTTTCACGACCGTCGCGCGTCAGATGCAGCATTCCGGGTAACAGGTCGTCCATGACTGGCACCCATATCCTTTTCGAACTGGTTCTTTTGTTAGGGCCAGTTTGGGCGCTAGGCAATGCGGGTCGGGACGATGAAGGACGTAGAACGCGAGATGACCGGTGGACTTTCAACCCGCAATGCTGTGGGCCTGCTTGCCCTGGTCGTGCTCGCCTGGGGAACCAATTGGCCGGTGACGAAGCTGATCGTGCACGAGGTGCCGCCGCTATGGTCGACGGCGATCCGCTGCATGATCGCGGCCGCGGCGCTGGCGCCGTTGTTATGGGCGCAAGGCGATTTCATCATTCCGAAGCGCGGCGACATGCCGGTGGTGCTCTGCACCTCGATCCTGCACATGGTAGCGTTTTCCGCGCTGGTCGCGGCCGGGCTGCAATTCGTGCCGGCGGGCAGGGCGATCGTGCTCGGCTATACGACGCCGCTCTGGGTCGCGATCGGGGCTTCGATCTTCCTGTCGGAAGCGATCACCGGCAGACGTGCGATCGGTATCGGCTTCGGCCTCGCCGGCCTTGCCGTGATCTTCAATCCCGCCACCTTGAACTGGAGCGATCATAACGCGCTGTCCGGCAGCGGCCTGATCCTGATCGCGGCGTTCTGCTGGGCCGCCAACATCGTCTATGTCAGGGCGCACCGGTGGATTTCGACGCCGTTTCAACTGGTGTTCTGGCAGGTACTTCTGGCGGCCGCCTTGTTGTCTGTGATCGCAGGGTTCACCGAAGGCGCGCCGCGTATCGTCTGGACCGCGCACCTCACCGCACTGATGCTCTATAGCGGGATCGTCTGCACCGCGTTCGCGCATTGGGCGATGACGATGGTTAACCGCAGCCTGCCGGCCGTCACCACGTCGCTGTGCCTGCTGGCGACGCCGCTGCTCGGGATCGTCAGCGCGACCGTGTTTTTGGGTGAGCCGCTGGAGCCGTCGCTGTTTTTGGCCATGACATTGATCATCGGCGGGATCACGCTCGGCGCGGTCGGCGGCGGCCGGTCGCAACTGGCGGCTGGCGCAAAAGTTTAGTTCGCCACAAAATACCAGTCCTTGTCGTAGCGCACGAGCCGGCTTGGTGGCTTGTCGTCGAATTCGAAGAAGTCTTTGGGGTCGGCGCCGGCGGGCACGTGCAGGAAGCCGGTGAAGGTGTGCTTCAGGCCACGCGAGGTCAGGAACAGCACATAGCTGCCGTTCTCGGCCTGATCGACCACGATGTCGTTACCTCCCGCCGAAACGTTGGCCTCGCCGTTGCCGAGCGCGATCAGGTTTTCGTTAGTAGCGATATTGGGCTTGAGTTCGCCGGCCTCGACGCGGGCGACGATGCGTTCGCGGCTGGCCCGGTGCCAGGCAAAATTCCGCTGCAAGGCGATCTCCTGCAGCGGCGCGTAGACCAGGGCTGCGAGCGTCAGCGCGTAGACCAGGAACGGGCCTGCGAACTTCAGGCCGTGGCTTCGGATGCGCAGCAGCAGCGTCATCGACCACAGGCCGCAGCCGATGAAGGTCAGCGCCGTCAGCGGCACCAGCACCAGCAGGACGAAGCCGGACGGCCAGTCGGCCATCGCCAGTTCGAAGGTCGCGATCCCGAGCGTGACGGCCGAGATGACCAGCGCCGCGATCAGCGCGGCGCGGACCGACGGTCTTGCCTCGGCCGTTGTCGCTGGTGTCGTCATTTTCGTCATTCGGGTGTGTCGCGCCGCCTTTGGCCGTTCGGGTTTAACCGGCCATTAACCAAAACCGCCCCAACAATAGCCCCAGAGGATGGCCCGCCGCCACGGCCGGGCCCGACCGCAATGGATCAGGGGTGCGACATGGACCGTCACTTGGACCTCGATCAGCTTTTCACCAAGACGCCGGCGACCCTCGACGAGATCAGGTGGCGGGTGACGCGCGCGCTCGACCGCCATCCGCTGTGCCGCAACGTCGAATTCGACATCGTCAGCATGCCCCGCACCGGCAAAAGCAACTGGACCATCAGCCTGCGCTCGGTCGCCCCCGACGCGCTGTGGGAGGCTTCCGATATCGTCGCCGATATCCAGGAGGCCTACGATCTCGCCGTCGCGGCCTGATTCGTATCATTTCGGAGCAATTCTCGGCATTTGCCAGCCGTTCTCGCCGTTCAGGCGGCATGGTAAAGCCTTAATTACCATTCAGGTATCGAACAACCGGCAAGGGCGGATGGAGACCTTTTTGACCAGAGCCATGACCATCGTTGCGCTGACCTGCTTTCTCGTGGTCGGCGCCGCCGCCACCAGCATTCTCGGTCGCGACAGCGTGCCCTTGGCGCGCTTCGAACTGGCTTCCGTTTCCCGCTCCGACGCCCCGGTTGCGAACCGGGAAAACAAGAAAGACAAGCTCGCCGTCGTCAGCCAGGCGCTGGCCGCGTTCGAGCAGGTACGGACCGAACCGGGGCAGACCGACCCTGCGCTGAACGAGTCGCTGCGCCGGGCCTATGCATCGACGTCGCCCGCCGATCTCGGAGTGCCGCAGGCGCTCGGAGTGCCGCAGGCGATTGAGCCTTCCGCTTCACCGGCTGCGGCGCCCGCCGCCGTCACCGCCGCCTTGCCGCCGAAGCCGAAGGCTGTCGCCAAGCCGCAGCCGCAGAAGAACTATGCGCTGCTGAGCGACATCCAGATCGCCGGAATCAAGGAGCGGCTGAAGCTTTCGTCCTCGCAGGAATCCTACTGGCCGCCGGTGGAGAACGCGCTGCGCGCCGTCGCCCGCAAGATCCACGCCGGCCGCCAGGCCAATCCCGGTGCGGGCGGTATGCCGATCGACCCCGACGCCGAGGAAGTCCAGCAGTTGAAATCGGCGGCGATGCCGCTGCTGTTCCAGCTCCGCGAAGACCAGAAGAGCGAAGTGCGCTCGCTCGCCCGCATCATCGGGCTGGAAAAAGTAGCCTCCATGATCTGAGGCGCCAGGATCTGAGGTGCGTCGCCGGCCGCAGGCTTCGCCGGTTCCAATTGGCTTCTCCGCTCCATGTTCCCGGAACATCGGTGCCCTCCAGCGCGTTGCCCGCGTGAATCAGGGAGCCGATACCATGCGCACAACGACAGCTTATTTTGCAGGCGTGGGAACCGTGGCGGTAGCGATCGCCGCCGGTCTTGGCGGCGGATTGCTGTTCAGCAACATCGTCGCCCCGCACGAATCCAAATATGCGGCGGAACCGACCAAGCTCGAGCAGCGGATGGGAGCCCGGTCGATACCGGTGACATCGGCGCCGTCGGAACCGACGCCCTATCTAGCCGCCACGCAAGCGGCGGCGACAAATCCGGTGGTCGCAGCCGCGCCGGCGCAGACCGAGCCGCAAACGCCGCCATCACCAACTGTCGCAGCGGCGCCGGCTGACGCGAAGACGGCGGGCAATGCTGCCGCGGCCGAGCAGGTTACGTCCCCACCGCAGGCGCCGGCCGAGCCAGCCGCGCGTGAGCCCGCCGCCTCGCCGCGCGAGGCGGTTGCCAGAGCACGCGACGCCGATATCAAGCGCGCGGCCACCGAGAAGCGGCGCACCGAGCGCCATCAGCAATGGGCCGACAAGCGCCGTGATCGTCAGCCCCGCGAGCAGGAACTGGAGGCGGTCGAGCAGAGCGTCCGGGAAGTGACCGAGCCGCGGCAGGCCTTCATGGCCGAGCCGGCGAGGCTCGATATGCCCAGGATCAGGCTGTTCGGCGAGGAGTGATCGGAGTTTCCCCGTTCAGGGAGCGGTCCCGGCGTGCCGGGTCACACCGTCGATCAGAATATCGAACTCGCGGAGCGCATCCTTCAGCACCTTTTTGGGATGCGGTGACCGCGCGATCTCCATCGCCGCTTCCGACAACGCGCCGAGGATCATATGCGCGAGCATGTCGACCGGCCGCTCGACCATCGCACCGACGTGTTCGACAGCTATGCGCTGCCGGTGCTCGAGGACGATCGCCTCCTGCACGATATCGCCAAGGCGATGCGCTCGGCGTCGGAAACCCATGTGCAGCGCGCCGCCGAGACGCTGATCGCGGACTTCCGCAAACCGGTGCTGATGGCTTGGGCAGCGGAGGATCCGGTGTTTCCGGCGGCGCGTGACCACGCGGCAGTAATGCGGCATCACTGAGTCTTGATGCCCGCCTCTCGAATGACCTTTGCCCATTTGGCGCCTTCGGTCCTGAACAGGGCAGCAGCCTCGTCAGGCGTATTGCCGACCGCCACGAAGCCAAGCGTCGCCATTTTCTCCATGATGTCAGGCAGCGCGATGATCTTGACGATCTCGCGGTGAAGCAGCGTGGTAATCTCCTTCGGCGCTCCGGCCGGAACGATGAACGCAAACCATCCCTCGCCCTCTACATCAGGATAGCCGGCCTCCGCCATGCTGGGCACCTCCGGCAGTGCCTGCGACCGCAGCTTGCTCGTCACAGCCAGCGCGCGCAGCTTGCCCTCGTTGATCTGCGGCACGGCCGGTGGCAACGAGGTGAAGGCAATGGGTGTATGCCCCGCGAGCGTCGAGCCGACCGCCAAGCCAGCGCTGTTGAAGGGCACATGGACAAGGTCGAGGCCGAGCGACAGACGGAAGTGCTCGCCGATGAGATGTGGCGGTGTCCCGGTCCCCGGAGAAGCGAAGCTGTATTTGGCGGGACCGGATTTGATCAATGCAACGAGATCCTTGACAGTTCGGACTGCCAGTGACGGATGGACCGTGAGCACCGTGGGCGAGGTGACTGCAATCGTGACCGGGTCGAAGTCCTTGTAGGGATCGTAGGGTACCGTGTCGTACATCGCCGGGTTGACGACGATGTTCGGCGGAACCACAAGGACGGTGTAACCGTCGGGTGCCGCTCTCGCTCCTTGACCGATGCCGATATTGCCTCCGGCACCTCCGATGTTCTCGACGTAGAACGCTTTTCCGAGATGGTCGGACAATTTTTGCGCGATGAGGCGCGCCAGGATGTCGGTCGGACCGGCGGCTGCGTAAGGAACGATCACCCGCACCGGCCGCGTCGGATACGTTTGCGCCGACGCAGCCGTCGCTAGAACAGGCGCGAAGGCCGCTCCCGCGGAGAGCTGTAGAAATTGCCGGCGCATAAGTTTCATGACGGCCGTCCGAACTGTCGGGAAACGCCGCGTTAGGATACCACCCCCAAGAAAGACGAGATATAATATAGATCAAGGGAAATTCATATTGAATTGGATATGGCAATGGAGTTGAGACATCTCCGGTATTTCATCGCCGTCGCAGAGGAGGGACACATCACGCGAGCCGCCGAGCGGCTCGGCATGCAGCAGCCGCCGCTCAGCCAACGGATCAAGGCGATCGAGCGCGAACTTGACGTTCAGCTCTTTCGCCGCAAGGCGCGCGGTGTCGAGTTGACCGAAGCCGGCCGCGTCTTCCTGGACCATGCGCGCGCGATGCTCGCGCAAAACGAGCGAGCCATCGAATCAACACGGCGCACGGCGCGAGGCGAGCAGGGCCGGCTTTGCGTGGGCGTTACGCCCACCGGTCCATTTCATCCGTTCGTGCCGCGTGTCGTCCGCGCGTTCCGGGAGGCCTTCCCGCTGGTGAGCCTGACATTGGAGGAGTGCCTCAGCCCGGAACTCCTCAAACGGCTCCGAAACGAGCAGATGGACGCAGCCTTTCTACGAACGCCCATGGCCGAGCCGGAGCACCTTGTCATCGCCCCCTTGATCGAGGAACCGATGGTGGTGGCCTTGCCCAACGCTCATGTGCTGGCCCAGAACGACGGCGCGGCATTGTCATTGAAAGACCTCGCCGGCGAAACCTTCATCGTCTATGCGCGCCAACATGGGCCGGGACTGTTTGATGCGACCACTGCGGCATGCCTCAAGGCAGGCTTCAGCCCACGCCTCGGCCAGGAAGCGCCTCGCATCACATCGGCGCTGAGTCTCGTCGCTGCCGGACTTGGCATTTCTGTCGTGCCGGCTTCGATGCAGCGAATGGCGATGGATGGTGTAGCTTACCGTCGGCTCAAGGGCGCCGCGCAACCGAAGGCCGTTCTGACTCTCGCATCGCGCCGCGGCGACCCCTCAGCGGTGGTTCGTAACTTCTTGAGCCTGGTCAGGCGAACTGCGAAAAACTTTCACGCCGATTCAGAAAAAGCGGCATAGCCCGAACGGCGGCGCTCACAATGGCGTAACCATTTTCACGGCGTCGGGCCGAAATTGATTATTGGCTTACATGGCCGCGCGATCGCTGCCCGTGCCCGGCCAAACTAATGAAAATTATGATTCGCCGGCATGATATATGCAAGCTCGCTGTTTCGCCCCTCGGAGTGCCAATCCTGGCAACAATACGCGGTGATATGCCTATGATTGAAACCCTGATCACGCGTTTGCCCAAATGCGAACTGCACATTCACATCGAGGGCAGCCTCGAGCCGGAACTGATGTTTGCGCTGGCGCGCCGCAACGGCATTTCGCTGCCCTATGCGTCGGTCGAGGCGCTGCGCCGGGCCTACCGGTTTTCGAAGCTGCAGGATTTCCTCGACATCTATTATCAGGGCATGTCCGTGTTGATCACGGAGCAGGATTTCTACGATCTGGCCTGGGCCTATCTGGAGCGGGCGCGCGCCGACAATCTCGTGCATGTCGAAATGTTCTTCGATCCGCAGGGCCACACCTCCAGGGGCGTTGCCTTCTCCACCGTGATCAATGGTCTGCATCGCGCCATCGTCGATGCCGAGAAAACGCTGGGCATCCGCGCCAGCCTGATCATGTGCTTCCTGCGCCACCTCGACGAGGCCGATGCGGAGAAGACGCTGGATGCCGCGTTGCCGTTCAGGGATCGCATCGTCGGCGTCGGCCTCGATTCGTCGGAAGCCGGACATCCGCCGAGCAAGTTCAAGCGCGTCTTCAACCGCGCCCGCGAGGCCGGTTTCTTCCTGTCGGCGCACGCCGGCGAGGAGGGGCCGCCGGAGTACATCTGGGAAGCGCTCGACGTGCTCGGCGTCGCCCGCATCGATCACGGCATCCGCTCGATGGAAGACCAGGTGCTGGTCGGAAGGCTGGCGCGGGACAAGACCGCGCTGACCGTGTGCCCGCTGTCCAATTTACGATTGAAGGTGGTCGACGACCTCGCCAAACACCCGCTGCGGCGGATGCTGGACAAGGGATTGATGGTGACCGTCAACTCCGACGACCCGGCCTATTTCGGCGGTTACGTGAACCAGAATCTCCGCGCGGTGTCGGACGCGTTGGGACTCGGTCGCGACGAGATCGTCGCGATCGTTCGCAACGGAATTGAGGCGTCGCTGATGACGGCGGACGAGAAGAGCAAGGCGTTTGCGGAGATCGAGCGGGTGGTAGATGAGGTGAACCTCTAGCGTGGCTGCGCCACGCGAAGCCGAACGGGCGAAGCGTGGTGCCCCTGGCCGGAATCGAACACGAAGCGATCCGGCTAAGCCCGTCATCTCAATGAAAAATGCGCCCCGCGTCGATGACGACCGTCTGGCCGGTCATGGTCTCGGTGCGGCACATGGCGACCACCATGTCGGCGCAGTCGTCCTTGTCGGCGGGCTTCTTCAGCAGCGAGCTCGACGCGGAGCGTTCAACCTGCTCGGGCCGGAGATTGGCTGTCGCGCGGGTGCCGTCCAGCAGGCCCGGCGCCACGCAGTTGACGAGCGTCTCGGGCGCCAGTGCCACCGCCATGCAGCGGGTCAGATGAATGAGCCCCGCCTTCGACACGGCATAGGCGATGGAAGAGCCGGTTGGGCTGAGCCCTGCGACCGAAGCGATGTTGACGATGCGGCCTCGCCCCTGGGCCTTCATGACAGGGGCTACCGCCTTGGTCAGGCGCATCGGCCCCGTCAGGTTGGTGGCCATGATCTTTTCCCATACCTCAACCGTCAGGTTGTCGAGATCGCCAAAGGGGATCGAAACGTTGTAAGCGGCGTCATTGATCAGAATATCGAGACGGCCGAAGGCCTGGGTTATCTCGCCGATTAACCGATCTACCGCCGCGTCGTCGGTGATGTCACAGGCGAAAGCCCGGGCGTTGACTTGATAACGCGACGTCAGTTCGCGAGCTACGCCTTCCGCCTGGTCGCGGCTGCGCGCGTACATCACAGCGACATGGGCGCCCTCCCGCGCGAGCGCATGGCAGATGCGCTGTCCCAGCCCGCCATTGCCGCCTGTCACCAGTGCAACTGCACCTTTCAGATCCATCGCGTCCATCCCGTCATTCAAATGCGCTGTCCTCGCAAAGAACAGTCGAGTTATAATTTTCATTGGAGCACGGAAATTGCAGAAGCGATAGCGCAGGGGGGGGGGGACTGCTGATTGCTGATCAGGACAAGTGGGCGATTGAAAAGCGGATGAGGCGTCGTCAGTCCGTCTTCGCCAAGAGGCTTCGCCGGACACGCTTCGCTCTTTCGGCCTAGCGTGGCTGCGCCACGCGAAGCCCGAAAGGGCGAAGCGTGGTGCCTGGCCGGAATCGAGCTGCTCTGTAAGCGATTGATACTAAGCTTGGATTTGTAAGCGTTGATTGCTCTACTCACAGACGTACTCACACATTTGACGCTCTTTGGCGAGACGCAATGTGGCGCTATGAGACGCCGCGCTACCGCCTCGGCATGTCCGTTGTTTGGGGTAGACCGGAGTGCGCCGGGAGACCGGCAAGGAGTAGATGGTGGAAGTCCATCACGATGAAGGAGTAGCGAACCGCATCGACCCCGAGTCATGCGCAGATGCCCGCGAGGGCCTCGGCGAAGCGTTGACAGGGAAGCGCATAGGCCAGCCATTGAGCCGCGAAAGTACCCTCATTCTGGGTGCCGACGTCGTTCCGGTGACGGAAGGCAACACGGATGGGCGCGATAACGCGAGCGCCCAGACGGCCCGGCGTGGTCTTAGACACTGGCATGTGCGCACGCTCTTGCTTGGGAACCGGGAGATCTCATGGTCGGCCAGCACCAGTATGCGTGCTGCACTGGCCCGCGTCGGGAAGGCGAGGAGCCGTAGCCGATGATGTACGATCATGAGAAGTCTGACCCCGCCATAGTAGCTGTGAAGCCAACGAACAAAGCCGGGCAACCGGCTGTGGAGTTGGTGGAGCCAAGGGCGGGGGCCGAGGGGAATGTGCGTCAGCAAAGCACGGGCCGGGCACAGTACCGGGGAACCGTGTCACAGGCGCTGGAGCGCATACGGCAAGCCGCAAGGCAAAGGAAGAAGGAGAAGTTCACCGCGCTCTTCCATCACGTCAGTATTGACCATCTCGCAGAGGCATTCTCTGAACTCAAGGGGAATGCTGCAGCTGGAGTGGATGGGCTGACATGTCGGGATTACGAGCAGCACCTTGAGCGCAATCTTGAGGACCTGCATGCTCGCGTCCATCGGGGAGCGTATCGGGCACTACCGTCGCGGCGGGTTTACATACCCAAACCGGATGGTCGGCAACGCCCGATCGCGGTCGCCGCCCTTGAGGACAAGATCGTCCAGAGGGCTACGGCTGCGGTGCTGAGCGCGATCTACGAGGAAGATTTCCTCGGGTTCTCGTATGGGTTCCGGCCCGGACGCAGCACGCACGATGCGATGGATGCGCTCATGGTCGGGATCACCAGCACAAAGGTGAACTGGATACTGGACGCCGACATCCGCTCGTTCTTCGACACGGTGAGCCAGGAATGGCTCATCAGGTTTGTGGAACATCGCGTCGGCGACCGACGTATCATCCGCCTGATCCAGAAATGGCTCAAGGCAGGCGTCCTGGAAGACGGAATCGTGACGGTCAGTGACAAGGGGACCGGGCAGGGATCGGTGATCTCACCGCTTCTGGCCAATCTCTACTTACACTACGTTTTCGATCTCTGGGCCGAGCGCTGGCGACGGCGTGAGGCAGCGGGCAATATGATCATCGTGCGCTACGCCGACGACCTCATTGTTGGCTTCGAGCACGAGACCGACGCCCGTCGCTTCCTCGACGAGATGCGTAAGCGGTTACAGGAGTTTGCACTGTCGCTTCATTCGGAGAAGACCCGGCTGATCGAGTTTGGACGCTTCGCGGTGGAAAACCGCAAGCGGTGCGGGCTCGGTAAACCGGAGACCTTCACCTTCCTGGGCTTCACCTTTATCTGCAGCAAGACTCGTCGGGGTAAATTCCAAATCAAACGAAAGTCCCGGCGCGATCGCATGCAGGCAAAGTTGCAAGCCATCAAACAGGAACTGCGACGGAGCATGCATCAGCCGATTCCCCAGCAGGGAAGATGGTTGCAGCAGGTCGTCACCGGTTACTTCAACTACCACGCGGTGCCGACAAACAGTTCGTCACTGTCCGCGTTCCTATTCCACGTTACCAATCTCTGGCGGCGAACGCTGCAGTGGCGGAGCCAAAAAGATGGGATGACCTGGGAGCGGATCAAGCGGTTGGCCGACCACTGGCTCCCGAAACCGCGAATCCTTCATCCGTGGCCAGAGAGTCGCTTCGCCGTCAGACACCCAAGGTGGGAGCCGTATGCCCGAATTGGGCCCGTACGGATCTGTGCGGGGGGCGCGAGGTAACTCGCGTCCCTACCGCGAAAGTGGCCGTCGGAACCGATGACCCATCCGCGAGATTGGCCCGGATACACGCAGGATGGTTGCAACTCGCTCTTTCAATAAGCGGAGACATTCTGATCAGAATGAAATGATGATAGGGAAAATTCCTTGGTGCCCCTGGCCGGAATCGAACCAGCACTCCTTGCGGAACTCGATTTTGAGTCGAGCGCGTCTACCAATTCCGCCACAGGGGCCTCCGGGCGCCGGCCCTGGGGGCCGGTGTCGCGAAGCGGGCGGAATATAGCTGTAGGCTCTCGCGGGTCAACCCGCGCGGATGTGATTGTTCCCTGCCTCGACAGTGCCGCGTCTGCGGGATAGGACCATTTTGCAGGAGAAAAGCCCGTGACATCCTATGCCACCGCACATCCGTCGCATCCGCGCCTTTCCGCCAATCCCGCGCTGGTGGCCGCGCTGGCGGTGGCGCTGATTGCCGCGGCGACCCTGGCGGGCGCCTGGTTCTTCCAACTGGTGCTCGGCATCGTGCCCTGTCCGCTCTGCCTCGAACAGCGCTACGCCTATTACCTGGCGGTCCCGCTCGGCCTTTTGGTCGCCTTCGTGGCCTCGCGCGAGGCGCCGCGCCCGGTGCTGCTGGCGGGTCTCGCTTTGCTCGTGGTCGCGGCGCTCGCCAATGCCTGGCTCGGCACCTACCACGCCGGTGTCGAATGGAAGTTCTGGCAGGGCCCCACCGATTGCACCGGCCCGGTCGGCAATTTCGGCAGCGCCGGCAGCCTGCTCGATCGCCTCGACACCGTGAAGGTGATCCGTTGCGACGAGGTGCAGTGGCGTTTTCTCGGCCTCTCGCTCGCCGGCTACAACGTGCTGATCTCGCTGCTGATGGCCGCGATCGCGGCGTGGGGCCTGGTTTCGACGAAGCGGGCGTAGATTGTTTCGGCCGCCGAGTCGCCTCCTCGCGCAAGGACGATGTTGAGCGAGCGGGTGCGACAAATCAACCCGACGGGCAAATCACCAAAAGTCTGTCCAGCCCTTTGCGCAAAAATATTCCGCTTTTCCCGTCGCGCAAATCAACCGTAGGACTCCCGCCATCCTGTCCCACCAGAGGGGCGTAGGCCATCGTCGCAAACGCGGGGCAGGGAGCGGTGGACGCGGCAGCACGCGAGACGAACGAGCTGCAGCGTACGGCGAAATCGTTTGGGTCCGACGCCCCGGTGCTGGCGTCAAGTTGGCGGAAGCGAAAGCCCACGCTGACGATGGTGGCAAGAAAGCCGGTCACCAGGACGAACTCGTATAAGCCGTAAAGCCATTGCGCGGGGAAGGCCGGAGTGTTTCCGCTGAACCTGTATGCTCGTGTGCAGTTTTGTTTTGTGCCATCGCACGCGAGACCGCGGGTGCAGCGCGCACCCGGTCTTCCCTGCGCCCTCTGATTTCTGAGAGGGCCAACGAAATGCAAAACTCCGGGCGCATCGCGCCGCGAGATGGCGAAGTCGTATTCATTTTCGTAGCCCGGATGAGCGAAGCGATATCCGGGAAAACTCGCACGCCGTCCCGGATGTCGCTGCGCTCATCCGGGCTACAAGAGCGAGCCCCCTTCAATCGTCGACATCTTCCTGCGGCCGTCCGAACAGATGGACGATGCCGGGGGTCGTGATCGAGACGAACACGAAACGGGAGAGGTGATGGGCGCCGACGAAGATCGGGTCGATGTGCAGGGTCAGCGCCAGCGCCAGCATGGCGTCCATCGCGCCCGGCGCGAACGCCACCACGACGTCGGCGAAGCGGACATGCGTGGTCAGCACGATGACGGCGACGAAGATCGCCGAGATCACGATCGCGACCGCAAACGAACCGAGCCCGGCATTGACATGCTTGAGCAGGGTCGAGATTCGCATTCGCGCGAAGCGCGAGCCGATCAGGGCGCCGATGCCGACCAGGGCTATGTTGCGGATCCAGTTCGGCAGGCCGCCCTCGATCAGCGCGGTGCCGTGCAGCACGCTGGAGGCGATCATCGCGCCGAACATCCAGCTCGCCGGAAATTTCGCCAGCCGCAGCAGCAGCGCTACTCCGACCGAAGCCGCGATCAGGGCGGCGAGTTCGAGCGGCGAGGCGGTGGCCGTGCCGAAGACCGGCGAGGGCTGTGCCGAGATCCCGCTCAGCGCCACCAGCAGCGGCAGCGCCGCGGTCAGGATGATCACGCGCATGGTCTGCACCACGGCGATCCCGGCGACATCCGCGCCCTTCTCGACGGCGAGAATGGTGATTTGCGACAGCGCGCCCGGGCTGCCGGCCAGCAGCGCCGAGGTCGAGTCCCAGCCGTGAACGCGCTGCAGGTAAAGACTGCTGCCGAAGGTCGAGCAGAAGGTGGCGAGCGCGAGGAGCCCAATGGTCAGCGGATAGGAGCTGACATGCTGGATCAGTTGCCGCGACACCAGCGAGCCCAGCGATATCCCGAGCAGCACCAGCACGGTCTGGGTCAGCAGCGGCGGCACCGCGAGCGGCCGTCCGGCCAGTGCTGCGATGCCGACCGCAGTCATCGCGCCCGAGATCAGCCCGCCCGGCAGGCCTGCCCACAAAAACAGCAGACCGCCCGTCGCGCCGATCAAAAGCGTCTCGAGGGTCGACAGCAGTCTGGCGCGGTCGGGAAGGGCGACCGCCTTCAATGCGGGGATCAGGTTCACGCCACCTTATGGCAAATCCGCCGTGGCGGGACAAATGCGCGAACGCGGTGCAGCAATGCGCACCGCGTCGCGAGAAACCCTCACCCTCCAGGGGAGGGTGAGGGGAGGGTAAACTCAGCTACTTCGCGGCCGGCTTGTCGGCCTTGGCGGCGGTGGCCTTGCATTCCGAACGGAATTTCTTGCGTTCCTTGCCTTTCAAGCCCTTGGCGTCGGCTTCCTTCGAGCATTCGAGCGAGGCCGCGGTGCGGGGCTTCTCGGCCTTCTTTTCCGCCGGCGCCTTGGTGTCGGCCTTGGGTGCCTCGGTCTTGGCGGGGGCGGTGGTCTGTGCCGAGGCGGCGCCCATCAGCAGCAGCGAAGCGACGGCGGTCGCGGTGGCAAAGGCAGAAATCTTGGTCATGGGGGTACCTCGGTTTGAAACAAGGCGGCAACCGTCGCGCCGCAATGCTGAACCGCAAATGAATGGATCGGGGCATAGGGCGTTTTCGTCGCCACAATATTTTGAGCGCCGGATCGTCCGGCGCGTTGTCGCAAGTTCCGGGTGCGCTAGGATGGGAGGTGCAGATGACTGTCCCAAGGAGACCAAGGATGACCATTCAAGCCAAGATATTGTGTGCAGTTGCGGTGTCGGGTTTTGTTGCATTTGCGGCGACGTCACCGGTGCAGGCCCTGACCACGCAGGAATGCAGCGCGAAATACCAGGCTGCCAAGACCGCCGGCACGCTCGCCGGCCAGAAGTGGAACGACTTCCGCAAAGCCAATTGCGGTGCGGACGCGACAGCGACCCCCGCGGCTGCGCCCGCCGCCGCTCCGGCGCCTGCTCCCGCGCCGAAGGAAGCCAAGAAGGAAGCCGCACCTGCGGCGGCTCCGGCCGCGCCGTCCGGACCGGCCGTGTTTCCGAGCGCGGTGGATCCGAAATACGCCAAGGAAACCGCCGGCAAGGGCCGCATGCATACCTGCGTCGACCAGTACAACGCCAACAAGGCGACCGGCGGCAATGGCGGCATGAAGTGGATCCAGAAAGGCGGCGGCTATTACAGCGAGTGCAACAAGAAGCTGAAGCCTGCCGCCTAAGCCGCACGCTCACGCATCCAGGCGCGGCCGGATCAACCCTTCGGCCGCGCTTTTATGCTTGGCGCATGATCTTATCGCCAAACCGCTCACACCCCGGGTCAAGCCCGAGGGCATGCTTTGGCGGATCATGCGCTGTCTTCCTCGATCAGCTTCTCGGCGGACTTCGCCACCAGCTGCGCGCGCTTGCGCGGGCCCCGCTCGAGGAACAGCAGGCTCTGGCCGAAGATGAAGCAGTAGAACAGGAACGCCTGCGCGTCGGCTTCCTCAGCCTTCAGGCCGGTGGCGCGATAGAGCTGCCCGACATTCTTCAGGCGCGCGGCGTCGACCCCGGCGACGGCCGTGGCAGCCACCTCGTCGGAGCGGGCCCATTGCCGGATCGCGAGCTCGATCCCCATGCCTTCGGTGTTCATGCGCTCCGAATAGAGCGCGATCAGCGCCTTCAGCCGTTCGCGCGCGTTGGTGCCGTCGAGGCTGGTCTGCTGTTCGATCGCGGCGATGCGCCCCTCGCGCCAGCTTTCCAGCATGGCTTCGAGCAGCGCCGCGCGGTCGCGGAAGCGCCGATAGAAGCCGCCTTTGGTGACGCCGAGGTTTTTCGCCAGCACCTCCACCCGCACGCCCTCGACGCCGGAGCGGGCGATTTCGGCAAAACCGGCCTCGATCCAAGTCACTGTCCGCGTCTCCGTCCGCGTATCGGCCCTGCTGCCGGTCATGGTTCGCCCTCACTGACTCTTGATACGGTACCGTATTGCTAGCCCGCAACGGCCCTGATACGCTACCGTATCAGAATCAATGACGTAAGCGCAGATGTCACAATTCCAGCCGAAAAATCCGGACTTCCGCCGCGTCGCGACCGACACCTTCGAGCGGCAGTGCGCGATGCGGACGCTCGGCATGTCGATCGCGCGGATGGAGCCGGGCGAGGTCGACCTTGCGATGGAATACGCAGCCGAATTCACCCAGCAGAACGGCTTCGTGCATGGCGGGATCGTTACCGCGGGGCTCGACGGCGCCTGCGGCATCGCCGCGTTCACGCTGATGCCGGCCGGCTTCGATATCCTGACCGTGGAGTTCAAGACCAACCTGCTGGCGCCCGCGCGCGGCGAGCGCTTCGTCTTCCGCGGCACCGTGGTCAAGCCCGGCCGCACGCTGACGGTATGCGAAGGCCGCGCCTATGCGATCCATGACGGCGCCGAAACCCTGATCGCGACCATGAGCGCCACGATGATGGCGTTGCCGCGCCGCGAGGCCGCGTCCGCGCCGGAGAGGGCCCACGCACCGGCCTGACGTTGACAAGCGTCCGCGGCGGCGACCTGATGCGGCGGTTACCCCAACGCGGACGGTCGCATGATTGCCAGCCTCAGCCTGATCCTGCTCTGCCAATTGACCGGTGAAGTCATGGTCCGCGGGCTCGGCCTGCCGATGCCGGGACCGGTGGTCGGGCTGATCATCCTGCTGCTGCTCCTGCTGGCGCGGGACCGCTTCGCCATGCTGGCGCGCGGACCGCTGCAGGGCGACGGCGTCGAGGGGGCCAGCCGCGGGCTGCTGGCGCATCTGTCGCTGCTGTTCATCCCCGCCGGCGTCGGCGTGGTGCAGAAGCTCGACCTGCTCGCCGAACACGGCGTCGCCATCCTGTTGATCCTCGCGGTCTCCGTCGTGATCACCCTGCTGGTGACAGTCGCGACCTTCCTGGTCGCGAGCCGGCTGATGACGCGCGGACAGGAAACGCCATGAGCGAAAATCCGTTCTCGCTGTGGGTCTACCTGTCGCAGTCGCCGCTGCTCTGGCTGACGGTGACGCTGTTGACCTATGCGGTGGCCGACGCGGTCTCGCTGAAAACCCACCGGCATCCGCTCGCCAATCCGGTGCTGCATTCGATGTGGATCATCGGCGCCTTTCTGCTCGTCACCGGCACCTCCTACACCACCTATTTCGGCGGTGCGCAGTTCGTGCACTTCCTGCTCGGGCCGGCCACCGTGGCGCTGGCGGTGCCGCTCTATGAAAACCGTCAAGTCGTCGCGGCGGCGATCCTGCCGATGCTGGTGGCGCTGCTGGTCGGCTCGGTCACCGCGATCGTCTCGGTGGTGCTGCTGGCAGAAGCCGTCGGCCTGCCGCGCGGGATCATCCTGTCGCTGGCGCCGAAATCGGTCACCGCGGGTGTCGCGATGGGCATCAGCGAATCCCTGCATGCGGATCCTTCGCTGACCGCGGTCTCGGTGGTGCTGACCGGCATCATGGGCGCGATCATCGTGACGCCGCTGATGAACCGGACCGGCATCACCGATTTCCGCGCCCGCGGCTTCGCGGTCGGCCTCGCCGCCCATGGCATCGGCACCGCGCGCGCCTTCCAGGTCGACGCGGTGGCCGGCGTGTTCGCCGGCATCGCCATGAGCCTGAATGCGCTGGTGACGTCGCTGCTGGTGCCGCTCGCGGTGACATTATTGGTGCGCTGAGCGCTGTTGCAGTGCAGCTTTGTGCTGCAGCCATGGCGACATAAAGAAAATCCTTCTATGGTCGCGCCGCAAACGTGAGTCTCGCGCCTTGATAATCTCCACGACGCAAAGCCTGCTTGGACTGGCATCGGGCCTGCTGGTCGGGTTCTCGCTCGGTCTGGTCGGCGGCGGCGGCTCGATTCTCGCCGTGCCGCTGATGGTCTATGTGGTCGGCGTGCCCGAACCCCATGTCGCGATCGGCACCAGCGCCATCGCGGTCGCCACCAACGCTGCAATCAACCTCTCCAACCACGCGCGCGGCGGCACCGTGATCTGGTCCTGCGCGCTGGTGTTTGCCGCGGCCGGCATCGTCGGCGCCTTCGGCGGTTCGATCCTCGGCAAGATGGTCGAGGGCCAGAAGCTGCTGGCGCTGTTCGCGCTGATCATGCTGGTCATCGCCATGCTGATGCTGAAGACGCGGTCGCGGATCGGGCTGCCCGACGTCAAGATCTCGATGTCCAACATGCCGGCCATCGTCGGGCTTGGCCTGGCGACCGGCACGATGTCCGGCTTCTTCGGCATCGGCGGCGGCTTCCTGATCGTCCCGGCCTTGATGCTGGCGACGGGAATGCCGATCATGAATGCGGTCAGTTCCTCGCTGGTCGCCGTTACCGCGTTCGGCATGACCACGGCCGCCAGCTATGCCTGGTCCGGCCTGGTGTCATGGGCGCTGGCGGGATTGTTCGTGGCGGGCGGAATCCTGGGCGGTTTGGCCGGTACGCGCTCGGCGCGACACCTCGCGGAAAGGCGCGGTGCACTCAACATTGTGTTCGCGGTGGTCATTATTGCGGTGGCGCTCTATATGCTGGCGCGTAACATATCCCTGCTCTGATCGTATTTAGGGCAGCAGAGCCCTCAGCGAGACCCCGAAATGAGCCGAACCAACGATCCAGCCGGGAACCGTCCGGAACACAGCCGCCGCGAAGCGCTCGGCTTGCTTGGCGTGAGCGCGGCGCTGCTGGGTGCGGCCGCGCTGTCGCGCCCGGCGGTTGCCGCGGATGACGAGACGGTTCTGACGGAAGCACTGGTGCTGCGCGACCCCGAAATTCCCGCGGCGGGGAACGTTGACGGCGACGTCACGATCGTCGAATGGTTCGACTATAATTGCCCGTATTGCCGCAAGATCGATCCGGAACTCCGGCAGGTCATCCAGGATGACGGCAAGGTCCGCCTGGTGCTGAAGGACTGGCCGATCCTGGGGCCGGTCTCCAAGGTCGCTTCGCGGATGGCGCTGGCCGCCAAGTACCAGGACAAGTTCATGGCCGCGCATGAGGCGATGATCGGCGTCAGTTCGAAACTGACCGAACCGCGTCTCGGCGAACTGCTGTCGGGTGCCGGCATCGACATGGAGCGCCTCAAGCGCGATCTTCAGACCAATGCGAAGGCGATCGACGCCATCCTCGCCCGCAATAACGATCAGGCGCTGGCGTTCGGATTCAAAGGCACGCCATCCTTCATCGTCGGAAAATTCCGCGTGCCGGGTGTCCTGACCATGGCGGAATTCGAGCTGGTGATCGCCGACGCCCGCAAGGCCAAGGCCCTCAAGGGCTAGCACCTCACCGCCACACAAGACAAAGGCGCCTTCGTCTCTCGACGAGGGCGCCCTGATTGTGACGGCAAGTGGTGCCGCGGTTACTTCGACGAAATCCTGATCCAGTCGTTATGGGCGCGTGTCTTCAGCGCCGCCCAGTCGGTGGCGGCCACGTCCCAGTTGACGATGGTGCGGTTGGCCTGCGCGACCTGGCCGTTCGCCACGCTCGACGTCTGCATGGAATCATAGACATAGACACCGCAGACCAGCAGCAGCGCGCCCAAGATCATTCCGAAAAACGTCTGCATTGGTAATTCCTCCGGTTGCACTGATAACGTGGTGCGCCGAAGATGGTTCCATGGCTATGCGCGGTTGAGCCAATCCAGGATCTCCGCGTTCATCTCGCGCGGATAGCAATGGCTGAGGTCGTCGAGCTCGCGATAGGTGACGTCGGCGCCAACAGCCGATAGCGCCTGGCTGGTCTGCCGCGCCACCTGCACCGGAAACATCCAGTCGAGCCGGCCGTGCACGATATGGACCGGAAGCCCGCGCAGCCGTTCGGCATCGGCCATTTCGGCCATCAGCGGGTGGAAGGTTGCCGACACCGGCGCCAGATGGGTGAAGGGCGAGGCGCTCTCGAATCCCGTCACGTAGCAAAAGGTGCCGCCGTCGCTCATGCCGGTCAGCAGCATTCGTTTCGCATCGATATTCCAGCGCGAGCGCACCTGCTCGAGGATGCGCATCAGGTTCGGCGTATCGGTGTCGTCGCCCATCAGCGCCCAGGTTTGGCCGGTCGCGGTCGGCGCG
This sequence comes from Bradyrhizobium ottawaense, assembly GCF_900099825.1. NCBI lineage: Bacteria > Pseudomonadati > Pseudomonadota > Alphaproteobacteria > Hyphomicrobiales > Nitrobacteraceae > Bradyrhizobium > Bradyrhizobium ottawaense. Next base: position 2,988,978 of record NZ_LT629693.1, on the reverse strand, counting down.
ATCAGGATGGCGCCACGGCTGCGGGCATCGCGCAGCCAGCTCCACAGGAAACCGCGGCCATTGCCGCTGCCGCCATGCAGCGCCATCACCAGCGGAAGAGGCCGATCGGGCGCGTAATATTCGGGAACGTAGACCGAGAAGCCGCCGCGGCTGCCCGGTTCGTTGGCGTCGTGAAAGATGCCGGTGTTGTCGTTGGCGGGCGCGGCGAGCCGGGCCGCAAGACCGGCGTCACCACGCAACTGCGGATCGACAAAGAATTCGCTGACCGGCGGCAGTTTTGCCGACAGCGCGTACAGCGCCTCCTGCGCGCGGGGCGCGTAACGCAATGCCTTGAACACGCTGACGAGATCGCCGTTGCCGTTCTGCACGGCACGCAGGCCCTCGAACGCGGCCAGTGCCGCATCGCTGGCCGATGCAAGTGACGTTCCGATGCCGGCGAATTCCTCAGGCCATTGCGCCAGCCGCGGACGAACCGCGCGCAACGCCTCGTCCGGAGAGCCTGCGGCTTCCATGACGCGGCCGAAATCCGGCGGGTTGAGATGGCGCGCAACGAAGCCGAGCGACTCCAGCGATTGCAACAGCGGCGGCAGCACGGCCACGATGTCGTCCACCACGGCCTCGCTCATGGGCAACTTTCTCGGTTCAATGCAGCCGTGTTCAGTGCAACCTTGGCGCCTTCAAGAGCCTGGCGCGATCGGTCGAGGTCAGAGTGACGTCGAAGGTGACGCCTTCATGGTAGACCGTGAGCGGCACGTCGACGCCGGCGGGACCGAGCGCCCATAGCTTGCGGTAGAAGCCGGTCTGGCTGGTGATCTTGTCGCCGTTCACCGCGAGGATGACATCGCCGGTCTTGAGTTCGGCGCGCGCCGCCGGACCCTTGCTGGCGATGCCGACCACCACGACGCGGTTGTCGATCTCGGTCGAGAACATTCCGAGCCAGGGCCGTGACGGCTTGTTGACGCGGCCGAACTTGCGCAAATCGTCGAGCACCGGTTTCAACAGGTCGATCGGCACGATCATGTTGACATGTTCGGCCTCGCCTTCGCGCTCGCGTTCGAGCTGCAGCGAGCCGATGCCGAGCAGTTCGCCGCTGCTCGAGATCAGTCCGGTGCCGCCCCAGTTCGGATGCGCGGGATGGGTGAAGATCGCTTCATCCAGCAGATACTCCCAGTAGCCGGCGAATTCCTGCTTGGCCGCGATCTGGCTGGCGACCGAACGCGTGCGACCGCCGGCGCCGCCGACCACCACGCGGTCGCCGATCTGGGCCGCGGCGGAAGAGCCGAGCGGCAGCGGATCGAGATCGAGGTGGCCGAGCGCCTGCACCAGTCCGAAGCCGGATTCGAAATCGAAGCCGAGCGCGTGTCCCTCGACCACGCGGCCGTCGCCGCGATGCAGCCAGACGGATTCGGCCTCGGTGATGAGATAGCCGATGGTCAGCACCAGTCCGTCATCGATCAGCACGCCGTTGCCGGCGCGTTCGGTGCCGAGCGTTTCGGCGCTGAAGGCATCGGGCGGGACGATCGAATGCAGCCCGACCACCGACGACAGCGTGCGGTCGAGGTCGAAACTGTAGTCGCCCGGACGGGGCTGGTTGGCCGGCGGCACCTTCCATTCGGTCAAAGAGGGCATTGATGGTCTCCTGGCCAACAGGTGTGCTTCCGTGCAACGAAAGTGCGTGAAACTGATGACAATCTATGCTGCAACCGGCCGCCTTTAAAGGTGTCTCGCAAACCGGGTCGCGGCGCGACTCACAAGGGGCCTATTCACACATGTTCCACTGCCAGTGGTGGCGCCGGGCGGCCAGGTCCGCGGTCGCCCATCAACGCGCCGCCTTACTTCGCCTTACTCCACCTTGGCCCGCGCCCCGGCCGGCATGATCCTGAAATCGCGATTTTGCTGCATCCAGCCGGCGCGCTCGTCGCGCAGCATGGTGCGGCGGACCTTTCCGGAATCGTCGCGCAGGCCGACGCGCACGATCTCGAAACTCTCCGGATGCTTGTAGCGGCTGAGCTGATCGGCGAGGAACGCGCCCATGCCGTCGGCGACCGCCTGCGCATCGGTCGCCGGGTCGAGTTCGAGGATGGCGTGGACGCGCTGTCCGAATTCCGGATCGGGCAGGCCGACGACGACGCAGGAGCGGACGTGCGGATGCGCCGTGACCGCGGCCTCGATCTCGGCCGGATAGATATTGGCGCCGCCGCGCAGGATCATGTCGGCGAGCCGGTCGCCGAGATAGAGATAGCCGTCGGCATCGAGCCTGCCGATGTCGCCGAGCGATTCCCAGCCGTCGGGCCGGCGCTTCGGCTCGGCGCCGAGATAGTGATAGGTGCTGCCGGCGCCGTCATTGGGCAGGAAATAGATCTCACCGGTCTCGCCGGTGGCGACCTCGTTGCCGTCCTCGCCGACGATCTTCAGGCGGCCGGTGTCGCCGATCTTGCCGACCGAGCCCCTGTGCCCCAGCCATTCGACGCCGGTGATGATCGTGGCGCCCTGGCGCTCGGTGCCGCCATAGAGTTCATAGATCCGCTGCGGCCCCAGCCACTCGATCCATTTTTCCTTCAGCCACGGCGGCATCGGAGCGGCCATGTGAAACACGATCTGCAGGCTGGAAAGATCGTAGCCGTTGCGCACTGCGTCCGGCAGCGCCCAGATCCGATGCATCATGGTCGGCACGAAATTGACCCATTGCACCTTGTTGGCCTCGATCAGGCGCAGCGTTTCCTCGGCGTCGAATTTGACCAGGCCGGTGACGCGGCTGCCCGAAAACAGCGCGACATGCGTCGCGATGAACGGTGCGTTGTGATAGAGCGGGCCGGGATTGAGCAGCGACCCGTTCTGCGGAATGCCAAGCCCCGACGCGACTGCCGTGTCGTGGACCGCAGGCATATGATCGAGGATCACCTTCGGCCGCCCGGTCGAGCCGCCGCTGGTCATCGCCTTCCAGTAGCGCGCCACCGGGTTGGTCAGTGGTTCGTCGGAGAAACCTTCGGGTAAGAAATCGGCCGGCAGCGAATTCGGCGCGTTCCAGTCCGGCTGGCCGCCGACCACCAGCGAAGGCTTGAGAATATCGAGCACGGCGGCGGCCTCGCCGCGCGGCAGCCGCCAGGTCAGCGACGTCGGCGTCGCGCCGCATTTCCACACCGCAAAGGTGGTCTCGAAAAACGCGTTGCTGTTGGGTAGCCCAATGGCGACGAAGTCACCGGGCTTGACGCCCTTGGCGGCAAAGGCGCGGGCGCGGCGGTTGGCGTTGCGCTCAAGCTGCTCCCAGGTCAGTTCATCGGCGCCATGGCTGACCGCGACGGCATCCTTCGGTTTGCGTTCGGCATACCAGAGGGGCACGTCGGCAATGGGAATCAGCATGGGGGCGTTTCCGTGATGGAGGCGTCTTGATGCCGCTCTTGTGCTTCGTATGTGGCGGGAGGCCGTCACATCGCGCACTTCACCAACGGAAGCCGTGATGAGTCAAGACCGCCTGTCTTACGGAAACGCGATGCCGCCCGGACGCATGTCTCTAGATCGGATAGCGCCACTTCAGGGAGCGGCGCACCAGCAACAAGGCCGTGACGACGATCGCCAGCGCAATAAAGTAAGTCACCGTGATCCAGCGCGCGAGGCCGGGGCAAACGTCAGTCCGAGCAGCGCGAACAGCAGCGCCGTTCGCGGTCATGATCGGCCGGCAAGTCGCCGAACCCGGACGAGCGCCGCGTGGGAGTAAACGGGCTCGCACTGCCCAAAGGCCGCCTGCGTGAAAGGCCAAAGGCCGCCTGCGTGAAAGGCTGCGGATTTCTCCGCAGCCTTCCTCCGCTTCTCGACAAACGTTACCAGCGCGGGCCTACGCCGACTCCGAAGCCCACGCCGCCGGGACCCACGCCGATACCGACGCTCGGACCATTGTCATAGCCGTCATTGTAATAACCGCGCCGCTCGATGTAGCGCTCGCGCGGCGCATAGTTATAGCTGTCGCCATATTCCTGCTGAATCACGACGCGCCGACCGCCGCGGGTGCGGTAACAGCGGCCGTACTCGTCGCAGACCATTCGCACATTCTCGACGCCGTTGTCCGGCATCATCGATGGGCTCACCGTGAGTGGTGCTGCGTTGGCTCCGGATGAAAGCAAGGCGCCGACGCCGATCGCGAGAGAAATAGCTACGTTTTTCATGATCTGACTCCTCCAATTGGGATGCGCACCAACCCGCCGTATTGCCGAATGTTCCCGAACGAAATTGCGAATCACGGCGAACCGGGGATCGGCCGGGATTATTCACCGAATGCATTTCGATATCGGCCGCTTGCCAGGTTTTCCCGATTGGAACAACGGGCTTGCCGGTCCGTTCATGCAGTCCACAACAACAGAGGATCTTCAGATGAAGACACGTTTTCTGATAAGTACGGCCGTGGGCCTGGTCTTTGCTACGGCAGCATTGGCGCAATCGCCCAGTTCCACGACCACTGCCCCGACCACTTCACAAACCCAGAGCCCGACCACCCCGCTGCCGTCCGCTTCCACGTCGACGGCTCCGAGCCCCTCCACCGGCAATGCGCAGGCGCAAACCACCGTTCCCGCATCCCCGAGCGGGGCCACCCAGCCGGCGCAGGCGCAAACCGCCAACCCGGCACCGTCCACCGGCCAGGCGCAGCAGGCTCCCGCCAGCGGCACCTCGACCACGACGGCGCAGCAGCCGGCTCAGTCGTCAGCGCCTGCGAATACGGCACAGTCGGCGTCGACGGGCGTGAATGCTTCCGTCAACATCAACGATCAGCAACGCACGCGCGTCAACGAGTCGATCACGCGGTTGAACGTGCAGCCCGTCAACAACGTCAATTTCTCGTTGACGGTCGGGACCGCCGTTCCTCGCGATGTCCATCTGCAGACCCTGCCGGCCGATGTCGTGGAAGTCGTGCCGCAATACCGCGGATACAGCTTCTTCGTCGTGCGCGATGAGATCGTCATCGTCGAACCGTCCACCTACAAGATCGTGACGGTTCTGCCGCGCTCCGGCGGAGCGACGGCCGCTGCGCCGGCCTCGTCGCATTCAAAGGTCTCGTTTACCGACAAGGATCGCGATGTCGTGCGCAAGCACATCAAGACGAGGACGACCGAACACCAGACGACGGGCAGCACGGCCAAGGTGGTCATCCGCCGCGGCGAACGTTTGCCGGACTCGGTCGAGTTTGAGGAATTTCCCGAAACGGTCTACCGGGAGGCGCCTTCCTTGCGCGAATACCGCTACGTTCATCGCGAGAACCGGACCTATCTGGTCGATCCGGGCGAGCGCCGGGTGATCGAAGAAATCGACTGATATGAGGCGGTTGCGCGCCGACAGATACAAAAGGCGGCCCGGTGGGCCGCCTTTTTTCGTTGTCCCGCTTTGATTGCCCAGCAGGAATCGGGAGCCGCAGTCTCGTCCCCCTACGGATCGAGCTCGGTATCCCAGTATAAATAATCCAGCCAGCTATCGTGCAGATAGTTCGGCGGGAACAGCCGCCCGTTGCGGTGCAGCTGATGCACCGTCGGCGCGAACGGGTGTTGCCTTGGAAACATCCGTGCCTGCTGCGGCGTCAGGTTGCCCTTGCGCAGATTGCAGGGCGAACAGGCCGCGACCACGTTTTCCCAGGTGGTCTGGCCGCCTTTGCTGCGCGGGATGATGTGATCGAAGGTGAGGTCGTCATGCGCGTGGCAATACTGGCAGACGAAGCGGTCGCGCAGGAAGACGTTGAACCGGGTGAAGGCGGGGTGGGTGGTCGGCTTGACGAACGACTTCAGCGACACCACGCTCGGCAGCTGGATCTCGAAGGTCGGGCTGTGCACCGCACGGTCGTAGTGCTCGACGATGTTGACGCGATCGAGAAACACCGCCTTGATCGCGTCCTGCCACGACCAGAGAGACAGCGGGTAATAACTCAGCGGCCGGAAATCCGCGTTGAGCACCAGTACCGGCCAACCGCCTTGCGAGACATGTGCGTTCAAGTAACGCTCCTGACTCCCATGTTAGCTGCGAAGCAGCATTGTGTCTGCATACTACAGTCAGCGTGACGGGATTGTGAAGAGCGTTCCGGTCCTTATCCGGGGCTGCCACGATCCTGCCCAATTGCATCACCGGCGCAAACACCGCTAAACCGGGCGGCAAGACCGCTCCCGCCGCAGACGGACCCGCCCGATGACCACCAAGCCCCGCTACCTGGAGGCGCCACGCCGGCTGCGGGCCTTCGTCCGCGCGCATGAAATCAGCCTGGTGATCCTGGCGGCGCTGGTCGGAACCGTCAGCGGGGCGGTGGTGGTCGCCATGAGCGTGGCGGTCGCGGGCCTTCACGCCGTCCTGTTCAATATTTCGATCCGGGAACGGCTTTCGAGCCAGCTTTCGATCGAGCCGCTGCGGGCCCTGCTGGTGCCGAGCCTGGGCGGGCTCGTGCTCGGCATCGCCTTCCTGCTGATCTCGCGCTGGCGGCCGGCGCGCGAGATCGACCCGATCGAGGCCAATGCCCTGCATGGCGGGCGAATGTCGTTTCGCGGCAGCGTGATCGTGGCGCTGCAGACGATTTGGTCGAGCGGCGTAGGCGCCTCCGTCGGCCTCGAGGCCGGCTATACCCAGCTCGCCAGTGGCCTCGCCGCCTCGCTGGGGCGGGGATTTCACCTGCGCCGGGCCGACCAGCGCGTCATGGTCGGCTGTGGTGCTGCCGCGGCGATTGCCGGCGCGTTCGGCGCGCCCTTGGCCGGTGCGTTCTACGCGTTCGAGCTGGTGATCGGCGGCTATACCCCGGCCAGCCTGACCCCGGTCGGCGTTGCCGCCGTCGCCGGCTATTTCGTCACCCACGGCTTTTCGGCGCTGTCGCTCGGCATCGGCATCGAATCGTTCGGCGACGTGCGCGGGCGCGATCTGGCGATTGCCGCCCTGTTCGGCCTGCTGGCCGGGCTGTTCGGAATCGCGATCATGCGCGGCGTGGCGCTGTGCGAGGCGTTGCTGGCGAAGATCCGGCTGTGGTCGCCGCTGCGCCCGGCGCTCGGCGGTCTCGCCGTCGGCGCCATGGCGCTGTGGACGCCGCTGGTGATGTCGTCGGGGCACGGCGCGCTGCATTTCACTGGGATCGTCTCCTTGCCGCTGGCCGTGATCGCCGGCGTGTTCCTGCTCAAGGCCGCGGCCTCGATCGTCTCGCTCGGCAGCGGTTTTCGCGGCGGATTATTTTTTGCTACGCTCCTGATGGGTGCGCTGGGCGGCCGGCTGTTTGCCGCCGGCTTTGATGCGATCGTGCCCGGCTTTCATCTCGAACCCGGCGTCTATGCCGTGATCGGCATGAGCGCGTTGTCGGCCTCGGTGGTTGGCGGTCCCTTGACGATGTCGTTCATTGCGCTGGAGTCCACCGGCAATCTCTGGGTTACCACCGCCGTGCTGGTCGCGGTCATCATCTCGACGCTGATCACCCGCGAACTGTTCGGCTACTCCTTTGCGACCTGGCGGCTGCATCTGCGCGGCGAGACCATTCGCAGCGCCGCCGATGTCGGCTGGATCCGGGATCTGACCGTCGGACGGCTGATGCGGCCCGATCTCACCACCGTGATGGCGAACATGAAAATCGAGGAATTCCGGGAGAAATTTCCGCTGGGCTCGAAGACGCAGGTGGTCGCGGTCGACGGCGCGGGCCATTATGTCGGGCTGGCGCTGATCGCCGAAGCGCACGCACCCGATGTCGACGAGAGCAAAAGCCTGGTCGATATCCTGCATCACCGCGAGGTGGTGCTGCATCCGGCCATGAACATCCAGGAAGCGATTGCGGTCTTCGATGCCGCCGAAGCCGAAACGCTGGTCGTGGTCGAAGCCGGCGGCGAACGCAGCCCGCTCGGAATTCTCACCGAAGCCCACGCCATGAAGCGCTACGCGGAAGAATCCGAACAGCGCCGGCGCGAGGCCGTCGGGGACTAGATCTTCTCCAGCTTCTGCAGGCAGCGCGTGACGCCAACCTCCGGCGGCATCGGGGTGTCCGGAAAGCTGGTCTTCCAGTCGGTGACGCCGACTTCGCCGAGATAGATGTCGCCTCTGGAATCCATCGCGATGCCGTGCGGCGCCAGGAATTTGCCGGCCTCGATGCCCGGCCCATTTTCTCCACCGAGACGCGCGATGCGGTTGCCCTTGGCGTCGACGATGGAAAGCCGCGGGCCGAGATTGGGCGACTTGCGGTTCACGTTCATGCCCGGGCCGAGTTCGCCGATGATGAAGGTCGGCTGCTTGCCGCCGCAGCGGCACAGCGCGCAGGGGCGATGCAGATTGTTCCACTGCGTTTCGTATTTGCCGTTGCCGTCGAACACCTGCACGCGGTGGTTCTCGCGGTCGGCGACGTAGACGAAACCGTCGGCATCGGTGGCGATGTTGTGGACGATGTTGAACTGGCCGGGATCGGTGCCGGGTTCGCCCCAGGTCTTCAACAGCTTGCCGTCCGGCGAATATTTGTGGACGCAGGCATTGCCGTAACCGTCGGAGACGTAGATCTCGCCCTTCGGCGACAGCGCGGTATGGGTGCAGCGATGAAACGGCTCGCCGCTCATGAACGGCGCAGGCTTGTTCGGGATGCCGATCGTCAGCAGCACCTTGCCGTCGGTCGAGCACTTGCGCACGGTGTGGTCGCCGTCATCGGTGCAATAGAGATGGTCGTCGCTGTCGATGTGCAGGCCATGGGCGCGGTTGAACAGCCCTTCGCCCCAGCTGGTGATGAAATTGCCCGCGCGGTCCAGCACCACCATCGGATGGGCGCCGCGGTTGAAGACATAAAGGCGGTCCTTGCTGTCGACCGCGACGGACGCGACGTCGGTGAGGCTCCAGCCGGTAGGGAGTTTCGCGAAATTCTCCACCACGCGGTAACGGTGGTCGCCCGAGCCGAGAATGGTCGGCATGTGTGTTTTCCCCAATGTGTTGTCATTCCGGGGCGATGCGAAGCATCGAACCCGGAATCTCGAGATTCCGGGTTCGATGCTTCGCATCGCCCCGGAATGACAGCGGATGGATTTACGCAGGATTCGCCCGCGGCCCCACGCCCCGCGGCAACAGCCCTTCCTCGATCGCCTTGATCTGCAGCGCCAGATGCTTCGATCCGATCCGGCATTGGGCGAGGCCGCCGGCGATCAGCCACAGGCCGGGCTGGCCGGTGCGCGTGTACATGTTGCGCAGTTCCTGGCCGTCGCCGAATCCCCAGATCGTGCCGACGCGCTTCTCCACGCCTTCGCCGAACAGCTTGCGCACCAGTTCTTCCTGGCGTTTGTAGCCGGTTGCCAGCACCACCAGGTCGGCGGCGACGGTGTTGCCATCCTTCATCTGCGCGCCGGCGGCGACGAATTTGTCGATGTCGGCGAATTGCTTCAGCGCGATAGCGCCCTTCACGATCAGGTCGGAACAGCCGACGTTGAAATAATAACCGCCGCCGCGGGTGAGATATTTGAACTGCCAGCCGGTATTGTCCTCGCCGAAATCGAGCTTGAAGCCGGCGCGCGCGAGGCCGTCGAGCAGGTCCTTGTCGAGCTCCTTGGATTTATCGGTCGTCAACGCATGGCTCTTGCGCGCGACCTGGAGCGGCATCGAGGTCGCGATCAGGTCGTTATCCTCGAGCGTGCCATCGTTATAGGGCGTGTAGACCAGTTGCGCCGACGGTTCGATGCTGACGACCAGGGTCGATGAGCGCTGCACCATGGTGACGTCGGCGCCGCTCGAATGCAGGTCCTGCGCGATGTCGTGGCCGCTATTGCCGGTGCCGACAACGATGGCGCGCTTGCTCTTCCAGTTCTCGCCGTCATCATACTGGCTGGAATGCATCACCTTGCCGGCAAAATCCTTCAGGCCGGAAATTTCGGGAATACTCGGAATGCCGCTGACGCCGGTCGCCAGTACGACATGGCGCGGATGCATGGTGCGCCTGCTGCCGTCGGCGCGGCGCAGCGTCACGGTCCAGCGGCCTTCGGTCTCGTCATAGCTGCCGCCTTCGAACTCGGTCCCGGTCCAGAAGTTGAGCTCCATGCTTTCGACATAGGACTCGAACCAGTTGGCGAGCTTGTCCTTCGGAATGTAAGTCGGCCAGTTCGGCGGGAAGTGCATATAGGGCAGGTGGTTGACCTGAACCTGGTTATGCAGCGTCAGCGCGTGGTAGCGCTTGCGCCAGTTGTCGCCGATGCGTTTTTCGCGATCGACGATCAGCGTATCGACGTTCAGTTGCTTCAGCCGGGCGGCGATGCTCAGGCCGGATTGGCCGCCGCCGATCACGAGCACGGTGGGGGCGTGGTCGGCATAGGCGCTGGATGCGTTGCGCAGATCGAGCCAGTTGGGGCCGCGGAAATCGCGCGAATAGGCGCTGCCGCGCGGGCGCTGGGCGCCGACCTGTTCCTCAAAACCTTTCAACTCGCCAAGCTCGGTCAGCAGCGTCCAGGCCTTCAGCCTGCCGTCGGTCGCATCCGGGACCAGCCGCAGGATGCCGCTGCCGCGTCCGACCGCGGTTTCGAATTTGAAGATGGCTTCAATGCTGTTGGTGCCGGCGCGCATCACCTTGCGCGGCGCGCGGCGATCGGGATCGATCGCAAAGGCCCGCGGCGCCGCCTTGCGCGCAAGCGCCTTGAGTTCGCGCAAGATTCCGTCCGCGCCGTTGATGGTCTGGATGTTCCAGCTCAGCGCCAGCACGTCGCGCCAATGGCTGTCCTGGCAAAACAGGGCTTTCAGCAAGCCATCGTCCAGCTTGGCTAGCGCCTCTTCGAATTGCGCGAGCCAGTTGTCGGCCGCAACCGAAATATCGTCGGTCTTGTCGAGCATGAGCGTTTCTCGTCACCGGCCGTCTATGCGGCGTTTTCCCTGGCTGCGACCCTATACCCATTCGGGACGGCGCAGAAAGGGCGCGAGGAGATATCGCCTATACGCTGGAGACTGAACAAGGCCGAGCGGGTCTATTCTGACGCATTTTCTTAACGCGAACCGGGTCCACTTCGCTTGAAAACGCTATGAGAGCGAAAGAATGTGCCCCAGATTCGGCGGCACCCGGCCGTTGAGGGTATCGAGATAGGCCGCCTGCACCGCGGCCGGCCCGCGACCCTCGGTCACGTCGAGCCATCGATCGAGTTTTGGCGCGAAGCCGGACCATGCGGCACCGAACCTGATATCGACGCCGCCCGGGCCCCATTCCTTGGCCCGCTTGCGGATCTGGTCCGGCGCGAAGAACCAGGTCGGCTTGGCGCCGGGCAATTGCGGTTCGTCAGGCGAAACGCCGCGGTGGGTGAGGCCGACCTGTCCGGAATATTTCATCTGGTCGCCGAAATGCCGGTGCAATCGTTCGCGCAAGTCGCTGTTCCCCGCCATGTCGACGAATGCAACGGGTGAGTCCGCGGGAATGGATGTGACGTGATCGTAGGTCACAACCTCGTCGTAGCAGCCGAGCGATTTGACGAACGCGGTGTTGCCGGCCGAGGTCAGCCCGATCACCTTGACGCCCCGCGCGTGCAAGAGATGGGCGAGGCCGAACGCGGTCTTGCTGGAGGCCGACGACAGCATCACGCGCTTGGCGCCATAGTCGTCATTCTCGGCGAGGAAATCGTCGACCAGGAACGACAGCATGAACAGCGGCCGCAGCAGCGCCTGATAATCGCCCTGCCTGCCCGCGAACGCCGGATTGCCGCTGACGCGCGCATAGGCGTTGTAGACCGGCGCCACCCCTTGCCGGTGCGCGGCGCCGTCGCGCAAGCCGCGCTTGCTGACATCGGCGGCCTCGATCACAAGATAAGTCGCCATCGGGAAATAGCCGAACAGGGTTTCGCCGGCGGCGATGCCGGGATGTTTCGAGGCGATCACCTCGCCAAATCCCCATACCGGAATGTTGCCAAACTCCTTTGGCGCTGGAAATAGCTGCCAGTATTTGAGCTGATCGCCGAGCACGGCGTAGGTGATGTTGTTGGCGGTCAACGCGAACCGCGTGACCTTGACCAGCAGTGCATCATCGGGAAGCGATCCTGCGTCGGGCAGTTGCGTCTCGATGATCTTGCATTGCTGCAGATCGTTGCGGGCGACGACGAAGTCGGTGGACTGCATTGGCTTGATCCCTGCTCATGTGGTGCGCGATCATTGCCCGGTTCGATGACCGCTTTGCAACAGCGGATGCCGTTTAAAACGTTGTTCGTTTCAAACGCTGTTCGGTTCGTCATTCCGGGGCGACGCGAAGCGTCGAACCCGGAAGTTCGAGATTCCGGGTTCGCGTCTGCGACGCGCCCCGGAATGACGACTCTCACGTCGCCGAGCGCAGGCCGCCTTCGGCATGGAGATCGCGCAGCTTGCGCTTGAATATCTTGCCGCTGGCCTCGCGCGGCAGGGCGTCGAGAAATTGGATGTCCTTCGGCACCTTGAAGTTGGCGAGCCGGCCGCGCAGGAATTCCTGCACCGCGCGAGGCGATAGCGAAGCATTCGCTTCCGGCTCGATGCAGGCGAACAGCCGCTCGCCGAATTCGTCGTCGGGAATGCCGAACACCGCGCAGTCGCGCACGCCGTCCATGCCGATCAGCGCGTTCTCGATTTCCGCCGGATAGATGTTGACGCCGCCCGAAATCACCATGTCGCGCTTGCGGTCGCACAGGAACAGATAACCGTCGGCGTCGAGATAGCCGACGTCGCCGACGCTGATGAGGCCGTCGCGGCCGGCCTCGGCGCGCGCCTCGGCCTTGCCGTGATAATCGAAATCCGAGGTCGCGACCTGGCGCATAAAGATCTCGCCGGGCTCGTTGACCTCGCACAGTTCGCCGTCGGGGCGGAAGATTTTCACGATGCCGCCTTCGATGGCGCGGCCGACGGTGCCGGGTTTTGTTAATGCCTCCTCGGCCGAGTGCCCCACCAGTCGATCATGGCGCGCTTGACCTGCGGCGGGCAGGGCGCCGCCCCATGCACGATGAAGCGCAGCGACGACAGATCGTAACGGCGCTTGACCTCATCCGGCAGCCGCAGCAGGCGGACGAACATCGTCGGCACCATGTGCATGTGGGTGACGCGATGGCGCGCGATCAGTTGCAGCATGTCCTCGGGGTCGAAGCGCGGCTCGAGCACGATGGTGCAGCCGCTGCGGAACGCCAGCATGCCGTAGGAGTTCGGCGCCGAATGGTACATCGGGCCGTTCATCAGGATCACCTGGTCGTCGCCGGCCTTGATGCCGTAGGCGATGGTGCCGACGCGCGCGGATGCCGCCTGCTGTTCGGGCTGCATCGGCTTGCGGCGCACGCCCTTCGGCAGGCCTGTGGTGCCCGACGTATAGAACATCGGCGCGCTGCCGATCGCGGGCGCCTGCGATGGGGCGTGGGTGTCGCGCCAGTCGTCCCAGTCGGTCAGGCCTTGGGGGACGCGCGTCAGCGGCGTCGCGACGTCAAACGCCGCCGCTATTTCCGGCGGCGTCGTTACCACGAACAGCTTCAAATGAGGGGGCAGGCCGTCCCTGATCTGCGGCAATAAATCAGCGTGGCAGACCAGGATCTCGGCGCCGCTGTCGGCGAGGATGTAGGCGACTTCTTCCGCCTTCAGATGCCAGTTGATCGGCACCACGGGGCTGCCGAGCGCCGCAGCCGCGCCGGAAACCTCGAACAGCGCAAAATCGTTGCGCAGCATCATCGCGACGGGCGTCCCGCCGCCAAGGCCGATCGCCCCGAATCCCGTCGCCGCCTGCGCGATGCGGGCGTGAATCTCGGGATAGCTGATGCTGCGGTCGCCGCTGATGATCGATGTCACGTTGCTCTCCCAGATCTCTGCTCAGCGGTCATCCAGAATTTCGCCGAAGCCGACCCAGCTCTTGCCGTCGAAGCGGCGGAGTCTCAATTGCTGGAACGGCAGATAATCGTCGGCATCGGTCGAAACCGTCATCCCCGGTAGCAGCAAGGGCAGCGGTACCTCGCGCAGCGAGGCCGCCTGCTTCATGATGTTGTCGCGGCTGATATCGTCCTTGCACGCCGTCAGTACCTTCATCAGCAGGCTGGCATAGGCGTAGCCGGCGGCATAGTTCGAATTGTTGAGGTCGGCGTTCGGCAGATACTGTTTCATGAAGGCAAAGTACGCCTTCACCCCGGCATCGTCGGCCCATTGAACGTCCATCGCGTCCTTCTGGTTGCCCGACGAGATCAGGCCGACGGCGTTTTCGAGGCCGGCGGGCTCCAGGAACGAGATCGACGACGCCGAGGCCGGCACGAAGAACAGGTCGGGCTTCCAGTTGATCTCGGCTGTGCCCTTGATCATCTGCGAGGTGAATTTCCCGAGCACGACGCCGAACATCACGTTGGCGCCGGAGGCCTTCAGCGTGGCGATCTGCGAGCTGATGGTCGGCGCGCTGGTCTCGTAGCTGGCGTCCGCCACGATCATGGTCGCGGCCTTGTCGCCGAGCGTACGCTTGAAGCCGGCGACATAGTCGCGGCCGAAATCGTCGTTCTGCGACAGGATGGCGATCTTGGCGTCGGGCTTGGTCTGCAGGATGTGCTTGGCATAGACCACGCCCTCGGACTGGTAGGCCGCCATGCCCGGCATGGTCCACGGAAAGCTCTTCGGATCGGCCCATTTGGTGGCGCCGCTCAGCACGAACAGTTGCGGCACCTTCTTGTTGTTGAGGTAGCGATGCACGGCGCTGTTGGTCGCGGTTCCCAATGAGCCGAACATGACAAGGACTTCATCCTGTTCGACCAGCTTGCGGGTCTGCTCCACGGTCTTGGGCGGCGAATAGGCGTCGTCGAGGCTGATGAACTTGATCTTGCGGCCGTTGATGCCGCCTTCGGCGTTGACCTTCTCGAAATAGGCCTCCTCCGCCCGCCCGATGATGCCGAAGCCCGACAGCGGCCCGCTATAGGGCAGCGTCTGGCCGATGCGGATTTCGCTCTTGTCCTCGGCGTTGGCCGCAGCGCTCGCCAGCAAGGCGAACGCGACCGTTATGACATGCCGCGAGAGTCCTATCATTCCCGTCCCTTTATCAGTTCTTTATTGAAAGCAGGTCGCGCGGATTTTAAGCGCGCGCCCGCTTGAGAAAGTCGCCGCTGGCGTCGGCGAACTCGGCCTTCATGCGCTCGACCAGTTCGGAAACCGGCGGTGCGTCCGCGATCTGGCCGATACCCTGGCCCGAGCCCCAGATGTCGCGCCACGCCTTGGACTTGGTGTTGCCGCCGGAGCCGAAATTCATCTTCGACTTGTCGGCGACCGGGAGGTTGTCGGGATCGAGGCCGGCGGCCACGATCGACGGTCCGAGATAATTGCCGTGCACGCCGGTGAACAGGTTGGAATAGACGATGTCGTGCGCGGCGTGTTCGATCAGCGCTGATTTGTAGGCCTGATCGGCGTTGGCTTCCGCGGTGGCGATGAAGCGGGTGCCGACATAAGCGAGGTCGGCGCCGAGCGCGAGCGCGGAGGCCACGCTCCAGCCGTCGGAGATCGCGCCCGACAGCAGGATGGTGCCCTTGAACCATTGCTTGACCTCGCGCACCAGCGCGAACGGCGACAGCGTGCCGGCATGGCCGCCGGCGCCGGCGCAGACCAGAATCAGGCCGTCGACGCCCTGTTCGGCGGCCTTGCGCGCGTGCTTGACGTTGATGACGTCGTGGAACACGACGCCGCCATAGGAATGCGCGGCCTCGACGATTTCCTGCGGCGGGCGCAGCGAGGTGATGATGATCGGCACCTGGTGCTTCACGCAGGTCTCCATGTCCTTCATCAGCCGGTCGTTGGAGGCGTGACAGATCTGGTTGACGGCGTAGGGCGCGACCTTCTTTTCCGGGTGCAGCGCCTTGTATTCGCCGAGCTCGTTCTCGATCCGGGTGAGCCATTCGCCGAGCTTCTCGACCGGGCGCGCGTTCAGTGCCGGGAACGAGCCGACGATGCCGGCCTTGCACTGGGCGATCACGAGCTCGGGCCCGGAGACGATGAACAACGGCGATCCGACCACCGGCAGTTCGAGCGTATTCACAAGCGAGGCGGGCAGCGGCATGCGGTCTCTCCCTGGGAACGCGGTCCGCGAGCATCCGGAACGCGTCTGTCATGTTGATTGATGCGGCGCATTATAGCGCTGGACGACAGGGCCGCCCTGTTCAATATTGAACAGATGGCTATCCAGCTATGAACACGTTCCGGCGGGAGAAGTCGATGGACTGGGACCTCTGCAAGACCTTCGTCGCGGTGGCGGAAACCCGCAGCTTTGCGGCGGCTGCGCGCCAGCTCCGCTCCAGCCATCCGACGGTCGGCCGCAAGGTCGCCGAACTGGAAAACCAGCTCGGCATCCCCTTGTTTGCGCGCTCCAACGACGGGCTGTCGCTGACCTCGCAGGGGCGCAAGTTTCGCGAGCATGTCGAGGCGATGGCGGCGGCGGCGTTGCGCGCCGAGGCCGCGGTGTCGGCGACCGGCGCGCAGGCCCGCGGTGTGGTCAAGCTGTCGATCGGGGCGACGCTGGCCTCGCACTGGCTGATGCCGCGGCTCGGGGGGTTTTTGCGCGCGCACGACCATATTCAGCTCGAGATCATTACCCATCCGTTTCCGGCCAGCGTGCGCCGTCGCGAGGCCGACGTGGTGCTGCGCCCGGTCGACAGCGGCGAGGAGAACCTGATCGGCCGCAGGATCGGCCGTCTCGGCACCGGTTTCTACGCCTCGCGCGGCTATGCGGCCCGGCGGCCGCTGCCCGAACGGCGCGACGAGTGGAAGGGGCACAGCGTCATCGGCTTCGCCGACCGGGCCTCGAACGAGCGGCTGGCGCGCTGGAGCGATTTCATCACCCGGCAGGGATCCGTGGTGCTGCGCTGTTCGTCGCAGGGCGACATGCTGGCGGCGGCACGGGCCGGTCTCGGGATCTCGGCGCTGTCCTGTTTCGTCGCCGCCACCGATCCCGACCTGGTGCGCGTTGCGCCGCAAAAACTCGTCAGCGTCGCGGACCTCTGGCTGCTGGCCCATCCGGACCTGGTCGATCTTCCCGTGGTACGCGCGGTGATCGACTTCGTCACCGCTTGCGCGCGCGAGGACCGGGTGACTTTGCGAGGCTAGGCTTGGAGCGGCTAGGTTTGGCGGGGCTGACCTTGGCGGGGCTGGTCTTTTCCGCCAGCACGCCCTCGCGCTTCTTCAACACGCGATAGTAGCTCCACCACAGATGCGCGGCAGCGCCACGCAGCGGACGCCACGGCTCCGCCAGCGGCGCCATCTGTTTTGGCGTCGGGCGCGTCGCCAGACCGAGCCCGATCTTGATGGCTTCCTGCACCGCGATATCGCCGGCCGGCCAGGCGTCGGCATGACGGAGGCAAAACAGCAGATAGACGTCGGCGGTCCATGGGCCGATGCCGTGCAGCGCCGTCAGCGTGTTGTGCGCGGCGTCGGCGTCCTCTTCCGCCAGCACGTCGAGGTTCAGACGCTCAAGGTGAAGTTCGCGCGCGATGTTCTTCAGCGTCTTGATCTTGGCCCCGGACAGGCCGAGCCGTCCGAGGCGGTCGGTGCGGGCCTTGCGGATGGCTGAATGATCGAACGGGTCGAATGCCGCCGAGAGCCGGGCCCAGATCGCCGCGGCGCTCGCGGTCGACACCTGCTGGCCGCAGACGATGTGCGCCAAACCCGCAAACCCCGGCTCGCGCTGCCGCAGCGCCGGCATGCCCGTGAGGTCGAGGATCGGCTTCAGTCGCGTGTCCTGCGCGACCAGCTTGCCGATGGCGTCTTCGAGGTCGTCCTGGGTGTTGAGATGGATGGTCATTGAATAGGTCGGCTCGCCCGTCTGCTCATGCGTGGGCTTGACCCGCGCATCCATCTCCTATCGTAACAGAGTCTTGGTTCGTGACGAGTGTTGCCAGATGCCGCCACCCGTTTTCCGATTTGCGCCGAGCCCGAACGGCTACCTCCATCTCGGTCACGCCCGTTCGGCATTGCTGAACTTCGACCTGGCGCGCGAAACCGGCGGGAGGTTCCTGCTGCGCATCGAGGATATCGACACGACGCGCTGCCGGCCGGAATTCGAGGCCGCAATCTATGAGGATCTCGCCTGGCTCGGACTATCCTGGGAAACGCCGGTGCGGCGGCAGTCCGAGCAGCTGGCGCGTTATCGCGACGCGGTCGAGCGATTGCAGGCCGAGGGTCTCATCTATCCGAGTTTCGAGAGCCGAACGGAAATTGCCCGGCTGGTCGCGCAGAAGGAAGCCGGTGCACCGTGGCCGCGCGATCCCGACGGAGCGCCGCTCTATCCGGGGGTCGCGAAACAACTCGCGCCGGAGGAGCGCGAGCGCCTGATCTCATCCGGCGCCCCTTACGCGCTGCGGCTCGACATGGCAGCGGCCTGCGCGCAGGCAAAGCATCTCGTCTGGACCGAGCACGGCGAAGGCCCCGATGGCGAGCAAGGGGCCGTCACCGCCCGCCCGGAGGACTGGGGCGACGTCATCCTGGCGCGCAAGGAGACGCCGACCAGCTATCACCTGTCGGTCGTGATCGACGACGCCCTGCAGGGCGTCACCGATGTGGTGCGGGGCAGGGACCTGTTCTGGTCGACCAGCGTGCACCGGCTGCTGCAATCGCTGCTGGGATTGCCGCAACCGCTCTACCGTCACCACCCACTGATGACGGATGCTGCGGGGCAAAAGCTCTCGAAATCGACCGGGGCCATGGCGTTGCGCGAACTGCGCGCGGCCGGGGCAACCCCGGCGGACATCCGGCGGATGGCGCAACTGCCTTAGTTTGCCGGCTGTGGTAACCGCAAACCCGCCCGTGACTCGCGCGGCGGTGACATGGCATGCTGGCACCACGGGGATACGGGACCATGGCGGCAAAACCACGCTCACGGCGTTTGACAGGGGCGACCAAAAGGCGGCCGGCGAAGAAGCGCGCCAAAAAGCGGGCGGCCAAGAAGCTGCCGACCAAGAAACTGCTGGCCAGGAAACTGCCAGCCAAGCCACGTCGCAAGCCCGCGGCCGTCTCGGGACCGGACATGGTCGAAGCCGCGCTGGCGGCATTTGCCCATGAGGTCCGCACGCCGCTGACCGGCATTCTGGCCATCAGCAATCTGCTGGCGACATCCGACCTCGACGAGCGCGAGCGGCGCTGGGCCGATACCATCAAGGCCGGCGCCGAACATCTGTCGAGCCTGGCGACCCTGTTCGTCGATGCGGCACGAAGCCGGGGCGCCGGGGTACGCCAGGATCTGTTCGACCTCCCGGCGCTCGCGCGCAACGCCGGCGATTCGCTGGCGGGACGGGCGGCGGCCAAGGGGCTGCAATGGTCCGTCGAGATTTCCGAAAAACTGCCGGCGTTCGTGGTCGGCGATCCCGTCCGGCTGCGCGCGGCGCTGGAAAACCTGATCGACAACGCGGCCAAGTTCACCGAGCAGGGCGCCATTGAGCTTACCGCGACGCCGCTGCGGGCTGCCGCGGGCAAGGTCGGTGTCGCCTTCGCGATATCGGACAGCGGCATCGGGCTCACGCTCAACGAGGTCAAGCGGCTGTTCCGGCCGTTCTCGCAGGCCAATGTCAGCATTGCTTCGCGTTTCGGCGGCGCCGGGCTCGGGCTGGCGTCGGTCAAGCAGATCGCCCGCGCGATGGGCGGCGACATCATGGTCGCGGCGCGGCGCGGCGGCGGGACCACCTTCACGCTGGCGGTGACGCTGACGCGCGCCCGGGCTTCCAGGACAGCCGGCGGCGGCGGTACCGATGGCGAGCTGTCGATGCCCGGCCAGCGGCCGCTCAAACTGCTCAGCGTCGAGGACAATCCGTTCGGCCGCGTCGTGCTCAACGCCATCCTGACCGAACTCGGCCATCAGACCGAATTCATCGGCCGCGGCGAAGCCGCACCGGAGCGGATCGCGCAGGGCGCATTCGACGCCGTGCTGATGGACATGGTGCTGCCCGGCATCGACGGCATCGAGGCGATCCGGCGGATTCGGGCGCTGGAGCCGCCCCACGGCCGCATCGCTGTTATCGGCGTGTCCGGCCGCGGCGACGACGAGGCGGCGTCGCGCGATGCCGGCGCCGACGCCTTCCTGGTCAAGCCTGTGTCTCCACGTGCGCTAGCGACTGCGCTGCTTGAAGCGATACGCCGTGCGGCAGCCGCGACTTGATGATCGCCGCATTCAACTCGCCGCCATAGACGAAGATCGCGGCGATGAAATACAGAAACACCAGCGCGATGATGACCGATGCGAGGCCGGCATACATCGTGACGTAGTTGTTGGCGAACCGCGCCAGGTACTGGCCGAACACGATGCCCGACACCAGTGACGCCGCCAGGGTGAAGATGATGCCGGGCAGGATCTGCAGAAACCCTCTGCGCCCCGCCGGCAGCCAGGCGTGCAGGATGAACAGCGCCACGATCAGCGCCGAAATGGTGATGCCGTAGCGGCTGACATTGAGGAAGTGCTCGTTGGTCTCGACGAAGAACGGAATGTGGCGCCGCGCCGCTTCCAGCATCAAGGGCCCGAGCACGATCAGGAACGCCATCGCCAGCGAGGTGAAGGCCGCCACCAGCGTGTAGCCGATCGACTCCAGCCGCAGCCAGTACCAGCGCCGCGGCTCGATCACGGAATAGGCGCGGTTCAGCGCCACCCGCAGCGCTTCGACGCCGTTGGAGGCAAAGTAGACCGCGAGCACGGCGCCGATGGTCAGGATGTCGCCGCGCGTGGTGGTCAGGACGTCGTGGATTTCGCTCGACAGCGAATCGGCGACCTGCTTGGGCCACACCTCCAGCAACAGGCTGACCGCCTGGTCGGCCAGTTCCTTGGAGCCGAAAAAGCCGGCCAGCGAGGTCAGCACGATCAGGAACGGAAACAGCGCCATCAGCGTCGACAGCGCGATATGGCTCGCGATCGCCCAGCCGTCGTCGGCAAGGAAGGTGTAAAACGCATCCATCACGACGTGGTAGACGTAGCGTATCTGCCTCACATCTCACCTTGCGCTTGCGGACGACGGTTCCGCCCGGGAATCCGGCTAGCTTCTGATATTATTGGGTTAAAAGCCAGATCGTTGAGCCTGACGTGAACGTGTAGCAGTCCGCCCGGCACGGTGTTATGTAGCGCCAATGGCATCCTTTCTGAGTTCGATTGTCCTCCCCATTGCCGTTGCGGCTGTCGCCATCGTGCTGCTGCTCGGCCTCATCAACATGATGCGGGGCGGCTCGCCGAACCGGTCGCAGCAACTGATGCGGTTACGGGTCTTGTTGCAGTTCGTCGCCATCGTCATCACCATGATCGCCGTCTGGGCGATGGGCAAATAGGGGAACGGGCCGATGGTCGTGCTCAACCGCATCTATACCAAAACCGGCGACGACGGCACCACGGCGCTTGGCAGCGGCGAGCGGCGGCCGAAATTCGATCTGCGCATCTCAGCCTATGGCACCGTGGACGAGACCAATGCCGCGATCGGCGTGGTGCGGCTGCATCTGGCCGGTGCGCCCGAACTCGATACCATGCTGAGCCTGATCCAGAACGATCTGTTCGATCTCGGCGCCGACCTCGCGGTGCCGCAGCGCGACGGCAAGGCGGAACGGCTGCGGGTGCTGACGAGCCAAGTCGAGCGGCTCGAGCGCGACATCGACAGCCTCAACGCAAAGCTGGCGCCGCTGACGTCCTTTATTCTGCCGGGCGGCACCCCCGCCGCGGCATACCTGCATCTCGCCCGCACCATATGTCGCCGGGCGGAGCGGATCATGGTGGAACTGGCCGCCAATCCGGCCGAGCCGGTCAGCGAGGCTGCCATACAATATATCAACCGCCTGTCGGATTTCCTGTTCGTGGCAAGCCGCGCCGTGAACGACAATGGGGCCGGCGACGTGCTGTGGGTGCCCGGTCAGAATCGTTAAAATACCTATCGGCTTCGGGGCATTGCAGGGCCGATTTTTGGCTTTCGCGCGTTGACCACCGGTAGCGGGACCTTTAGGTTCCGCGCCCAAGCCAATCAAACCCCAGAATTCAAGCGAAAGAGGATCGATGAAGGTTCTTGTGCCGGTAAAGCGGGTGGTCGATTACAACGTCAAGGTCCGCGTCAAGAGCGACGGAACGGGCGTGGAACTCGCCAACGTGAAGATGTCGATGAATCCGTTCGACGAAATCGCCGTCGAGGAAGCCCTGCGGCTGAAGGAAGCCGGCAAGGCGACCGAGGTGGTCGTGGTGTCGATCGGCCCGGCGCAGGCCTCGGAAACCATCCGGACCGGTCTTGCGATGGGCGCCGACCGCGGCATCCTGGTCAAGGCCGAAGGCAATGTCGAACCGCTGGCGGTTGCGAAGATTCTGAAAGCCATCGCCGACGCTGAAAAGCCCGGCCTGATCATTCTCGGCAAGCAGGCGATCGACGACGACTCTAACCAGACCGGCCAGATGCTGGCAGCCCTGCTCGGCTGGTCGCAGGCGACCTTCGCCTCAAAGCTCGAAGTCGACGGTTCCGATTTCAAGGTGACGCGCGAAGTCGACGGCGGCCTGCAGACCGTGAAACTGAAGGGGCCTTCCATCGTAACGACTGACTTGCGATTGAACGAGCCGCGCTACGCCTCGCTGCCCAACATCATGAAGGCGAAGAAGAAGCCGATCGACGACAAGAGCGCATCCGATTACGGCGTCGACCTCACGCCGCATCTCGAAGTGCTCAAGACATCGGAACCGCCCGGCCGCAAGGGAGGCGTCAAGGTCAAGGACGTCGCCGAACTGATTTCGAAGCTCAAGACCGAAGCCGGGGTTCTCTGATGACCACGCTGTTGATTGCCGAACACGAACACGAGGTCCTCAAGGACTCCACCAACAAGGCGCTGACCGCGGCCACCCAGCTGGGTGCCGAGGTTCACGTGCTGGTCGCCGGTGGCGGTCAGGGCACCAAGGCTGCGGCCGAAGCCGCGGCGAAGCTCGCCGGCGTCACCAAGGTGCTGGTCGCCGAGAGCGAAGCCTATGCCCACGACCTCGCCGAGCCGCTGGCCGCGCTGATCGTGGCACTTGCCCCCGGTTACGACGCCTTTGTTGCGCCTGCGACCTCGCGCTTCAAGAACGTGATGCCGCGCGTCGCGGCCCTGCTCGACGTCATGCAGGTCTCCGAAATCATCAAGGTGGTTGCGCCCGATACCTTCGAGCGCCCGATCTATGCCGGCAACGCGATCCAGACCGTGAAGTCAAAGGACGCCAAGAAGGTCATCACGGTACGGACCTCGACCTTTGCCGCGGCAGGTGAAGGCGGCAGCGCGTCGGTCGAGAACGCCGCATCCGCGGCCGATCCCGGCCTCTCCAGCTTTGTCGGCGAGGAAGTCGCCAAGAGCGACCGTCCCGAACTGACCTCGGCGAAGATCATCGTCTCCGGCGGCCGCGCCATGCAGAGCCGCGAGAACTTTGCCAAATATATCGAGCCGCTCGCCGACAAGCTCGGCGCCGGCGTCGGCGCCTCGCGCGCCGCCGTCGATGCCGGCTACGCGCCGAACGACTGGCAGGTCGGCCAGACCGGCAAGGTGGTGGCGCCGGAACTGTACATCGCGATCGGTATCTCCGGCGCGATCCAGCATCTGGCCGGCATGAAGGATTCCAAGGTGATCGTCGCGATCAACAAGGATGAGGACGCGCCGATTTTCCAGGTTGCCGATTACGGCCTGGTCGCGGACCTCTATCAGGCGGTTCCCGAACTGACCGAAGAACTCGGCAAGCTCGGCAAGTAACGGACGGGACCGGCCGGATGTGAAAACGTCCGGCCGGTTTGTTTCAGGGCGTTTTCAAGCGAAGCGGATACCGCCTTTGCGTGAAGAAAACGCGCCAAAGGTGGGACTGAAGTCTCGATTCTGATTATATCGGAAACGGGATTCAGAGATGAACAGGCGCTGACTGCGCGCCGTTCCGGTGGATGGCAAGATGGCGGTGACAATCAAGAAGGTCGGCGTGATCGGCTCGGGCCAGATGGGCAACGGTATTGCGCATGTGGCGGCGCTGGCCGGTTACCATGTGGTGCTGAACGATCTATCCGCCGACCGGCTGAAATCGGCGATGGCGACCATCAACGGCAACCTGTCGCGCCAGGTTTCGAAGAAGCTCATCACCGAGGACGCGCGCAAGCAGGCGCTGGACCGGATTGTTTCCGCAGAGTCGCTCGACGAATTGGCGGACTGCGATCTCGTGATCGAGACCGCGGTCGAAAAGGAAGAAATCAAGCGCAAGATCTTCCACGATCTCTGCGCGGTGCTGAAGCCGGAAGCGATCGTCGCCTCCAACTCATCGTCGATCTCGATCACGCGGCTTGCCGCCTCGACCGATCGGCCCGAGCGCTTCATCGGCATTCATTTCATGAATCCGGTGCCGCTGATGGAGCTGGTCGAACTGATCCGCGGCATCGCCACCGACGACGAGACCTTCGATGCGGCCAAGGCCTTCGTCACCAAGCTCGGCAAGCAGATCGCGGTATCCGAGGATTTCCCGGCCTTCATCGTCAACCGCATCCTGCTGCCGATGATCAACGAGGCGATCTACACGCTCTATGAAGGCGTCGGCAATGTCGAGGCGATCGACGCGGCGATGAAGCTCGGCGCGCACCATCCGATGGGGCCGCTGGAACTGGCCGATTTCATCGGGCTCGATACCTGTCTGTCGATCATGCAGGTGCTGCACGAGGGGCTGGCGGATTCCAAGTACCGGCCGTGCCCGCTGCTGGTGAAATACGTCGAGGCCGGCTGGCTCGGCCGCAAGAGCCAACGCGGCTTCTACGACTACCGCGGCGACAAGCCGGTCCCGACAAGGTAGATTGTCATTGCCGGGCTTGACCCGGCAATCCATCTGCAAAGATGCTTTTACGAAGATTGATGGATACGCGGGTCCAGCCCGCGTATGACGATTGAGCGCGCCGCGTCGCGCGTCCATTTCCAGAATTCATTAACCCCCTCGCGCTAGGGTCTCCCCCGCGTTCGGGAGTTCTGCGTATGGATATGATGGCAATGGTATCGAGCATGCTCGCCATGCAGGCGGGCAACACGCAGATGCAGGTCGCGACTTCGATCATGAAGTCCAACTCGGACGCCGAAAAGTTCGCGGTTCAGACCCTGCTCGGCGGCCAAGCCTCGCCTTCCACGGCCAATCTTGGTGCCGGTGTTGGCGGCAACCTCAATATTACGGCCTAAAACCCCGCCTTGGCCGGCTGCACGGCGGCCTTGATCAGCTTGATGGCGTCGTCGCTGGCCCATTCGGCCGGACCGGCAATGTTGGCGATCTCGCAGCCCTGGCCGTCGACCAGCACCGAGGTCGGCATCCCCAGCGCCTTGCCTATGTTCTTAAGATCCTGAAAAACCTTGGCTTTCTGGTCGCTGAAATAGCTGAGTCCGGCCAGGTTGCCGTCTTTCAGGAAGTTTTTCGGCTTTTCGGCGTCGCGGGTGTCGATGTTGATGGCGACCACCTCGAAATCCTTGCCCCCGAGCTTGGTCTGCAGGCTGTCCAGCGCCGGCATTTCCTTGCGGCAGGGCACGCACCAGGTCGCCCACAGGTTCACCAGCACCGTCTTGCCGCGCCAGTCCGACAGCTTTTTGGGCTTGCCGTCGGCATCCTCGAAGGCGAGGTCGGGCAGCCGCAGCGGGGTGGTTGCCATGGTCAGCGCCGCCACTTCACCCTGCGCCAGCGGCGCGATCTTGCGGGCGAGGTCGACGGCCCCGTTGCAGGCGGAATCGCCGGCCGGGCCGCGTTTGAAGGCGCCGAAGCCGTAGACCGCGGCAAAACCGATCAGTGCCCCGACCGCGACCGCGCCGATGGCGAGCGGGATCCGGCGCGAGGCGGCCGGGCGGGGGGTGGGCAAATCGGGCATATCGTTTGTCATCCTGTGTCAGATACGGCTATGCAGTGCCCATATTACGAATGAAACCGGCACGGCGTTTCGCTGGGTTCGACGATAATCAAGGCTTTAGACGACAGGGCACGGGAAGTCATGAGCAACAAGATGTGGGGCGGCCGGTTCACCGAGCGTCCCGATGCAATCATGGAGGAAATCAATGTCTCGATCGACGTTGATCGACACCTCTATGCCCAGGACATCGCCGCGTCCAAGGCCCATGCCGCGATGCTGTCAGCGCAAGGCATTATCACCGCGAGTGATGCGAAAAATATCGGCAAGGGTCTAGACACGATTTTGTCAGAAATCGGCAACGGATCGTTCGAGTTCAAGCGCGCGCTCGAGGACATTCACATGAATGTCGAGAGCCGGCTGACCGACCTGATCGGCCCCGCCGCGGGACGGCTGCACACCGCGCGGTCGCGCAACGATCAGGTGGCGACCGATTTCCGTCTGTTTGTGCGCGACACCATCGACCAGACCGACGCGGCCCTGGCGGCGTTCCAGCATGCGCTGGTGGAGCGGGCGCTGGAACATGCCGGCACGGTCATGCCGGGCTTCACCCACCTGCAGACCGCGCAACCGGTGACGTTCGGCCATCATCTCTTGGCCTATGTCGAGATGGCCGCGCGCGACCGCGGCCGGTTTGCCGATGCGCGCAAGCGTTTGAACGAATCGCCGCTCGGGGCTGCGGCGCTGGCCGGCACCTCGTTTCCGATCGATCGTGCCGCGACCGCCAAGGCGCTTGGTTTCGACCGGCCGATGGCCAATTCGCTCGATGCGGTATCCGATCGCGACTTCGTGCTCGAAACGCTGTCGGCGGCGTCGATCGCGGCCGTGCACATGTCGCGCTTCGCCGAGGAGATCGTGATCTGGACCTCGCCGCTGGTCGGATTGGTGCGGCTGTCCGACAAATTCACCACCGGCTCCTCGATCATGCCGCAAAAGCGCAACCCTGACGCCGCCGAGCTGGTGCGCGCCAAGACCGGCCGGGTGATCGGCGCGCTGACCGGGCTGCTGATCGTGATGAAGGGGCTGCCGCTCGCCTATCAAAAGGACATGCAGGAAGACAAGCAGGGCGCGATGGAAGCGTTTTCCGCGTTGTCGCTGGCGATCCGGGCGATGACCGGCATGGTGATCGACCTCGTGCCCGACGAGGCGCGGATGAAGGCGGCGGCCGGCGAGGGCTATGCCACCGCCACCGACCTCGCCGACTGGCTGGTGCGGACGCTGAAAATGCCGTTCCGCGACGCCCACCACGTCACCGGGCGTATCGTCGGGCTGGCGTCGAAGCAGGGCGTGGCCCTGCATGAACTGCCGCTGAAGGCGATGCAGGAGGTCGAGCCCAAGATCACGGCGGAAGCGCTGCGCGTGCTGTCGGTGGAAGCCTCGGTCAAGAGCCGGACCAGCTATGGCGGCACCGCACCGAAGAACGTGACGGCGCAGGCGAAAGCCTGGCTGAAGCGACTGGAAAAAGAGCGAAAATTGGGCTGAGGCAAAAATTTCGCTGCAATTTCATGGTTATCCGGGAGCCTTCGGGTCTCGCCAGACTGCGCCAATCTTTGTATGGTGCGCCCGCGCATTGGGGAATTCGTCGTGATCAGTAACTACCGGCCGACATCGTCGGGATGGGCCATCATCCTGCTGAGCGTGACCGCGCTCGCGCTGGGCGGCTGCGGACGCAAGGCCGGCCTCGACCTGCCGCCGAACGCGCCGCCGCTGGCGGCCGCGCCTGCGACCGCGGACAGCGAGACCGAGCGCGCCGCGCAACCCGGCGTCTTCAATTCGACCTATGGGTCCGAGACCGGTCCTGCGGCTGCGAAGGGTCGCAAGAAACCGTTTATTCTGGACCCGCTGCTCGGCAACTGAGCCGGGCGCGGTTGATTTGATTTTCGCCACGGTCTATCCGCGGCTTGGCGTCGCGACGGAACACCTGCCATGAACCACTTCGACTATCGCAACGGCGTGCTGCACGCCGAGGCGGTCAATCTCATCGAGCTCGCGGAGGCCGTCGGCACGCCGTTCTATTGTTATTCGACGGCGACGCTGGAGCGCCACTACCGGGTCTTCACCGAGGCCTTTGCCGGCGAGAAGACGCTGGTCTGCTACGCCATGAAGGCCAACTCCAACCAGTCGGTGCTGCGCACGCTGGCGAAACTCGGCGCCGGCGCCGACGTAGTGTCCGGCGGCGAGCTGAAGCGGGCGCTGGCGGCGGGAATTCCGCCGAACAAGATCCTGTTCTCCGGCGTCGGCAAGACCGAAGCCGAGCTGCGCGCGGCGCTGGCCAACGATATTCTCTGCATCAATGTCGAGTCCGAGCCCGAACTCGAACTGCTGTCGAAGCTCGCGGTCGAGACCGGCAAGACCGCGCGGATTTCGGTGCGCGTCAATCCCGATGTCGACGCCGGCACCCACGCCAAGATCGCCACCGGCAAGTCCGAGAACAAGTTCGGCGTTCCCATTGCGCGTGCCCGCGAGGTCTATGCCCGCGCGGCCAAGCTGCCGGGGATCGAGGTGACCGGCACCGACATGCATATCGGCAGCCAGATCACCGATCTCTCCAAGATGGAAACCGCGTTCCGGATTCTGTCCGAATTCGTCCGGACGCTGCGCGCCGACGGCCACAACATCGCGCATATCGATTTCGGCGGCGGGCTCGGCATTCCCTATCACATGGACCGCGAAGCGCCGCCGCTGCCGTCGGCCTATGCCGCGATGGTCAAGCGGGTGACGCATAATCTCGGCTGCACGCTGATGTTCGAGCCGGGCCGGATGATCGTCGGCAATGCCGGCATCCTCGTTGCGCGCGTCATCTATGTGAAGCCGGGCGAGGCCAAGAACTTCGTCATCATCGATGCCGCGATGAACGATCTGATCCGCCCCACGCTGTACGAGGCGCATCACGACATCCTCCCGGTTCGCGAGGCTGCGAAGGGTGCGCGCATGATCACCGCCGATGTGGTCGGGCCGGTGTGCGAAACCGGCGACTACCTCGCGCTCGACCGCCAACTGCCCGAGCCCAAGGCCGGCGATCTGATTGCGATCATGACGGCGGGCGCCTACGGCGCAGTGCAGTCCGGCAGCTACAACACCCGCGCGCTGGTGCCGGAAGTCTTGGTCAAGGATGACCAATTCGCGGTCGTTCGTCCGCGCATCGAGGTCGAGGAACTGATCGCGATGGATCGACCGGCGCCGTGGCTGTGAATTGAGCCGTCGTCCCCGCCTGGTGCGCAATGGCGCACGGGGGTGGGGATGATAGCGGCTCGCGCTTCGCTCGACCGGCGCGACGAGGCATGCGGGAAAATCCCTTCACGCCATTACGTCGATTTCTGTTTCGAGAATTCCTCCAGCGCCCGATGCGCGACAACGTCCAATCCGCCGAGGGTGGTGTTTCCCCTCCTGGCGCTGAGCATCAGTTTGACGGCGACGTATTTGCGACTTGCGTGGTCGCCACCATTGGGAAAGCGGCGGCAGGCTTTTTCCAGCGCGACTTCCATGTTTGCAATCGTCCGCTCATCGAGCTTGGTCATGTTACAACTCCCCCGCCGGCCGTAGTCGCATCCCTTCCGCGCAGTTTTACCAAGGGATGATATCAGTTTTTGCCGTCGGGAAAATCTGGCAGACGGTGGAACCCGAAAGCCTCGATCGGCTTGAGTCCAGGTTCCCAGGATAGGAGCCCGGTCATGCCCGAAGCCAGCCGATCAGGTCCAGTCGTGCCTTATGGCGCCGATGAAACCGCCTACGTTGTCGTGGACAGCCTGGGCGCAGGCAGAGAGACGGAATTCGAGCGAGCCGATCTTGAGGCCGTCATCAGGGACCTCTTGTCGGGTCAGTTCAACTGTCCCATCCGTATTGTCGCCTTCAATACCCTTGAGCATTGGACCGCGGACGTGTCGCGAGACGTTGCGGCGGAAATTCAAAGCCAATCCGATATGGATGGCTTGCCGGTGCCCGAGCATTTGAGAGACTTCGTTGACAGGTATGCCGGCTCAACGCCTCGACGGGATCCGCTCCAGACTTTAGCCGGGGACGCATCACATGACAGATCAGCATCAGGTTAATTCAACGATCGCTACCGCAATTTGCGATTGTCTCAAGGACGATCCTGACCCGCGAATTGATCCGGAAGTGGCCAAGCACATCGCAAAGTGCATCGTTTCAGCGCTTACCGAAGCGGGCTTTGCGATTGTCGTGGCGGACCCTCTTGTACGGTAGAGTTCCGTGTAGCCCCGGCAGCGAACATCACCTGACCGCAGGGATCGGTTGAGTTCTCGCGAAACCCATCACGAATGCAAGTTGATGGGTATCGCTGCGCTCTATCAATCCTGCCTGTTCGGTCACTTCGCCGCGTGAGGGCCCTTCGATCCTCCGACAATCACGCCCGCCGCTTTCTCGATTGGCTTGATTGCTTCGGTGAAATCGCTGTCCGCGCCCTGGTCGCGGATCACCACTTCCCAGAGTCTTCCGACCGCTTCCGCGACCTCCATCGACAGGCCCAGCGATTTCATTTCTTCCAGCGCCAGCCGGACGTCCTTCACCATCAAGCCGGTGGCAAAGCCGAAATCGAAGGTGCGCGGCAGCACCGCGCGCGGAAACTTGTCGCGGCTGGCGGTATTGAGCCCCGATCCGGAGTTGATGACGTCGATCATGACGGCGGGATCGAGCCCGGACTTGACGCCCATCACCACGGCTTCCGAGGTCGCCACCATCGCGGTCGCCGACAGGAAATTGTTGGCGAGCTTCATGGTCTGCGCCGAGCCCGGCTTTTCGCCGATGAAGAACACTTTTCCGATGACGTCGAGCGCGGGCTTGGCAATCTCGAAATCGGCGCGCGGGCCCGAGACCATCACCGCCAGCGTTCCCTTCTCGGCGCCGCCGACACCGCCGCTTACGGGGCTGTCGAGCTGGACGATGTTCTTCTTCGCCAGCAGGCCGTGAATCTTCGTAGCCATGTGCGAGCCGACGGTGGAGAGATCGATGAAGCGCTTGACGCGCTTGCCATCGCTCACGCCGCCGGTGCCGGTCGCAACCTCAAGCGAGGCCTGCAGCGACGGCAGGCTGGCGAGAACAGTCTCGCAGCGGTCGGCGATGTCCTTCGGCGAGGAGGCCGCCTGCGCGCCGAGTGCGACCAGTTTGTCGACGGCCTCTTTGCGCGTATCGAACACGGTGAGCTGATGCTTCGCCTCGATCAGGCGGCGCGCCATCGGAAAACCCATTTTGCCGAGGCCGATAAATCCGATTTCCATGGTGGTCTTTCCTTGATTTCGTCATTGCGAGCGCAGCGAAGCAATCCACTCTTCTTGACGCGGCGAGATGGATTGCTTCGCTTCGCTCGCAATGACGGATTGAAATTACGGTGAGCTGGTGGAAAGCCCTCAGGCCTTGTCGAGTTCGGCGAATACTTCACGGGCGATGCGGAAACTGTCGACGCCGGCGGGCGCGCCGGCATAGATCGCGACCTGCATGAAGATCTCGCGGATCTCGTCGCGGGTGACGCCGTTGGTCAGCGCGCCCTTGATATGGGTCCGCAATTCGTGCGGCCGGTTGAGAATCGAGATCATGGCGAGGTTGAGCATGCTGCGGGTCTTGCGCGGCAACTCGTCGCGGCCCCACACCGCGCCCCAGCAATATTCGGTGAGCATTTCCTGAAACGGACGGTTGAAGTCGTCGACGTTCTTCAGGGCGTTGTTGACATAGGCCTCGCCCAGCACGGCCTTGCGTACTTCGAGGCCCTTTTCGTAGGTCTTCTTGTCCATGACGTTTCCTCAGGTATTTTTACGGTTGGCGGCGGACGTTACGGGCTGCGGGCCCGGCAGTCACGCCTTCGTGTTATGCGTATTTCCGGGTGTGGGAACCCCCTTGAAGCGGGATGCCTCAATGCCGCCGCCGTGCTAGGGTGATTTGCCGGCAACCCGGAGAGTTTTTTGAACGGTGCCACCCCCGACCCCTCACAGCCCGCGCGCGAGCCGGATGCTGTCGCGCGGCTTCAGCTGACGCAGGCCCTGCAACGGGCCACCTATGCGATCGCGTGGGAGCGCGCCTGGCCGGGTCTCGCCCGGTTCCTGAGCGTGGTCGGACTGTTCCTGGTGGTGTCCTGGACCGGATTGTGGCTGGCGCTGCCGTTCCTGGCGCGCGCCATCGGCATTGCCCTGTTCGTCGTGCTGGCGCTGGGCGCGCTGCTGCCGCTCATTCGATTCCGCTGGCCGACCCGCGAGGCCGCACTGGCCCGGCTCGACCGCAGCACCGGCATCCGGCACCGTCCGGCGACCGCGCTGACCGACACGCTGGCGACCAAAGACCCGATCGCGCAGGCTTTATGGCAGGCGCAGCGCGAACGCACGCTGGCCTCGCTGAAGCGCATCCGCGCCGGCCTGCCTTCCCCGCGGCTGGCGATCCACGATCCCTGGGCGCTGCGCGCGCTGGTCATGGTGATGCTGGTGGCGTCCTGTGTCGCCGCCGGCGACGAGCGCACGATGCGGGTGGCCGCGGCGTTCGACTGGAACGGCGTGCTGGCGCCGGCCAATGTCCGGGTCGACGCCTGGGTGACGCCGCCGGTCTATACCAGCAAACCCCCGATCATCCTTTCCGCGGCCAACCGCGATGCCGGCGCGCCCGATGGCGGGCCGTTGTCGGTTCCGGCAGGCAGTACGCTCTTGGTGCGCTCCAGCGGCGGCACCATCGACGTCGTGGTCGGCGGCAGCGTGACCGAGATCGCGCCAGGCGAAGCGGCGCCGCAGGGCACCAACGAGCGCCATTTCAAGATTACCGGCGACGGCACCGCGCATGTCCGCGCGCCGGCCGGCCAGCCGCAATGGAAATTCATCGCGACGCCCGACCGGGCGCCGACGATTTCGCTCGTCAAGGATCCGGAGCGCCAGGCCCGCGGCTCGCTGCAGATGTCCTACAAGCTCGAGGACGATTACGGCGTCACCGAAGCGCGCGCCCAGTTCGCCGCCCGCCGCACCGAGGCAACTGAATCCGGCCGGCCCGTGGCTAACGATGCCAAGGCTAACGATACCAAGGCGGCCGAGCCGCGGCCGCTGTTCGAGGCGCCGTCGTTTCCGCTGGTGCTGCCGAACGCGCGCACCCGCAACGGCGTCGGCCAGACCGTCAAGGATCTCAGCGAAGATCCCTATGCCGGCGCCGACGTGACGCTGACATTGACCGCGAAAGACGAGGCCGGCAACGAAGGCAGGAGCGAGCCCTTCAACATGCGCCTGCCGGAGCGGCTATTTACAAAACCGCTGGCGCGGGCGCTGATCGAGCAGCGCCGCATCCTGGCGCTCGACGCCAACCAGAATTCGCAGGTCTACGCGGCGCTCGACGCGCTGATGATCGCGCCGGAACTGTTCACGCCGGAAACCGGCCATTACCTCGGCCTCTACAGCGTCGCGCGGCAACTGGAAGCCGCGCGCACCGATGCCGCCTTGCGCGAGGTTGTCGCCAGCATCTGGGCGCTCGCCGTCACCATCGAGGACGGCAACATCAGCGATGTCGACAAGGCGCTGCGCGCGGCGCAGGAGGCGCTCAAGCAAGCGCTGGAGCGCGGCGCCAGCGACGAGGAAATCAAGAAGCTGACGGACAATCTGCGCGCCGCACTGGATAATTTCCTGCGCCAGCTCGCCGAACAGATGCGCAACAATCCGCAGCAACTGGCCCGGCCGCTCGATCCCAACACCAAAATGCTGAGCCAGCAGGATCTCAAGAGCATGCTCGACCGGCTGGAGCGGATGTCGCGCTCTGGCGACAAGGATGCCGCCAAGCAATTGCTCGAGCAGTTGCAGCAGATGCTGGAAAACCTGCAGATGGCGCAGCCCGGCCAGTCCGGCGACGGCGACATGGAGCAGGCGCTGAACGAACTCGGCGACATGATCCGCAAGCAGCAGCAGTTGCGCGACAAGACCTTCAAGCAGGGCCAGGATTCCCGGCGCGACCGCATGCGTGGCAAGCAGGGCGACCAGAGCATGGGCGACCTGCAGCAGGACCAGCAGGGCCTGCGCGACCGGCTCAAGAAGCTGCAGGAAGAACTGGCCAAGCGCGGCATGGGCCCGGCCCAGCGCGGCGAGAAGGGTCAACAGGGACAAGAAGGTCAGCAAGGCGGCGAGCCCGGCGACGGCGAGGATGGTCTCGACCAGGCCGATTCCGCGATGGGCGACGCCAGCGGCCGGCTCGGCGAGGGCAATGCCGACGGCGCGGTGGATTCGCAAGGCAGGGCGCTGGAAGCGCTGCGCAAGGGGGCGCAGAGTCTCGCCGAAGCGATGCAGCAGGGCGATGGCGACCAGCCCGGCGACGCCCCGGGCAACGCCAAGGGCCGGCAGCAGGGCGCGCAGAACGGCACCGACCCGCTCGGCCGCCCGATGCGCCACAATGAATTTTCGGATGATTTTTCGGTGAAGATTCCCGGCGAAATCGACGTCCAGCGGGTGCGCCGGATCCTGGAAGAACTGCGCCGCCGTCTCGCCGACCCGTCCCGCCCGCAGATCGAGCTCGATTACATCGAGCGGCTGCTGAAGGATTATTGAAAGCCCAGCATACCGCTGTCATCGCCCGCGAAGGCGGGTGACCCAGTATTCCAGGGGCGTCAGCGGTAGAATCGAGAGGCTGCGGCGTACTGGATCCCCCGCCTTCGCGGGGGACGACGAGCGGAGTGCGCTACACCTTCCGCGCCGCCAGCGCATCCGCCACCGCGGTGCGGATGTCCGCCACCGAGAACGGCTTCGTCACCACGTCGTGCACGATCGCATTGAGGCCGGAGGCGCGTTCGCGCTGGTCGGCAAACCCCGTCATCAACAAAATCTTCAGGTCCGGAAAATCGCGCGCCGCCGCCAGCGCCAGCGCGATGCCGTCCATGACCGGCATCTGGATGTCGGTCAGCAGCAGGTCGAACGCGCCGCCCTCGCGGGTCAGCAGTTCGAGCGCTTCGGCGCCGTCTTCCGCGGTGATGGTTTCATGGCCATCCATGGCGATCGCGCGCGCCACCAGCGTGCGCATCGAATCCTCGTCGTCGGCGATCAATATCCGCGGCATTGCTTTCGGCTCATTCGCGAGCGGGTCGCTGGATCGGGCTCAGGCGTGGCCGCCGGCCAGATCCCGCTTGTTGAAGAAACGTACATCGATATTGCGGCCTTCGGGCGGCGGCGAGGCCAGCCGCGACTTGAAATAAGCCCGTTCGCCCGGTTTCAGCACCGGCTGTTCGAGCACGGCGTTCCAGGCGTAGATCTCGGCGCCCTGCTCGTCGCGGACGGAAAAGCGCAGCCGCGGCAGTTCGACCGGCTTGCCGGTCTGGCCGACGATCATGCCTTCGATGACCAGCACCGGTTTGCCTTCGACGGTTTCGTTGGTGATCTTGATGTCCTTGAACGCCAGTCCGCGCAGGTTCACCTCCAGCCCGACCATCCGGTAGAAGGTCGCGGTCTGCGGCAGCAGGCGGACGATGTCGGCGCGCCAGATCACCAGCGCCAGCAGCAGCGCGCCCATCGCCGCACAGGCAGTCGGCAGGCCGACCGCGGGCATGAAGGGAATGCGGGGCAGGGCGGGCAGCTTGAACTTGAAGAGCTTGGCCAGCCGCTCGCGATGGCTGGTGATCGGGATGTCCTCATGGCCTTCGGCATCCAGACGGGCGATGGTCGGCCAGTCGGAATCACCGCTTTGGGGGGCGCCTTCGCCCTCGGCCGGCCAGTCGGCGGAAATCGAGGGGCTGTCGACCACGGGCGTGTCGTGACCGGTGTCCTGACCAGTTTCTTGGCCACTTTCCTCGCGCGCCATCGCGTCCCATTCGGCGGCGGCATCGTTTTCGGCCGCCTGGCGCGATGCCATGGGGGCTGCGACCGCCATCTCGACCGCGTCCTCGGGCCTGGCCAGCCAGGTCTCCTTGCAGCGGGAACAGCGCACCGTACGTCCGGAAGCCCCAAGGGTGCTCGGATTGATGGCGTAGGATGTTGTACAATGGGGGCAAACGATGTGCATGGAGCCCGTTTCCACAGTGTCTTTGCCCGGATGCTACAGAGCGACCGTTAACGAATCGGAAACCATAACGGCCGCAAAACCGTTTTGTCCGGACGGGGCTTCCATCTGCGGCCGGCGGGCCCGAAGTTCAGGTTCAAATCCGGGGTTTCCGGCCACGGTTCATATCGAGCGGAGCTGAGCGTGGTTCGGTTCGAAAATGTCGGTTTGCGGTACGGGCTCGGCCCGGAGATTCTGCGCGACCTGTCGTTCCTGATCCCGGCTCATTCCTTCCAGTTCCTCACCGGCCCCTCGGGCGCCGGCAAGACCTCGCTGCTGCGGCTGCTGTTCCTGTCGATGCGGCCGACGCGGGGCCTGGTCAACCTGTTCGGCCACGACGTCTCACTGCTCGGCAAGGAGCAGATCGCCGATTTGCGCAAGCGCATCGGCATCGTGCTGCAGGATTTTCGCCTGCTCGACCACATGACGACCTATGAGAACGTGGCGCTGCCGTTCCGGGTGATGGGCCGCGACGAATCCAGTTACCGCCGCGAGGTGATCGATCTTTTGAAATGGGTCGGCCTCGGCGAGCGCATGGATGCGCTGCCGCCGATCCTGTCGGGCGGCGAGAAACAACGCGCGGCGATCGCGCGCGCGGTGATCTCGCGGCCACAACTGTTGCTGGCCGACGAGCCGACCGGCAGCGTCGATCCGACCTTGGGCCGGCGCCTGCTGCGGCTGTTCATCGAACTGAACAAGTCGGGCACCGCCGTCATCATCGCGACCCACGACATCACGCTGATGGACCAGTACGAGGCGCGGCGGCTGGTGCTGCATCAGGGACGGCTGCATATCTATGAGTAGGCTTATTGATGGCTAGGCAAATTGATGGCTAGAATTGGCGAAGAGCATGTCCCGCTGGTGGATCTCGGGCACGAACGCCCGCGGGTCTCAGCGCAGGCGCGCAACATGTCGCCGATCGTGCCGCGGGCCTCGATCTCGGGCCGCGCGCTCGTCGCGGTCGTCGCCATCATGACCTTCCTCGCCTCCATCACCACAGGCGCCGTGTTGCTGGTGAGCGCCTCGGCCGCCGAGTGGCAGTCGGAAGTCGCCAGCGAAATCACCGTGCAGGTACGCCCGGCTGCCGGCCGCGATCTCGATCGCGACACGGCGGCAGCCGCCGAGGCGATGCGTACGCAAGCCAACATCGTCCAGGTCAGGCCGTTCACCAAGGACGAGTCGGCGAAACTGCTGGAGCCGTGGCTCGGCAGCGGATTGTCGATCGACCAGTTGCCGGTGCCGCGCGTCATCGTCGCGCGCGTCCAGCCCGGCGCAGTGCTCGACCTTGCCGCGCTGCGCGGCCGGATGACGCAGGTGGCGCCATCGGCCAGCGTCGACGATCACCGCGCCTGGATCGAGCGCATGCGCTCGATGACCGGCGCCACCGTGTTCGCCGGCATCGGCATTCTCGCTTTGGTGATCATTGCCACCATCATTTCGGTTTCGTTTGCGACCCGCGGCGCCATGGCGGCGAACCGTCCGATCGTCGAGGTGCTGCATTTCGTCGGCGCCGGCGACACCTACATCGCCAACCGCTTCCTGCGGCACTTTCTCAGGCTCGGGCTTGAAGGCGGCCTGATCGGCGGCGGCGCCGCGATGCTGGGGTTCGGCTTCTCCGAATCGATCGCCGGCTGGTTTTCCGGCACCCCGGTCGGCGACCAGTTCGCCGCATTGCTGGGGACGTTTTCGCTGCGCCCGTCAGGCTATCTGGCGCTGGCGGCGCAGGCCGTGCTGATCGCCGCGATTACCGCCTGGGCCTCGCGGCGCACGCTGTTTGCGACGCTGGATGATATCGACTAGCGCGTGATCTGGAAAAGTGGATGATTCAATCCGGTTGAAGCATGTGCCGGGGAGACTCCACTTCGCCCGAAAACACGATAGAATTGAGCGGGGGAGAGGACCAGCAGAACCGCATGAACGTGCCGCCCGACGATAGGTCGCCTGAACCGCAGGCCGCGCCGCCGCGCGGCCGGCTGCGTGCGGCTGTCGTCGCGGCGCTCGCCATCGTCTTCGTCGGCGCGGCCGCGGGGTTCGTTGCCTTTCTCGCCCAATTGCGCGGCGTCGAGACCCAGCCGGCCCGCAACGCCGATGGCATCGTGGTTCTGACCGGCGGCTCGTCGCGGGTGTCGGATGCGATGGAATTGCTGGCCGGCGGTTACGGCAAGCGTCTGCTGATCTCGGGCGTGCACCCGACCAATGCGGCCAGCGATATTTCCCGCTCGCTGCCCGACAACCAGTCGCTGCTCGGCTGCTGCGTCGACCTCGACCGCTCCGCCATCAACACGCGCAGCAACGCCGCCGAGACGCGGCGCTGGGCCCGCGAGCGCGGTTTCAAGTCGCTGATCGTGGTGACGTCGAACTACCACATGCCGCGCGCCATCGCTGAAATATCGCATGCGATGCCTGACATCACGCTGATTCCGTTCGCGGTGGTCGGCGACAAATGGCGCGACGAGCCGTGGTGGACCAGTGGTGCTACGTTCCGCTTGCTGCTGTCGGAATACGCGAAGTACGTTGCCGTGGAATTGCGCGTGCGGCTGGCCGGCCTCGGTATCGACCTGGTGCCGGAGTTGGCGGATCAGCCGACCGGTTCGCCGCCGCAGCGGCCGGCGACGGCGCAGGCGAATTGACCGATTTTCAGAGGTTGCTCTTGCTGTCCCGCGCCGCCGGCACATGCTGGTCGTGCAGCATCATGGCGAGCTGATGCAGTTGCGGGTCGCGAAAGCCTTCCGCCTCGATCGCCTTTACGGTGGCCAGAACGTAGTCGCGGTTGATGCCGGATTGGCCGTGGCCCTGCAGTACATGACGTAATTGCTCCGCCAGCGTCAGCCGCCCGGCATACTGCACATGGCCGCGATCGACCACATAGGCCAGCGCGCTGACGCGCTGACGCGCCTCGTTCTCCAGCCACACCGAACGTTTCACTTCGCGATAGACCGAGGTGACCTGCTCGCGTTCGCGCAAATAGGCGATGGTGGCGCTGCGGTGCTTTTCCGCGACCCGGAACGCGATGCCGCGGCAGGCGCCGCCGCGATCCAGCCCCAGCACCAAGCCGGGCTTTTCCGGTGTGCCGCGGTGAACAAAGGAGTAAACGCAGAGCGCGCGGTGCTCGCCGATCAGCCGCGCCGGGACCCGTTCGATGAATTCGAAGCCCGGCCGCCATATCAGCGAGCCGTAGCCGAACACCCAGAGGTCGCCTGTCGGGAATTCCGTATCTTGCAAGGTAATCGAGGACATTTGGCAAAGCGTTTTCGAGCGAAGTGGACGCCGGTTCGCGTTAAGAAAGCGCGTCAAACAAGGACCGCTACCAGAACAAGGCGACAATGCGAAGTGGATTCAGCGCCTTTTGTTGTGATGTCCAAGCGCTTACATTTGACAAAATCAACGGCCAAAGGACGCCGCATGCCTGACATGACCCCCGCACCGCGCCGTCGCCCGCTTTGGCGCCTCTTCATCATGCCCGCTCTGCTCGTGGTCGCCGCCATCGGCTGGAGCGCGTTCTGGTTCTATGCGGCCTCCGAGGTCGGCGCCCGTGCCGACGCCTGGCGGGCCAGGGAGGCCAAATCCGGCCGGGTCTATGATTGCGGCAAGCGCTCGGTCGCCGGCTACCCGTTCCGGCTCGAAGTGAGCTGTGATGACGCCAGCGTGGCGCTGGTGTCGCAGACGGCGGGCGCGCCGTCGGCCTTCACCGCGCGCTTGAGCGAAATCATGGTGATCGCGCAGATCTACCAGCCGAACCTGCTGATTGCCGACTTCAAGCCGCCGGCGACGATTGCCGATCGCGGCCAGCCGCCGTCGATGAAGGTGAACTGGACCACTGGCCGCAGCAGCATCACCGGACTGCCGAACAATCCGCAGCGCGCTTCCATCGTGTTCGACAATCCCGCGATCGACCGCGTCAACGGCCCGGTGCAGACGCCGCTGGCGAAGGCCGGCCATGTCGAACTGCACGGCCGCATCGCCGAGGGTTCGCCGCAGGATCATCCGGTGATCGAGACCGTGCTGCAGATCGCCGGCGGCACCATCCAGGAAGTGCATCCGCTGTTAGCGCAGCCGTTCGATGCCGACGTTCAAACCAAATTGAGCGGGCTGAAGGATTTTTCGCCAAAACCGTGGCCGGAACGGTTTCGCGAGATCCAGGCCGCCGGCGGCCATGTCGAGATCGTGCGGTCGCGGATCCAGCAGGGCGACTTGATCGCGATTGCCGCGGGCACGCTGGGCCTCAACGCCAACGGCCGGATCGACGGCGAACTGCAGATGACGGTTGCCGGAATCGAGAAGGTGATTCCGGCGCTGGGGATCGAGAAGATGCTGGAGGAGGGCGTGCCGCAGGCGACGCTCGATCGCGTCGCGCCCGGCGTCAAGAGCCAGGACCTCAACAATCTCTTCGGCGCGCTCGACAAGGCAATCCCGGGTCTCGGCAAGGTCGTCAAGCAGAACGCCAATGTCGGCGTCGCCGCCGGCATCAACTCGCTCGGCACCGCGGCCGAACTCGAAGGCAAGAAGGCCCGCGCCTTCCCGCTGCGCTTCGTCGACGGCGCGGTGTTTTTCGGCCCGATCAAGGTCGCGCAGCTTCCGCCGCTGTTTTGACCCGTCCCGGCGAACGCCGGGGTCCACAACCGCCAATGTTGCGAAATTGTTCGTAGCAAGGATGGGTTGAGCGCAGCGAAACCCATCACCTTCGTGCCGCGCAATCGATGGGTTTCGCTCCGCTCAACCCATCTACAAGTAAACCAATCGACCCTGGTAAACTCCCGCTCGCCAAACCGTGATGGCGCGCCGGGAATGTTGCGTCGCCGATCGAAGTCTTGCTCTCCGACGATCCACTGACATCACCGTGGGTCGATAACGAGGAGAGCAGAGATGACCAGTTTCAAATTTCTTGCCGCGGCGACCATTCTGTCGGCGTTGATCGCATCTTCGGCATCGGCGCATGTGATCGACGAGCCGGGAATGTACGCATTCTATCATCCGAATGGTGATCTCGGCATCGCATCGTCGAGGCCGCCGGCCGATGCCCAGGCGATGGCGCCGCGGCTGATGATGCGCCATCCGCTGCTGCCGGCGCGGCAGGTCCGATCCGTCAAGTGAGATCAGCGCTTCGAATCGAGGCGGGCTCAGCCCGTGAGGGCTGAGCCCGCGTCGTTTGCGCGGTGCTGTTGTTCTGATTCCGAAATATTCCCGCACAAAACTGTGAAACGAAAACGCCGTGAACCCGCGAATATCGGCACGCGACCGCCGCTCTCTCCTTCTGAGGAAACATCCTCGCATGGGAGGTTAACGTGAAAATACTCTGGGGTATTTTGCTCGGCAGTGTCGCGCTCTCGGCTGGCCAGGCGTTCGCGGCAGACGACGCTCAAACGGAAATTCACGCGCTGCAGGCGAGGCTGAAGCAGCTCGAGCAGCGCATCGACGATCAAGGGCGCAGGCAGCAGGCGCAGGCGAAGATCGCCACCAAGGCGCCGTCGCCGTTCGATCCGTGCCCCGCCGGCAAGGTCTGCTACAAGGGCGTCACGCTGACATTCGGTGGCTGGGTCGATTTCGCCGGCATCTACCGCAGCCGCAACCTCGCCTCCGACACCGGCTCGGTCTATGCGTTCATCCCGTTCCGGCAGAGCAAGAACTTCAATACGCCGGAGACGCGGTTCTCGGCGCGGCAAACCCGCTTCTCGCTGCTGGCCGAAGCCGATGCCGGCGCCGATACGCATCTGGCGGGCTACGGCGAAATCGATTTCGAAGGTGCTGCGCAAACCGCGAACTCGGTTGCGACCAATTCCTTCAATCCGCGGATGCGGCAGGCCAGCCTCGAGATCGATCGCACCGATCTCGGCCTGCATTTTCTCGCCGGACAATCCTGGTCGTTGAATGCGCCGAGCCGGGTCGGCATCGATCCGCGCGCGGTCGACGCGCCAGGCGTGATCGATTTCGAATCCGTGCCCGGCTTCCTCGCCGCGCGCCAGCCCGGCGTCCGCGTCTGGAAGGATTTCGGACCCGAATTCAAGCTGGCGCTGTCGGCGGAAAACGCCGCGACATCTTTCGTCGGCGGCAACGTGCCGTTCGTCGGCACGCCGGCGACGGGTCCGCAAGGCGTGCTGAACCCTAATCTGCTGATCAACCTCACCGGCCCCGGCGGCAGCTTCTTCAACAATGCCAACAATCTCAGCCTGAACCGCGTGCCCGACGTGACGATCAAGGCGGCCTGGGATCCGCGGCTCGGGCCGACCAAATTTCATGCCGAAGGCTGGGTGCTGTACCGCGAGTTCTACGATCGCTTCAATTTCGCCAGCCACAATATCGGCACCGTGAGCTACGGCGGCCATCTGGCGCTGGAAGTCATCCCGAAGACGGTGGATCTGACCTTCTCGGCGGCGCAAGGCGCGCTCGGCCGCTTTACCGCGGCGCCGTTCCCGGACGTGACGTTGCGGCAGGACGGTTCGATGCAGGTGCTTCCGATCACCGCTTTGCAGGCGGGCGCCGTCTGGCACACCACGCCGTCGCTCGACCTCTATGCCTATGCGGGCCTGGAAAAAACCCGCGCCACCTTCTCCAACGTCGGCACGGTGCCGTTCGGTTACGGCAATCCGCTCTACAACAACACCGGCTGCAATATCGAAAACTCGCCGGCCGCCACCTGCAACGGCAACACCTCGGAAGTCCGGCAATATACCGCGGGTTTCTACGACACCGTGCTGAAGGGCGACTACGGCGCGGTCAAGTTCGGCGTGCAGTATTCCTACAACCAGCGCTTTGCGTTCGCGGGCGTCGGCGGCGCGCCGAAGACCGACGATCACATCGTCATGACCCAGGTTCGTTACTATCCGTTCTGACAACAGGAGTGTGTCATGCGAGAGGGAAATACCCCGATGCAGGATTATGTTTTGATCAGCCGGCTCGCGCACGTGATCGAGCGCAGCGCCCTCGCGATGGCGGGCGCGATGTGCGGCACGTTCGTTGCCGCACAGATGTCCAAGGCCAATGTCGGCCTGTTCGACTCGGGCGGATTCATCGCGTTGATGGTGCTGGCCGGCATAACCGGATTCTATCTCGGGATCGATATTCCGCGACCGCCGGCCAGGCAGGTTTCCGAACGCGAAGGCGT
This sequence comes from Bradyrhizobium ottawaense, assembly GCF_900099825.1. Lineage (NCBI taxonomy): Bacteria > Pseudomonadati > Pseudomonadota > Alphaproteobacteria > Hyphomicrobiales > Nitrobacteraceae > Bradyrhizobium > Bradyrhizobium ottawaense. The sequence continues at coordinate 2,946,138 of NZ_LT629693.1, read as the reverse complement.
CGATGCCGTCGAAATGCTGAGCGCCGCCGGTACGTTCCTGGCGACGATGGCCGCGCTGGTCTCGGTGTACGCGCTCGTGTTCGATGAAGCCCCGCAACGCGTCTGGGAATTCGTGGTGACCTCGTGGTGGCTCGGCGGCGTGACCATGCAAGTTACCGCCGGGTTCATCGGACGGCAGCGCGCAAGTTCGCGCGTCGCGCAACGCGCCGTGATCGATGGCGGTAAAGTACGGGAGAGGCAGCAGTCGCGGCACTGTGATTGAACTCGCTCTGGCCGAAGGCCAATGGACGCACATCTCCTCATCATCGTTTCAAGCATCCGCCGCGTGCGACGGGTCGAATGGATGGAGAGAACAAATGACTGGTTTGAGGATATTAGCCGCTACGTTGGTTCTATCGGCGGCGTCAGCAACGACAGCTTTTGCCCAGGCCGCGATTCAGGAGCCCGGCGCGTATGCGTTTTATCATCCGGACGGCGACGTGCTTCGCGCCGGATCGCCGCGTCCGGCAGCGGATGCGCTGGCCGCGTACCGCGCCGACACCGACCGGGTGGTGACTGTCAGGCCGCATCGCGCAAGGCATGCCCGTTCGGGCCATGTGAACTGAGGCGTTCGACGGGGTGATTTGCCCGACGACGCAACCCACAAGGTCCGCGACAAATTGGCACGACGGGCAAATCACCAAAAGTCTGTCCAGCCCCTCGAATAAAAATATTCCGCTTGGGCCGTCGGGCAAATCAGATTTAGGACTCCCGCCATCCTGTCCCACCAGAGGGGCGTAGGCCATCGTCGCAAACGAGGGGCAGGGAGCGGTGGACGTGATGGCGGCGAAGACGAACGCTGCTGTTGCGTACGGTGAAATCGTTTGGGTCCGACGCCCCGGTGCTGGCGTCAAGTCGGTGGGGAGCTAACGTTTCCAGCGGATGATGGTGGCAAGAGCCGGTCACCAGGACGAAATCGTATAAGCCGTAAAGCCATTGCGCAGGGAAGGCCGGATGCCTCCGCCAAACCTGTATGCTTGCGTGCACATCTTGTTGCATCTATCGCACGCAAGACCGCGGGTGCGGCGCGCACCCGGTCTTCCCCGCGCCCTCCGTTTCAGAGGGCAAGGTTTCCAGCAAAACTTCGGGCGCATCGCGCCGCGAGAATGAGAAGTCGTATCTATCGTCGTCCCGGCGAAGGCCGGGACCCATACGCTGCGGCGGAGATTGTCTAGCGAGATGGTCGACGGCTTTCTTTCAGCAATCGAGATTTGTGGTTATGGATCCCGGCCTTCGCCGGGACGACGCCTGAAGGATTCTTCGCGCGGCGATAAAGTCGTGCACTCACTCCGGCTTCTTCGCCAGATTCGCATGCGGCCTGCCGAAATCGGGCGCCGCCGAATCCTGGCCGATCTCGACGATGCCGCGGCGGATGGCGCGGGTGCGGGTGAAGTGTTCGAACAAAGCCTCGCCGTCGTTGCGGCGGATCGCGCGGGTGAGTTTCGAGAGGTCCTCGTTGAAGGTGCCGAGCATTTCCAGCACGGCTTCCTTGTTGGCGAGAAACACGTCGCGCCACATCGTCGGATCGGAAGCCGCGATGCGGGTGAAGTCGCGAAAGCCGCCGGCGGAGAACTTGATGACTTCGGACGACGTGACTTGCGCGAGTTCGTCCGCGGTGCCGACGATGGTGTAGGCGATCAGATGCGGCAGATGGCTGGTGATCGCCAGCACCAGGTCGTGGTGGTCGGGCGTCATGATCTCGACCTTGGCGCCCATGGCGGCCCAGAACGCGCGCAGGCGCTCGGTGGCGGCAGCGTCCGTGCCTTCGGGAGGGGTGAGAATGCACCAGCGGTTGATGAACAGTTCGGCGAAGCCGGAATCCGGGCCGGAATGCTCGGTGCCGGCGACCGGATGCGCCGGCACGAAATGCGCACTGGCGGGAAGATACGGCGCGATCTCGCGGACGATCGCACCCTTGACCGAGCCGACGTCGGAAACGATGGCGCCGGCTTTGAGGAACGGCGCGATCTCCTGCGCCACGGGGCCGCAGGCGCCGACGGGAATGCAGAGAATGACGAGGTCGGCGTCTTTCACGGCTTCCGCGTTGGTCGCGACCACGGCATCGACGATGCCGAGTTCGGCCACTCGCGCGCGGGTCTTCTCCGAGCGCGCGGTGGTGACGATTTCGCCGGCAAGCCCCTGGGCCCGCGCGGCGCGCGCGATCGAGCCGCCGATCAGCCCGAAGCCGATCAGCGCGACGCGGTTGAACAGCGGCGCGGCGCTCACTTACTTGCCCGCCATGAAGTCGCGCAGGCCATCGACGACGAGGCGATTGGCTTCCTCGGTGCCGATGGTCATGCGCAGCGAATGCGGCAGGCCGTAATTGTTCAGCGCGCGCAGCACCAGGCCGCGTTTGGTCAGATACACGTCGGCCTCGGTCGAGGTCTTGCCGTTGTCGAGCGGGAAATGGATCAGCACGAAGTTGGCGACGCTCGGCGTCACCTTGAGGCCGAGCTTGGTGATTTCCTCGGTCAGCCAGTTGCGCCATTGCTCGGTGAACGCCTTCGACATCTGCACATGCGCGGTGTCCTCGATGGCGGCGACCGCGGCCAGCATCGCAGGGGTCGAGACGTTGAACGGTCCGCGAATGCGGTTGCAGGCGTCGATGATGTTGGCGGGGCCGAACATCCAGCCGATCCGCAAGGCGGCGAGCCCGTGAATCTTGGAAAAGGTATGCGTCACCACGGTGTTTTCGTTGGTCGCCACCAGCTCGATGCCGAGTTCGTAGTCGTTGCGCGACACGTAGTCGGAATAGGCGGCGTCGAGCACCAGCAGCACATGCGGCGGAAGTCCGCTGCGCAGCCGCTTGACCTCGTCGAACGGGATATACGTGCCGGTCGGATTGTTCGGGTTGGCGAGCCACACCAGCTTGGTCTTCGGCGTCACGCGTTTGAGGATCGCATCGACGTCGGCGGTGAAGTCGGTCTCGGGCGCGACGACGTTCTTGGCGCCATTCGCCATGGTCGCGATCGGGTAGACCAGAAAACCGTGGGCGGTGGAGATCGCCTCGTCGCCGTGCTTGAGATAGGTGTGCGCCAGCAAATTGAGGATTTCATCCGAGCCGGCGCCGCAGATGATACGATCGGGATCGAGCCCGAAGCTACGGCCGATCGCTTCGCGCAGCACCCGCGACGTTCCTTCCGGATAATCCTCCAGGCCTGCGACAGCTTGCTTGTAGGCTTCCTTGGCTTTGGGGGATGGTCCGAACGGGGTCTCGTTGGCCGACAGCTTGAATACCTTGCGGCCCGGCTCAGGCACCGGCGTCTTGCCGGGCGTATAGGGCGCAATATCGAGAATGCCGGGATTCGGCACGGGGCGGGACATCGTCAACTCCGGGTATTCAGGGTCGTTTCAGGATTTGGCAGTTCAGGATCTGGCAGTTCAAGATCTGGCGGCCCCGTTCGGGGGCACCGTATAGCGCGTTGCATGGCTGCCGACGAGGGCCGACGAGCGCACCGACGCACCGGCCGCAATCAGGGCCATCTTGATCTTCTCAAGGCCAGTGCCGGCATCCGACACCAGGAGCGCCGCGCCGTCGAAAGCGGTATCGGGCACGGCAACGATTTCGGCCAGCGGCGCCAGCGCGCGCGCAATATCCGCGTTCCAGCCGGAGACGCGAACGCTCCACATCTGGACCTCGGTCACCATGGCGTCGTCGGCAACCCGCGAGATCACGAACACCGGCAGCGCGGCCGGATGGTCGGCGCGCTCCAGGAACGGCAGGCGGGCGATGATCTTCGGCGCGCCGTCGGCTTCGAGTGCGATCCACCATGGCGTGCGGCTCGAGATCGCCGAGACCAGCGCCAGATCGCCCTTGGATTTCGCCACCGCCTCGACCGCGGCCTGGGCGCTGAAATGCGCGACATAGGGCACGACGAAGCCGAAATGAAACCGCGCCGAATCCCGCATCGCGGGCTCGCTCACCGAAACATCCGCATGCACCGCGAACGGCGCCTGGACATAGGTGAACGTCGAGATGATGACGCGCCAGATGCTCTCGATGGTGTCGAGCGGCAGGATGCCGCGATGGCGCCGCACCAGCTCGCGCATCATCGAGGCCTCGCGCGCGGGGCGGAACGCCGAGCCGACTTCCTGGGTCTGCTTGACCTGGATCAGCCGGTCGATGATGTCGCCTCGCGCCATCAGCAGGCGGTGGACCTGCTCGTCGATGCTGTCGATCTCTTTGCGCAGCTCCTGCAGCGAGGGCGGAGCCGGGGGGGCCTTGGACATGCGAATAACCTAGCGAGAGCGTTGCCTTATCCTGCAGCGCGGCGCGTACGCCACGGCGCGCAGGATGAAACCCGTTCTCCCCCATGGTTCGAGATGACGCAAGGGCGCCGCCGCGCCATCAGGCCGGCCCGCCCTGTTAACCAAGGGCCTGCCTTGACGAAATGCCCGCTTCGGACTAGCTTTGAGCTTCTCCGTGGTCATTTGAGCCGGCCGGCTTGCAGCCACGTAAAACAATTCGCTAAACAGGCCGGGGACAGAAGTGATCCCGGCCGAACCTTTTTTCAGGCCGGGTTTTTTATTGGCCTGATTCTGTCTGGAGAGCCTCCGCGAGGAGGATCGGTGCCGATATGACCAACGTGCAGTCGATACCCAGCCCATCGATCCACAGCGAGGATCGCGCCCACGAGGCCGACCATCCGACGTCGCTGCTGGCGAAGTTCGGCATCGAGCAGCCGCTCAAACTCGATTGCGGCATCGATCTCGCGCCGTTCCAGATCGCCTATCAAACCTATGGCGAACTGAACGCGGACCGTTCCAACGCCATTTTGATCTGCCATGCGCTGACGCTCGATCAGCATGTCGCCAATGTGCACCCGATGACCGGCAAGGCGGGCTGGTGGGCGAACATGGTCGGTCGCGGCCTTCCGCTCGATATCGACCGCTACTTCATCATCTGCGCCAACGTCATCGGCGGCTGCATGGGCTCGACGGGGCCGGCTTCGACCAACCCGGCTACCGGCAAGCCGTGGGGACTGGATTTTCCCGTCGTCACCATCCCCGACATGGTGCGCGCGCAGGCGATGCTGCTCGACCGTCTCGGCATCGACACGCTGTTTTGCGTGGTCGGCGGATCGATGGGCGGCATGCAGGTGTTGCAGTGGACGGTGGCCTATCCGGAGCGGGTGTTTTCGGCGATGCCGACCGCCTGCGCGACGCGTCATTCGGCGCAGAACATCGCGTTTCACGAGCTTGGCCGGCAGGCCGTGATGGCGGATCCGAACTGGCACCAGGGCCGTTACGCCGAGAACGGCACCCTGCCGCATCGTGGCCTCGCGGTAGCGCGGATGGCGGCGCACATTACTTACCTGTCGGACGCCGCATTGCACCGCAAGTTCGGACGGCGGATGCAGGATCGCGCTTTGCCGACGTTCTCGTTCGACGCGGATTTCCAGGTCGAGAGCTATCTGCGTTATCAGGGTTCGTCGTTCGTCGAACGCTTCGACGCCAACAGCTATCTCTACCTGACGCGGGCGATGGATTACTTCGATATTGCCGGCGATCACAACGGCGTGCTGGCGCAGGCGTTTCGCGGCATCAAGACCCGCTTCTGCGTGGTGTCGTTCACCTCCGACTGGCTGTTCCCGACCTCGGAATCGCGGGCGCTGGTGCATGCGCTGAACGCGTCGAGCGCGCGGGTGTCGTTCGCCGAGATCGAAACCGATCGCGGCCACGACGCCTTCCTGCTCGACGTTCCCGAATTTTTCGACATATCCCGAGCCTTCCTGGAGTCCGCAGGCAAGGCGCGTGGACTTGGTTCAACTGGGCTTGGGTCAACAGGTGGCTGAGATGGCGCTGCAGGAACAGACTTTGCCGCTCGGCGGCATCGCGCCCGAACGCATCGGGAAATACCGCACCGATCATCTGCTGGTTGCCGGAATGGTCGAGCCCGGCTCAAAGGTGCTCGACGTCGGCTGCGGTGAGGGCGAACTGCTGCAATTGCTCGAGAGCCGCGGCATCGACGGCCGCGGTATCGAGCTGTCGCGCGAGGGCGTCAACCGCTGCGTCGCCAAGGGGCTCGCGGTGGTGCAGGGCGACGCCGACACCGATCTCGTCAACTATCCCGACGACGCCTTCGACTACGTGATCCTGTCGCAGACGCTGCAGGCGACACGGCAGCCCAAGGTGGTACTGGAAAACCTGCTGCGGATCGGACAGCGCGCCATCGTCTCATTCCCGAATTTCGGTTTCTGGAAGATGCGATTGCAGTTGCTGGTGGGCGGCCACATGCCGCGCACCGAGAACCTGCCGGCGACCTGGTACGACACGGCGAACATCCACTTCTGCACCATCAAGGATTTCGTCGAGCTCTGCGACGAGATCAACGTCAAGATGGAACGCGCGGTGGCGCTCGATCTCTACGGCCGGCCGGTGCCGCTGAACCTGCCCTGGTGGGTCTGGAACATGTTCGGCGAGCAGGGCGTGTTTTTGCTGTCCAGGGCTGAAAAAACGAAGTGACGCGTCATTGCGAGGAGCGATAGCGACGAAGCAATCCACACTTGTTGCGTGGGCGCGATGGATTGCTTCGCTTCGCTCGCAATGACGATCACCCCGCCATCATCGAGCGGGGATCACGCACCGGCCACCTCCCGGCCTCGACCAGCGCAATGAAACGCTCGACCATCTCGTTGAACAATGCGGGCTCCTCGAGATTGAGCACATGACCTGACTTCGGGAAGAACGACAGCCCCGCGGCCGGCAGGTGCTGCTTCAGGAACAGGCTGGGCTCGACGCAATTGTCGTCCTCGTCGCCGCACAGGATCAGCGCCGGCGTCGGCACCTTCCGGATCGCGTCGGTCATGGTGTAGATCGAGGGCCGGCCGCCCTGAAAGCTGCGCATGGTATTCGCGGATCCCTTGGCGTCGTGCCGCGCCAGCGCCGCATAGAAATCGGCGTGACCGCGCGGGTCCTTCAACAGAAACGGAATCCGGCTCGGCGCCTCGCGCGTGGCTTTCGCGACCTCGACCGAACCGATTGTCTCGTACTGCTCGGCATTGGCCTGGCACTGCTTGCGAAAGGCCTCGAGCTTCTCGAGGCTCGAGCCTGAGCCGACTGCAGCCAGCATCATCGACAGCGCGCGCTGCGGCGCGTTGAGGCCGACCTGAAGCGACGAATAGGAGCCCATCGACAGGCCGATGAAATGCGCCTTGGCGATGCCGAGGTGGTCGAGCACGGCGAGCGCGTCGGTGTAGAAATGCCGGTAGGTGTAGACGTCCGATGTCGGCGGCACGTCGGAGGGCGTGTAGCCGCGGGCCGAATAGGCGATGCAACGGTGGCCGCGCGAGAAGTAGCGCATCTGCGGTTCCCAGTTGGTATGGTCGGCCGCGAATTCATGCAGGAAAATAATCGGGGATCCGCTTCCTGCCTCTTCGAAATACAGGCGGACATTATCTTTCGTAACGGCATGGGGCATTGGCATTTCCTCTCGTTGGCCGGCCCCAGATTTGCAGTTAATTCTCGCGGCGGCAATGCGGCACCATCGATCGCTTCCGGCCACTGAATCATCGCGGAATGACCCCGAAATCGTTTCCGCACTGCCACATGAAATCTTCCTCTCGTCACGCCCCGCCTTTCAAAACCGCCGCCGCGTTGGTCTCGCACGAACGCGACGGGGGTGTGGGGTGCTACAGAGGATAATCCATGGTTCAGTTGCTTGCGTTTCGCCAATCGCTTCGTGCCTCGCTTCGAGTTCTGGCGCTGGCGCTGTGTTCGGCGTCGATCGCCGTATCCGTCACGCCGGCTCACGCACGATCTCATCATGGCGCTGGGCGACATGCGCGCGCCTATCACGCCGGCCATCACGCGAGGCGGCATTACGCCCACATCCATCGTCGGCACCTGACGGAAGCTTCGCGCTGGGAGCGCGGGATGGCGCAAATGCAGGCGGGGGGCTTTACCAACACGAATGCAAGCTTCGCACCGAACGCAAGCGCTGATCCGAATTCAACCCTGACGCCGACTGGAGGCGCGATGGCGTCGAGCTTCGGTTCGTCGAACGTCGTTGCGGAAGCGCGCCGTTACATCGGCGGTAATCCGACCGGCCGCGGCAGCCTGTGGTGCGCACGGTTCATGAATCTTGTGTTGCAGCACTCCGGCTATCGCGGCACCGGCTCCGACATGGCGAGTTCGTTCGCGCATTACGGCCAGCGCGTCTCCGGTCCGCAGGTCGGCGCCATCGCTGTGATGGGACGGCGCGGCGGCGGCCATGTCGGCATCATCACCGGCATCGATGCGGCCGGAAATCCGATCATGATCTCGGGCAATAACGGCAACCGGGTCAAGGAAGCGCCGATCTCGCGCGGCCGGATCTACGCCTACGTCATGCCGACGGGCTAGATCAGGCGATCTGCAGCAGGCGGATCAGGCCGAGGCTGATGAGGCCCAGGATGACAAGCGAAGCGGTGACCGCGGCTGTGACGCGGACACCGGCGCTGGCCACGACCCGCACATCCACGCCCAATCCGAGTGCGGCCATCGACACGGTGGTGAGAAGGCTGGCCGTGGTGGCCAGCGGCACCAGCATGGCTTGCGGAATCAAGCCGAAAGAGCGGATCGCGGCGACGATCAGAAAACCGAGGATGAACCACGGAACCAGCTCATGAAGCGCCGGGCCGGAGCGCCTGGCTATCCTGCTCTCGGTCACGTTCGAGCCGGCCCGGGGTTCGGGTGGCAGGCGGCGGCTGATCAGGGAAAGGCCGAGCACCACCGGGCCTAGCATCAGCACGCGGACCAGCTTGACCACGGTGCCGACCTGATTGCTGAGCGCTCCGATCGGAAGGGTAGCCGCCAGAACCTGCGGCACCGCATAGACCGTCAAGCCGGCCAGAACGCCGTATTGCGTCAATGACATCTTCAGCAGCGGAACGAGAAACGGCAGGCCCAGCACAACGACAACCCCGAGCACGGCCGTAAACGCGATCGAGGAGGCCACATCGTCACCGTCGGCGTCGATGATCGGCGCGACCGCCGCGATTGCCGAGTTGCCGCAGATCGAATTGCCGCACGCCACCAGAATAGACATGCGCAAGGGCAGGCCGAGCAGGCGGCAGATCGCGTAGCTGGTCGCGATGGCGACCACCACGATGCCGGCGATCCCCAGGATCAGGGCCGGCCCGAGCGCGGCCGCGGCGCTGGCGCTGACGGACGCGCCAAGCAGGACTACCGCGACCTCCAGCAAGATCTTGGCGCTGAACTGGATGCCGCCGTTCCAGGTCGGGCCGGGTGTCCAGGCCGTTCGGATGACGACCCCAAGCACGATCGCGATCACCAGCGCTTCCAGATAAGGCTGGCCTGCAAACTCGACTTCCACCCTTTCAAGCAGCATCGCAACGACGGTTACGGCTACGCAGAGCAGCATGCCGGGCAGGAGACGGATTGCGCCTTGGATCAATGGACAACCCCGGTTCCCGCACTCCCGACGACGATATCGGAATTGCGGCTAATTCTATTCCTCTGTTGGCGCGATCGCATCGCCCGCGCCAATGCTGCCGCCGGAGATGACCTCGGCATAGATCCCGCAATCGTTGTGGCCGAGGCGGCGCATCAGCGTGTTCGGAATCGAGAGGTCGCGCGCGCCAGTGTCGGGATCGACATTGACCGCCGCGCATCTGACGATGCGCTTGACCACCTTGAGCCTGACGTCGCCGATGGCGAGCGTCCGGTCGAGTTGCTCGAATTCGTGCCAGGCCGGCCAGCCCTCGACATAGAGGTTGGCCCGGAATCGAAGCGGGTGGACCGGGTGGTCGACCATGCTCTCGATGGCGCGGACGCTTCCCAGATTGATGATCGAGACCACCTTGCGGGCGACATCCGAAAAGCTGTGGCCCGGACTGGTCAGGATCCTGGGCGGTCCCTTGATCTCGCCGGCATATCGGCTGGCAAAGAACTGCTCGATCGCGGTCCGGCCCTCGGATGTTTCGAGATCGCCCTCGGTCGCGACCGCGCCGTTCTGGCGGATGGTCAGGACGTGGCTCGCATCGTCGAAATGGGTGCGCAGCGGCGCCAGCCATTCGTCCCGCTGCAGCATCAGGAAATGCGGCTTTGACAGCCATTTCGGCTCGGCCGGATCGAAGCCGGAGGGGCCGTTCTCGATGGCGTAGCGGCGGTCGGCCGACAGGGTCTGGCCGGGGAGCAGCTCGGCGCGGTCGAGCGGCTCCGGGGAGAGGCCTTTGACGGGATAGCGGTAGATACCGGCGATCTTGGCCGAGGGGGACGGGGTCATTCGGCCTTGTAGGGGATTCCCTCAAGCCCCGCCACTGCCCCGAAATTGCAGGCCGGCCCCTTCCGTTTCGGCCGCCGATGCCCACATTTGCGTCAAGCCTATAAAATGATGGCGACGACCGCCGGCCGGTTGAGGAATGTCAACGCGGCCGCGCGGAAACCCAATGAAGATGCCGCAATCATGCCTTAGGGGTGGTCGTGGCAGGCCGAGGGAAATCAACGATGAATATTGAAAAATACACCGAGCGGGCGCGCGGTTTCATTCAGTCTGCGCAATCGCTGGCGGTGCGCGACGGACACCAGCAGTTCTCGACGCTGCATATGCTGAAAGTGCTGCTGGACGACAGCGAGGGGCTTGCCGGCGGTCTGATCGACCGCGCCGGCGGAAATTCCCGCGCCATCCTCAAAGCCACCGAGGATGCGCTCAACAAACTGCCCAAAGTCTCCGGAAGCGGTGCGGGCCAGGTCTATCTGGCCCCCGATCTGGCGCGCGCCTTCGACGCTTCGGAAAAAGCCGCCGAAAAGGCCGGCGACAGCTTTGTCACGGTCGAGCGGCTGCTGCTCGGGCTTGCGCTCGAGAAGGGCAGCGACGCCGGCGCCATCCTGAGCAAGGGCGGCGTCACGCCGCAGAACCTCAACGCGGCGATCGAGGCGCTGCGCAAGGGACGCACCGCGGACAGCGCCACCGCCGAAAACGCCTATGACGCGCTGAAGAAGTATTCCCGCGATCTCACCCAGGCCGCGCGCGACGGCAAACTCGACCCCGTGATCGGGCGTGACGAGGAAATCCGCCGCACCATCCAGGTGCTCTCCCGCCGCACCAAGAACAATCCCGTGCTGATCGGCGAGCCCGGCGTCGGCAAGACCGCGATCGTCGAGGGTCTGGCGCTTCGGATCCTCAACGGCGACGTGCCGGAAAGCCTGAAAGACAAGAAGCTGCTGTCGCTCGATCTGGGCGCGCTGATCGCGGGCGCCAAATACCGCGGCGAGTTCGAGGAGCGGTTGAAGGCCGTGCTGCAGGAGGTCACTTCGGCCGAAGGCAGCATCATCCTGTTCATCGACGAGATGCATACGCTGATCGGCGCCGGCAAGGCCGACGGCGCGATGGATGCCTCCAACCTGCTGAAGCCGGCGCTGGCCCGCGGCGAACTGCATTGCATCGGCGCCACCACGCTCGACGAATATCGCAAGCACGTCGAAAAGGACGCCGCTCTGGCGCGCCGGTTCCAGCCGATCTTCGTCTCTGAGCCCACGGTCGAGGACACCATCTCGATCCTGCGCGGCCTGAAAGACAAATACGAGCAGCACCACGGCGTGCGCATCACCGACTCCGCGTTGGTGGCGGCGACTACGCTGTCGAACCGCTACATCACCGACCGTTTCCTGCCCGACAAGGCCATCGATTTGATGGACGAGGCGGCGGCGCGGCTGAAGATGCAGGTCGATTCCAAGCCGGAAGAACTCGATTCGATGGATCGGGAAATCATCCGGCTGAAGATCGAGCAGGAGGCGCTGAAGAAGGAAACCGATGCCGGCTCGAAGAGCCGCTTGCAGACGCTGCAGAAGGAGCTCGTCGATCTCGAGGAGAAATCGGCGGCGCTGACGTCGCGCTGGAGCGCGGAGAAGAACAAGCTCTCCAACGCCCAGAAGCTGAAAAGCGAACTCGACGGCCTGCGGATCGAACTCGCCAACGCGCAGCGCCGCGGCGAATTCCAGCGCGCCGGTGAGCTGGCCTATGGCCGGATTCCCGAGCTCGAAAAAAGGCTCGCCGATACCGAGGCCAAAGAAAATCCCGGCGAAATGATGGAGGAGGCGGTCACCGCCAACCACATCGCGCAGGTGGTGTCGCGCTGGACCGGCGTGCCCGTCGACAAGATGCTGGAAGGCGAAAAGGACAAGCTCCTGAAAATGGAGGGCAGTCTCGGCAACCGCGTGATCGGCCAGGCTGAGGCTGTGCGCGCGGTGGCGACCGCCGTGCGCCGTTCGCGCGCCGGCCTGCAGGACCCGAACCGGCCGATGGGCTCGTTCATGTTCTTGGGACCCACCGGCGTCGGCAAGACCGAGCTGACGAAAGCGCTGGCGGAATATCTGTTCAACGACGAGACCGCGATGGTCCGCCTCGACATGTCCGAATACATGGAGAAGCATTCGGTATCGCGACTGATCGGCGCGCCTCCGGGCTATGTCGGCTACGACGAGGGCGGGGCGCTGACCGAAGCGGTGCGGCGGCGGCCCTATCAGGTGGTGCTGTTCGACGAGATCGAGAAAGCGCATCCCGATGTCTTCAACGTGCTGCTGCAGGTGCTCGACGACGGCCGCCTGACCGATGGCCAGGGCCGTACCGTCGACTTCCGCAACACGCTGATCATCATGACCTCGAACCTCGGTTCGGAGTTCCTGGTCAACCAGCCGGAAGGCGAGGACACCTCCGAAGTGCGCGAGCAGGTGATGGGCACGGTGCGTGCGCATTTCCGGCCCGAGTTCCTCAACCGTGTGGACGAGATCATCCTGTTCCATCGCCTGCAGAAGAGCGAGATGGGCCGGATCGTCGAGATCCAGTTCGCTCGCCTGCAGAAGCTGCTGGAAGAGCGCAAGATCGTGCTCACGCTCGATGCCGCGGCGCGCGACTGGCTGGCGGCCAAGGGCTGGGATCCCGCCTATGGCGCCCGGCCCCTGAAGCGGGTGATCCAGCGCAGCCTGCAGGATCCGCTGGCGGAGATGATCCTGGCCGGCGAGGTCAAGGATGGCGATCGCGTCGTGATCTCTACCGAGGGCAACGTGTTGACCTTCAACGGCAAGGCGCCTCAAACCGCCGAGATCGCGCCATTCGAGGCGCCGGTCCCGAAACGGAAGCTGAACTAGGCCAAGTGTTAGGCCAAGTGTCAGGCAATCGATCAGGCGATTGGATGCATCCTGTCAGCACAGGGTGCATCCAGGCGGGTTTGCTGTTCCGTCAGGCCTGATCGATTGTCGGGCTGCCGATCGCCGGGCCGCCCCTGTCATCCTCATCCTCGCTCGGCTCAAGCTCAGAGAGGATATCGACCAGTTCGCGAACGCGGCCGGTTGCGAGCGGTTTGCCGGCATTCAGCAGCGGCTCGTCATTAATCATCCAGGCCTGGGCTTCTGCCAGCTCGTCCACGCTCGCGCCGATCCCGATGATCTGAGCGATGGTGACATCGTCAGCTCCGCTGATCGCCTTGATAACATCGTCCCGAGTAACGCGTTTCATGGCTGCTCATTCCGTGAGGCTGCGCCGCCTGCCGTCGATGACGGCGAACCGGGCGCGCAAACGTCTCATCGGCCAGTGGTAAGCCGCGGCGGGTTCTGGGTGATCATCCAGATTTCGATCGCCGCAAGCAGCGCCACGGCGGCGCCGATCAGCACATGAACCGTCATGGCTGTGGTTCCCTGGAAGCCCAATACCCAAGGCGATACCAGCGTCCACAATCCGACGACCAGGTTCAGCCACTCTTCCCAGACCGCGAACGCAGCCAGCGCTGCGATCGCAAGAATCGCAATGACCAGGCCGGAAATGGTGGCGTTCTCGGAGACTCTTCCGGCGGCGAAGCCGAATAGCCACGGCGAAGCGACCAGAATCGCGCCGAGGACAAGGTTGGCGACGTCGCACAATTTTGCATTCGTCCAATTTTCCATGACACATCCTCCATTGAAGATTTGCCAACGGAAATTAACGGGGGACCGGCCGTTTGGGTTCCACGATAGCGGAACATTTGATGAAACAAATGAGCCGGGCGGTCGCGGTCCGTGCCGGACGGCCAGCTCCTGAAGGAGTGCAAGACTGTGTTCCTGCGGAACGCGCCGCCGCGCCCGTGACGGAACCGGGGCGGCGGCGTGTGCTGGATGACCGGCGATTTGAGGTCGCCGATACGCTTCGGCTACTTCTTCGTGATCTTGTAGATCGCGTTTTCGATATCGGACGAGAAATAGATCACCCCCGATGCGCCGACGCCGACGCCGGTCGGGATGTTGGTCGGCAATCCGCCGGGGGCGCCGGCGAGGCCGATCGGCAGATTGGCGGCGATCTCGGTGACGGTGCCGTTCGCCGGATCGATCTGGACGATGCGCTTGGCGCCGACCTCGGCGACGACCAGCTTGCCGTCGGGCGCCAGCGCGATGCCTTCCGGCATTTTCAGGTCCTTGGCGACCACGGTCTTCTCGCCGTTGCTTTCGACCTTCGACACCTGCCCGGAAAAGGCTTCGGTCAGATAGACCGCGCCGCCGGATCCCGCGACCAGCCCGACCGGACCTTCGAGGCCGCCGATCACGACCGTGCGGTCCTTGCCGTGCTCGCCTGAGGCGCGGATCAGCGATTTGCTGCCGAGCTCGTTGACCAGAATGCTGCCGTCGCTGAGCCTGATGGCATCATGCGGCGCCTTGAAGTCGTGCAGCATCTCGGTGGTCTTGCCGGTTTTGCGGTCGATCACCTGCACCGTGCCGGTAAACCAGCTTGACAGCAGCACGTCGTTGCCTTTGGCCGTGGCGCTCATCGGATATTCCAGCGTCACGCCGTCGGCATGCATGCGGGCGGGCTCGGAGACTTCGCCGGTGGTACCGTCGACGGTGCGGTAGGCGAATACGTCGGCGACATAGATGGTGTCCTTGTCCCCGTCGGAGACCACGCCGATACCGCCGGGCAGCGCCAGCTTGCCTGAGATTACCTGTTTGGCGGCGCCGGTTTCCGGATCGACCTCCTGAATGCCGTTATCGGCCATATTGGAGACGAAGATGTGGTCCTTGTCGTCGATCGCGAGGTTGTCGAGCGAGGGCTTGAGCTGTGCGACCATCTTCTTGGTGCCGGATTTGGGATCGACCCGAACCAGTTGCCCGAGCGCGGTATCGACCACCCAGAGATTGCCCTTGGAATCGAAATTGACCGCCGCCGGAACCTTGAAGCCGTCGGCAACCACCGTCAGTTCGGCCTTGTCGACGTCAACCTTGGCGACCTGGCCCTTGAACCACAACGGGCCGTACAGCATGTCGTCCGGCCCGAATTCGAAGCCGTTGAGGCCGCCCATCTTCTCCATGATCTTGCGCGGCGGTTTGACGCCCTCGACGTCGATCTCATAGAGGGCGTCGCCGAGGAAGACGGTCGTCGCATACAGCCTTCCGTCCTTGCGGTAGGCGAGCGAGTTGATGCCTGATAGCCCCGAGGCGAGCTTCTTGATCGGGCCGTCGCCCTTGCGCGCGTAGAGGTCGCCGGTGAGAAAGCCGGTCCACGCCATGGTGCCGTCGGGGGCGAAAGCGATGTCGTCGGCCATGCCTTCCGGCGTCGGGATCGCAATCTTTGCCGTGCCATTGGCGCGATCGACCTCGTAGAGCGCGGCACCCGCGACGCTGCCGGCGAACAGGCGCCCGGACTTGTCGATGCCGAGCCCGTGCACGCCATGGAAAGCCGAACCGGGGACGAGTTGCGTGACCTCATAGGTCTGGGCCGAAGCGCCGCTGATCGTGGTGGTACAGAAAATAATCGCAGCAACAGTCGTGCTGCATGCAAGCCTGCTCGTCATGACGCTACCTCCCGTTGATTTTGGGGGAGAGTATTCGTCCAGGATGACGGTTTGGCAAACGAAACCTGTCGCGAAAACCACTGTGCCGCAGCCACAAAATCGACACACGGCATCGTGGGCCGGTGATTTCAGTTCGTCAGGATCTTATCGAAAATTCAGCGGTTGCTGACCTGTCGCACCGGCGGTGCGCCGGCCGTACCGGTCGCATCGGAGACGCGCGCGGCATTGCCGCGGTTGCTCATCTGGGCATCGAGGCGATCGCGTTCTTTCTCGAAGCCCGCCATCATGGGCCCCTCGAGCGAGCGGCCGCGCGGCAGCTTGACGCGCAGCGGGTCGACGAAGCGACCATTGACCAGAATTTCGTAGTGGACGTGAGGTCCGGTCGACTGGCCGGTCGATCCGACAAAGCCGATTACCTGGCCCTGCCGTACCCGCTTGCCGGGTTCCATGCCCTTGGCGAAGGCCGACATGTGGCCGTAGGCGGTCTCGTAGCCGTTGTTGTGCTTGATGCGGATATACTTGCCGTAGCCGCCCTCGGGGCCGACCTTTTCGAGCACGCCGTTGCCGGAAGCGAAGATCGGCGTGCCGTAGGAGGTGGCCCAGTCGACGCCGGTGTGCATCTTGACGTAACCGAGGATCGGATGGCGCCTTCCGCCGAAGCCCGAGCGCATGATGGCGTTGTTGACGGGTTTGCGGACCAGGAACTTCTTCGCGCTCTTGCCGGTCTCGTCGTAATAGTCGACCACGGCGTCGTCGGGGGTCTGGAAACGGTAGTATTTCTTGGTTTCGCCGCCGACGGTGAGGGCCGCGAACAGCACCTCGGTCTTTTCGGTGATCGCCGCGCCTTCGTCTTCGCCGGCATAGAACACGTCGAAGGAGTCGCCGGGCTGTACCTTGCGCTGGAAATCGACGTCGTAGGAGTAGATCCGGATCATGTCCTCGATGACGGTTGCCGGCACCTTGTTGCGTAGCGCGGTCTCGTAGATGCTCTGGTAGAGCCGGACGCCGGTGCCGTCATCATCATCGTCGTCGTCCTTGCTGTCGGCGGGCTCGGCGATAGTATTCATGCTCTGGACGTCGACGGCGACATATTTGCCGATGTCCGACAGCGCGGCGACGGCTTCGATGGTGGTGTCGTTGGCGACGATCACGCGAAAGGGCTGCAGCCGGACCCCGGGTCCGGGGCTTGCCGGCGCCATCAGGATCCGTAGCTTCTGGCCTTCCTTCAGGCCGCCATCGCGGCCGCGGGGACCGAGGGTGGCCGCGATCGCCTTGGCCTCATCGGGGGTGGCGCCCTGATCACGCAGGACCGAGGTGACGGTATCGCCCTTTTTCACGACATGAACGCGTTCGCCGGAGGGATTGCCGCCGGTGATCTGTTCCTTGGTCTTGGCCAGCAGGGTGACGTTTTCCGGCACCACGCGGGTTTCAAACCCGGCATAGGGATCAGAGACGTTGCCCTCGGTGGCATAAGCGAGCTTGAGATCGGGTTGGCCGCCGCTGGCGTCGGCCGTGGCGTTGGCGAGCGCGGTGTAGCGCACGCCGGCGCCGGCGCCGCGCCAGTTTGCGGCGTCGCGCACCCGCAGCAGGATTTCGTCGAGCGCGACCACGGCCGCGAGTTTTGCCTTCGGCAGCACGGTGGCGAGGTCCTTGGTGACGAAGGAAACCTCGGCATCGGGTTCGGCGGCGTCGGCGGTGTTCGAATCGTCGGAGGCGGCCGGCGCCGCGCTGCCGACATCGGTCAGCATGCGCTGGGCGTTGAACGGCGGGATTTTCGCGGAAAGGTCGCTTGTCGTCATCGACAGGTTGCCGGAGATGCGGATGAACGGCCGCACCCGCATGACGTCGCGGTTGCCGACGCGGGTGACGGTGGATACCCGCACCACGTTGCGCGAGGCGCTGGATTCGCCGGGCGGCGGCAGCCGGTCGCTCTTGTGCAGGCTGACGGTGCGGTCGTTGGCGCCGAACGCGCCGCGCAAGGCGCCTTCGACGCGTTCCGGAACCTTGGCAAAGGTCATTTCGCCGTCGAGCGACGCAAAAACGGCGCCGCCGATGAGAGCTGCGCCGCACAGACCAGTCAGGATAGTGCCGCTAAACCATTGTACGGAGACGCGGCGGCGATCGATTACCGCGGCCTCGGAGCCATCGACGGAAAGTGGCGGCTCGTGACCGAGATCGATGATCCCGGTCTCGCGTCCATAGCCGCTCCCGCGTGACGCCTTCTGGCTCAACCCCGTATCCCCCCAAATTCCATCCACATTCGACAAGACCTTCGCCCGTTCCAGAACCGCATTGTTCGCCCCTTTATCGGGAGCGATCCCGGAGCATGGCGTGCCGCACGCATAAATATTCGGGAATCAGAGGCCAGAAGAAGACCGGCCGGAGTCTCGAACGTCAATGGTGTGCAAATCTCTCGAAGTTCTCGGCCGCGAGGGAAAGGCGACGGGTTCACGTGAAAATCGCCATTCCCGGGTAGAAAGAAGATCGCCCTGGTAGATCGACACCGGCAGCCCCCACTGGCATCCGGTGCTTCGATGCATACCATATCGTCAGAACGTCGCAGGATTGTGGCTCAAGTGCGGCGCAAAGGCCCTAAATATAGGGACTTCTGGGCGCCGAAAATTTCTTCCACATGATGCGACAATTTGTTGACGATGGCTGTTGACAGGTCCGATAGGGCGGGCCTATAACCCGGCCACTGAGCGCGGCGATGCATTGGCTCTGAGGCCAAGGCATCTGGTCGTGCCCGTGAAGCTCCTCATTACGGTGAGTGACTCAAACAGCCGATAACAATCGGTTGTTATTTGTCGTCGGAATGAGGGTGTAGCGGAGCCTTCCAGAAGTGGAAGGGTGGGATCCCAGCGATCCCGGGCTGTTTGACAAGTGAAGATGAAGAAAGAGAAACGTGGACGGCGGAGTCCTTGCGGGCCTCGATTACTTGAATACGCAAGTATTGAAGTGTTGGGGCCGGACGAAAGACTTCGGCGGTACACGTTTACATAGGTTACACCATCGTTGCCCGCGATGTGAATCGCAGGCAGCTTGTCAGCTTCGGCTGGCAAAAAATGGTGGGACCTCGTCAAACGTTGTGATCAGCCGGTTTAAAGTTTCAAGTCCAACTTGAGAGTTTGATCCTGGCTCAGAGCGAACGCTGGCGGCAGGCTTAACACATGCAAGTCGAGCGGGCGTAGCAATACGTCAGCGGCAGACGGGTGAGTAACGCGTGGGAACATACCTTTTGGTTCGGAACAACACAGGGAAACTTGTGCTAATACCGGATAAGCCCTTACGGGGAAAGATTTATCGCCGAAAGATTGGCCCGCGTCTGATTAGCTAGTTGGTGAGGTAACGGCTCACCAAGGCGACGATCAGTAGCTGGTCTGAGAGGATGATCAGCCACATTGGGACTGAGACACGGCCCAAACTCCTACGGGAGGCAGCAGTGGGGAATATTGGACAATGGGCGCAAGCCTGATCCAGCCATGCCGCGTGAGTGATGAAGGCCCTAGGGTTGTAAAGCTCTTTTGTGCGGGAAGATAATGACGGTACCGCAAGAATAAGCCCCGGCTAACTTCGTGCCAGCAGCCGCGGTAATACGAAGGGGGCTAGCGTTGCTCGGAATCACTGGGCGTAAAGGGTGCGTAGGCGGGTCTTTAAGTCAGGGGTGAAATCCTGGAGCTCAACTCCAGAACTGCCTTTGATACTGAAGATCTTGAGTTCGGGAGAGGTGAGTGGAACTGCGAGTGTAGAGGTGAAATTCGTAGATATTCGCAAGAACACCAGTGGCGAAGGCGGCTCACTGGCCCGATACTGACGCTGAGGCACGAAAGCGTGGGGAGCAAACAGGATTAGATACCCTGGTAGTCCACGCCGTAAACGATGAATGCCAGCCGTTAGTGGGTTTACTCACTAGTGGCGCAGCTAACGCTTTAAGCATTCCGCCTGGGGAGTACGGTCGCAAGATTAAAACTCAAAGGAATTGACGGGGGCCCGCACAAGCGGTGGAGCATGTGGTTTAATTCGACGCAACGCGCAGAACCTTACCAGCCCTTGACATCCCGGTCGCGGACTCCAGAGATGGAGTTCTTCAGTTCGGCTGGACCGGAGACAGGTGCTGCATGGCTGTCGTCAGCTCGTGTCGTGAGATGTTGGGTTAAGTCCCGCAACGAGCGCAACCCCCGTCCTTAGTTGCTACCATTTAGTTGAGCACTCTAAGGAGACTGCCGGTGATAAGCCGCGAGGAAGGTGGGGATGACGTCAAGTCCTCATGGCCCTTACGGGCTGGGCTACACACGTGCTACAATGGCGGTGACAATGGGACGCTAAGGGGCAACCCTTCGCAAATCTCAAAAAGCCGTCTCAGTTCGGATTGGGCTCTGCAACTCGAGCCCATGAAGTTGGAATCGCTAGTAATCGTGGATCAGCACGCCACGGTGAATACGTTCCCGGGCCTTGTACACACCGCCCGTCACACCATGGGAGTTGGTTTTACCTGAAGACGGTGCGCTAACCCGCAAGGGAGGCAGCCGGCCACGGTAGGGTCAGCGACTGGGGTGAAGTCGTAACAAGGTAGCCGTAGGGGAACCTGCGGCTGGATCACCTCCTTTCTAAGGATGATCCTTCAGCTTAGCTTCGGCTAACTATCGGATCGTTTTAGAAACATCAGTGGCCAACGATCGTCAGGATTGTTGAGCTGCATTGGCGGGATTTCGCCGTCTACGTTTCTCTTTCTTCGCGGACGAACACGCGCCAGGACTTTGCGCTGTGCGATGAGTCTTGCGCTGGTGCGATGCATTGGCGCGAGCCGATTGCGCGCGAGCAAGTCGCTGAGCCCTATCAAGGGAAAAGCGTTAGGGCTTGTAGCTCAGTTGGTTAGAGCGCGCGCTTGATAAGCGTGAGGTCGGAAGTTCAAGTCTTCCCAGGCCCACCACTTTGATCGAGTGCGAAGCATTCGTCTTCTGGTACGGGGCCATAGCTCAGCTGGGAGAGCGCGTGCTTTGCAAGCATGAGGTCGTCGGTTCGATCCCGTCTGGCTCCACCAGATGGAATTGAAGACCGATGCTCTGCTTTCAGCAAGGCGCTTCGAAACATCGTCCGCGAAACATCACTTCGCATGTCGCATCCTACGGGATGTGCGTGCGGGATTTCTGACATCGTAAAGAGGAGATTGATCCGAGTTTTGGATCTGCAAAGCAATTTGCGGAATCCAATTCATAATCTCCAGGTCATTTCGGCGCTCGCGCATCGAACTCATCGCAAGATGAGTGAGGTGAGTGAGTTGTAAATGATCTTTTTGGTGAAGCTTGACCGCCTCGCCATCGGGTTGATCTTACGAAGCAAGCTG